>JADZDA010000313.1 GCA_020851255.1 Burkholderiales bacterium | reverse complement strand
CGACGGCATGGTGGCCGTCGTGCGCGGCGACTTCGACTGGAGCGACGTCGGCTCGTGGCAGGCGGTGTCCGAGCTCTCCGATGCCGACGCCGACGGCAACCGCGGCAGCGGCGAGCGCGTGGCCATCGCGACGCGCGGGACGTTCGTGCACTCGGAGGACCGCGTCGTCGCGACCCTCGGCGTCGAGAACCTCGTCATCGTCGACACGCCCGACGCCGTGCTGGTCGCGCACCGCGACCACCTGCAGCGCGTCAAGGAAGTGGTCGGCGAGTTGAAGGCGCGCGGCCACGACGCCTACAAACTGCACCGGACCGTCGCGCGGCCGTGGGGCACGTACACGCTGCTCGAGCAGGGACCGGGATTCAAGATCAAGCGCATCGAGGTCAAGCCCGGGGGCTCGCTGTCGCTGCAGCTGCATCATCGCCGCTCCGAGCACTGGGTGGTCGTGCGCGGCACCGCGCACGTCACGCGCGGAGAGGTGAGCTACGACGTCCCGGCCGGCGAATCTACGTTCATTCCGATCGAGACCCGGCACCGGCTCGAAAACCGCGGCCACGACGTGCTCGCACTGATCGAGGTCGCCTGCGGCGACTACATCGAGGAGGACGACATCGTCCGCTTCGACGACAAGTACGGGCGGATCGCGGGGTAGACTCGCTGCGCCTCGCGCCTCTCACCCCGGCCCTCTCCCCGCTGCGCGGGGAGAGGGAGCAGAGAACGCCGGCGGCGGCGTGAAATTCCGCCCGCTCTCCGCGCGCGGGGAGAGTGCCGGGGTGAGGGGTGAGGGGTGAGGGGTGAGGGGTGGCGCCCGGCGCCACGTTGGACCGATCGAAGGAACTCAGTAATTCGAGCCAGGCTCGGCATTGCGGATGTTACCTGTGAGGGCCACATCGACGCGGACGACGTCGTCCGCTTCGATGACGCGTACGGGCGCGTCGTCCTTCGCTGAAGCTCTCATGTGCTTCCGACTCGCGTGACGTCCGCACAGCGTCGTTGCCGCGCGTCTCGCGATGACGCCGCGGGAACCGCATCGCCACGCTAGCGGGGCGCGTAGCCGTCCTCGACCAGCAGCGCGTACAGCCGATCGAGATTCCGGCGCGCCGCCGGCTCGTGCCGTGCGCGGTAGTAGTCGGTTCCGAAGAAGTGCGGGCGCGCGCGCAGCATCGCGATGAACGCGGCCAGCCCGCCGTAATATTCGCCATCGTTCTGCGCCGCGAACTCGTCGCGCAGCAGGTCGCCGTGGCGCATGAACTCTTCCCACGACGCGCCGAAGCCGGCGAGGTCGATGTCGTCGATGAACTTCCGGTCGTTGCCGCGTGCCGCCACCGCGCGCTTCGTCGTCATGATCAGCGCGCAGACCCGCCGGCGGAACAGCGGCCGGGCGCCCTCGGAGCGAAGCAGGAACAGTTCCGCGCTGCGCCGCTCGTTGGTCGGGTCGCCGGGCACGTAGATCGCGTCGTGGAACCAGATCGCCATCTCGACCGCGTCCCGGTCGTGCAGCAGCGGGGCCACCTCGTCGAACCGGGCGAGGCAATCGGCGATGTGACTCGAGTTGTGGAAGCGGCGGTCGGGCCCGTCGAGCAGCCGGGTGAGCTCGCCGTACACCGCCGCGGCGGCCGGCGACGGCGGCGCGGCCACGCAGCGGTCCCAGAGTGCGGAGAACCGCGCGGCGCTGGCGGCGGGAGCCGTCATCGGTCCGCGATCCGGCACGCGCGTCCCGCCGGCCCGCGCCCACGAACCGGGGACCGCGGCCATGCGGGATCCGTGCACGGCGCGACAGGGTGACTGCGACGGTGGATGACGCCCTCCACGAGCGGGTTTGCGCAAGCGCCGCCACTTTAAGCCATCCCCGCCCGGGGCGAAAGGCACCGGCCGGACCTGCTCCCCCTGCGCGCCCTCGCGTGCGACAATCCCGCACCGTGGGGAGCGACCCCGGCAACGAGAGGGTGAATCGGCGATGTTGGGCTTCCTGAAGGGACGACCTGAGCACCCGCGGCTGAGCCAGATTCGGCAGCTTCACCTGTTCGCCACGCTCGGCCCGCGCGAGTTGCGCGTCGTCGACGGCCTGCTGCACGAGCGCCGGTACCTCGAGGACGAGATCATCTTCGACGAGGGCGAGGAGGGCCAGGCGCTCTACGTCGTGCTCTCCGGCCGCGTGCTCATCTGCCGGCCGGGCGAACCCGACGGCGGCCGCATCGCCGAGATTCCCACCGGCGCGCTGTTCGGCGAGCTGGCGCTGCTCGAGGGCACGCCGCGCACGGCGCAGGCGCGCGCCGCCGAGGATTGCGCGGTCGCCGCGCTCACGCGCGCCGACTTCGGCGGGCTCGTCGAGACGCACGGCGCGATCGCGTCGAAGATCGCGCTGCAGCTCGCGCGCGACCTGGGCCGCAAGCTGGTCGCGCGGCACTTGACGCTGGAGATGCGGCCGCAGTGAAGGACTCTGCCTTCGCGTCGGGTCCGCTCGTCGGGCTCGTCACCATCGTCGTCACGTCGCTGCTGCTGGTGGCGTCGGCGAAGGCGCTGTGGCTCGTCGTCCCGCTGCTGTTCGGGATCATCCTGTACTACATGCTCTACCCGATCGTGCACCGGCTCGTGCTGTCCGGCGTCAGCCGCGACGCCGCGGCGGCGATCGTCGCCGGCAGCGTCACCATCCTCGCCGTTGCCGTGATGGTCCCGCTGCTGCCCTGGCTCGCCGCGCAGTCGGTCGGCAGCGAGGAGACGTTCTACCGCTACCTCGAAGGCGGGCGGGTGCTGATCGACCGCACGCTCGCGGGCCTCGAGAAGCAGTTCGCGTTCCTCGCGAAGATGGACTTCCACGCCGAGATGAGCAAGCGCGCCGCCGAATTCGGCGACACCGCGCTGCAGAAGAAGATCGCCGAGACGCTGCTGGCCGCCGCGGTCTCGCTGCCGACGATGCTGCTGGCGCCGTTCTTCGCCTTCTTTTTCCTCCGCGACGGACAGGTGTTCAAGCAGCTGGTCACGCGCGGCGTGCCCAACGCGTTCTTCGAGCGGACGATCTACATGT
>JADZDA010000312.1 GCA_020851255.1 Burkholderiales bacterium | reverse complement strand
CCGAGTTCCGCACCGGAAAATCGAGTCTGACCCCAATTACGCCAATTGCGAGCCCGGCTCCGGTTCGCCGATCATTCCAGCGCGAGCCGCACCAGATCCTCCCGGCGCGCGACGCCGAGCTTGCGGTAGATCGCCCGGGTGTATTCCTTGAGCGTCGGCCGCGTGATGCCCAGCATCTGCGCGATCGCCTCGTTGTCGACTCCGCGCAGCAGCAGGAAGCAGACCTCGCGCTGGCGGATCGACAGCGGCATCTCCTTCACCTTCTGCAGCATTCGCATCTCGAGCGGCACCTTGCGCTCGACGGTCACCCCGTAGCCGCGTCCTCCGCCCGGCGAGTCGAGCACGTACGCACGGAGCTGGAATTCGCCCCACCGGTTGCGCAGCGCCCAGACCGGGGGCGCGCCGGCAGTCGCCGGCTGTTCATGGATCTTCGAGATCCGGGCGTGGAGCGCCGAGAGCTGGCGCTCGACCTCGTCGAGACTCAGCCCCTCGCCGGCGCCGACCGGAATCTGCTCGTGGAGCGCGTAGACGATCAGCTCCTTCGCCTGCGCGGACTGGAAGCTCAGCCTGCCGTCGGCATCGAACACCAGCAGGCCCGAATCCCCGGTCTCGACGAACGCCTCGGGCGTCTTCTGCGGCCCGGCGATCGCATGGGCGATGTAAGGCAACGTCTGCGCGAGACGATCTTCGTCGTCGACGCTGAAGTCGGGATCCTCGATCCGGCGGAACAACACCACCTGCCCGAGCGGGCGGAAGCGGTCGCGGACGACGCCGTCGAGCGAATACTTGAGCCCGAGTCCCCCGAACAGCCGCGCGTAGCTCTCGGTCGCCTCGAAGCCTTTCCGGTAGGGCCAGCGGTAGTTGCCGGTCGGCTTGCCGAACAGGATCGACTGACGCACCGAGATCCCGACCTCCTCCTCGAATCGCCGGTGGTTGTGCCGCAGCCAGTCGAGCGCGGCGGGGTCCGGCTTCTCGAAGTAGGCGTTGACGATGTTGCCGAGATCGTCGGACCAGGCGAAGTGCACGCGGTCCGAGTCGATCAGCCGGTGCAGATCCTCGACGATCTGCGGAACCACGATTTCGGAGGCGAGGCCCAGACAGCAGGTCTGCCGCAGACGCGTCAACTCGTCGGACTTCTTGCTCATCGGCCCCTCCCCGAGTCTTGAATGCCAATCGCTGGCGCGTTCCGGAATTCGAGTACACGGCGAACGACGCGCGCCTGGGGCCATTCTAGGGAAATCGCGCGGCGCCGCCCCTGCCATCCGACCAAACGCGGATCGACGACCGATTCCCTCCCGCGGGAGGGTGTCGTTCGCGGTGACGAGGCGCGAGCATTCGACCGGGGGTTCCGCCGGCGAACATCGCCACGATGGGCGTCGACGCCGACCGCGCGCGATCACCGGAGCGATCGAAGGACATGGACGAACCCGACCCGCCGCGCGGCACCCCGCGCTGGCGACGCCTGATCGAAGCGCTCGCGGTCGCGCTCGCCGTCGTCGGCGTCGTTCTGTTCGTGGCCGGTCCGATGTTCTCCGGCCCGTTCCCGGGACTCGGCGGCAAGTCCGCTCCGCCCTCCGACAAACCGGCCCGGTAGGACCGCGGGCCACGCTTGCCTCCACGCCGGCGCTCGGGGCGACCCTCGCCGGCGTCTTTCTTCCCTCCGCGAGATTTCCCGCGGCCGACGGCCATCGCACCGCGCGCCGGCCAGCCCATCCGTGAACCTGGACGCGCGGGCGACAGGCCCGGCGTTGACGCGGCCGCTAGAACCGCCCGGCCTGGTAGTCGGCGAAAGCCTGCACGAGTTCGTCGCGCGTGTTCATCACGAACGGCCCGTGCCAGGCGACGGTCTCGTGGATCGGGCGGCCGGCGATGAACAGCACGCGCGCCGCGCCGCGCGCGCTGAAACGCACGGACTCGCCCGAGCCCAGCTCGGCCAGGCCCAGCGCGTCGACCTCGCGGCCGTCCGGGAACACGATCGCTCCGCCGTGGACGACGACCAGGCCGGCCTCGGTTCCGGGCATCGGTTCCTCGAAGCTCGCGCCGTCGGGCAGCGTGAGGTCGAAGTAGCGCGCGCCGGTCGCCTCGACCGAGATCGGGCCCTTCGCGCCGCGCGAGGTCGCCCCGGCGATCACCTTGACGGTGACGCCGCCTTCGCGCACCTCGACCGGCATCTGCGCCGCGGGATGTTCCTGGTAGGCGGGCGCCTGCATCTTGAGCTTCGCGGGCAGGTTGACCCAGAGCTGGAAGCCGCGCATCAGGCCTTCGGTCTGCTCGGGCATCTCCGAGTGGACGATGCCGCGCCCCGCGGTCATCCACTGGACGCCACCGGTCTCGATCACCCCTTCATGGCCGTGGTTGTCCTTGTGCCGCATCCGCCCGTCGAGCATGTAGGTGACCGTCTCGAACCCGCGGTGCGGATGCGACGGGAAGCCGGCCAGGTAGTCGCTCGCGTCCGGGCTGTCGAAATAGTCGAGCATCAGGAACGGGTCGACCGAGGGCATCCTCGGGTCGCCGCCCATCAGGCGGGTGAGACGCACGCCGGCACCGTCGGAGGTCGGGACGCCGCGGGTGATGCGGGTGGGGAGGCGGTCGGAGGCCATGTTGGTTGAAATTGGGGTCAGACTCGATTTTCTCAAGAAATTGGCAAGGAAT
>JADZDA010000311.1 GCA_020851255.1 Burkholderiales bacterium | reverse complement strand
GCTCGACGCGGCGGTCGCGTTGCGCCGACCCGGTGTGAAGAAGGTGGTGCGCGTCGGCGATTCCGCGGTCGCGGTGATCGCCGACACCTGGTGGCATGCGAAGAGCGCGCTCGACGCGCTGCCGATCGACTGGGACCACGGTCCGAACGCGACCGAGTCGAGCGCGAAGTTCGCGGCGGTGATGAAGGCGGGGCTGGACGCGCCGCAGGCCGCCGTTGGCAACCAGGCCGGCGACGCGCGCGCGGCGATCGCGTCCGCCGCGCGCCGGATCGAGGCGGTGTACTCGTACCCGCACCAGAACCACGCGACGATGGAGCCGATGAACGCGACCGCGCTCGTCACCGCGGATCGCTGCGAAGTGTGGACGCCGACGCAGAACGGCGAGGCCGCGCTCGCCGCGGCGGCGGAGGCGTCGGGACTCCCGCTCGCGAAGTGCGAGGTCTACAAGCTGCCGCTGGGCGGCGGCTTCGGCCGGCGCGGCGCGGTGCACGACTGGGTGCGCCAGGCGGTGACGATCGCGAGAGAGATGCCGGGCACGCCGGTCAAGCTCCTGTGGACGCGCGAGGAGGACATGCAGCACGGCCGCTACCACCCGGTGACGATGTGCAAGCTCACCGCCGGCGTCGACGCGCAGGGCAACGTCACCGGATTGCACATGCGGCTCTCCGGCCAGTCGATCCTCGCCGGCGTCTTTCCGCAGAACATCCGCGACGGCAAGGACCCGGTCGCCTTCCAGGGACTCAACTCCGATGGCGCCGAAGGCCGTTTCGGCTACGCGATCCCAGCGCTCCTCATCGACCACGCGATGCGCAATCCGCACGTGCCGCCGGGCTTCTGGCGCGGAGTGAACTTGAACCACAACGCGATCTACGTCGAGTGCTTCATCGACGAGATCGCACACGCGACGCGGCAGGATCCGCTGGCGCTGCGGCGCAGGCTGCTCGCGAACTCGCCGAAGCACCTCGCGGTGCTGAACGCGGTCGCGCAACGCGTGGGCTGGGACACGCCGCCCTCACGCGGCGTGCATCGCGGTCTCGCCCAGATCATGGGCTTCGGCAGCTACGTCGCCGCGTGCGCCGAGGTCTCGGTCAGCGACGCGGGGGTGCTGAAGATCCACCGGATCGTCGCCGCGACCGACACCGGTCACGCGGTCAATCCGCAGCAGATCGAGGCGCAGGTCGAAGGGTCGTTCGTCTATGGGCTTTCCGCGGCGCTCTACGGCGAGTGCACGGTCAAGGACGGGCGCATCGAGCAGGCCAACTTCGACACCTACCGGCCGCTGCGGATGGACGAGATGCCGAAGGTCGAGACGATCGTGATGCCGTCGGGCGGATTCTGGGGCGGCGTCGGCGAGCCGACGATCGCGGTCGCCGCGCCGGCGGTGCTCAACGCGATATTCGCGGCGACGGGAAAGCGGATCCGCGACCTGCCGCTCAAGAACCACGACCTGCGGCGGGCGTGATCGATAGCGGTGCATTCGCCCTCACCCCGTCCTTCTCCCGCGAGCGGGGGAGGGTCGGGGTGAGGGTGCTGACCTCGTCGGTTCGTCGGATCCTGTTCGCGCTCTGCGCGGCGACGCTCCCCACGGCATACGCGCAGGCGCCCGCGGTCGCGCCGTACGCTGTCACCGGCGCGGCGATCGTCGCGCCGCTCGGAGGTCTCACCGGTGACGCCCTGCGCGGCCGCGCGATCGTCGTCGACCGGCAGGTCGGCATGTGCCTGCTGTGCCACCCAGGCCCGTTCCCCGAGGAGCGGTTCCAGGGCAACCTCGCGCCGGATCTCGCCAGCATCGGTCGCCGCCTGGATGCCGGGCAGTTGCGCCTGCGGATCGTCGACAGCCGGCGGGTCAATCCGGAGACGACGATGCCGGCGTACCACCGCATCGACGGCCGGATGCGCGTCGCTCCCGCGTGGAGCGGACGGCCGTTGCTGACCGCCCAGCAGGTCGAGGACGTCGTCGCGCTGCTGGCGACCCTGCGGGATTGACGCGATGGCCGAATCCGCTCGCGACGCCGCCGATCGCCCCGCGCTCCGGTCGCGGACGCGACGCCGTCTGGTCGCGGCCACCGCAGGCGCGATGCTGGTCGTCGCGGTACGTCCGGCGAGCGCAGCGGCAGAGGATCTCGCCACGGCGATCCGGAACTGGACCGGCGGCGCGAGCGTGACACCGGGCCGGGTGAGGCTCGACATCGCGCGGCTGGTCGACAACGGCAACGCGGTCCCTCTGAGCGTCGGCGTCGACAGTCCGATGACCGCGGCCGACCACGTCGTCGCGGTCGCGATCTTCAACGAGAAGAATCCGGAGCGCGATGTCGCGCGCTTCCACTTCGGTCCGCGCTCGGGCCGCGCGGCGGCGTCGACGCGCATCCGGCTCGCCACCTCGCAGAACCTGGTCGCGATCGCGCGGATGAGCGACGGCAGCCACTGGTCCGCCACCGTCGACGTGCTGGTGACGCTCGCCGCCTGCGTCGAAGGGGACTCCTGATGGCGCGCGCGATCGTCACCGTGCCGCCGGGAGTCCCGCGCGGCGAGGTCTTCGAGGTACGAGCGATCATCGCGCACCCGATGGAGACCGGATTCCGGCCCGGTTCCGACGGGCGCCGGTTGCCCCGCGACGTGCTGCGCCGTTTCACCTGCCGCTACGACGGCGCGACCGTGTTCGCCGCCGACCTCTATCCGGCGATCGCGGCGAATCCCTACCTCGCGTTCCACGTGCTCGCGACGGCGAGCGGACCGATGACGTTTACGTGGGAAGGCGACAACGGTTTCGCGCAGACCGAGACCGCCGCGATCGTCGTGACATGAGCCGGGGGCGCCGGAACGCCGCCGCCGTCGCGCTGGCGCTGGCGATGGCGCCGCACCCGCCGGCCGGCGCGCAGGCCGATGCGCGTCGCTCGGGCTACGAGTTCATGGGCGCGGCGACGCAGGCGATGCAGCGGGACGATGCGCAGAACCCGGCGATGCTCTGGGTCGCGGAGGGCGAGGCGCTGTGGAAGCGCCGCGAGCCGGGGGTCGAGCGTTCCTGCGCCGACTGTCACGGCGAGGCGAGGACAGCGATGCGTGGCGTCGCCGCGCGCTATCCGGCGATCGAGGCGTCGTCCGGCCGGCCGGTGACTCTCGCGCAGCGGATCTCGACCTGCCGCGCCGATCGCCAGCGCGGTGTCGCGTACGCGCTCGAGAGCGAGCCGCTGGTGTCGCTCGAGGCGTACATCGCGATGCAGTCGCGCGGCCTGCCGCTGGCACCGCCGGCCGACGCACGGCTTGCGGAAGCGCGGCGGCGCGGCGGGGCGCTCTTCCGGCAGCGTGTCGGCGCGCTCGACTTGGCGTGCACCCAATGTCACGACGAGCTGGCCGGGCGGCGGCTGGGCGGCAGTCCGATCCCGCAGGCGCACCCGACCGGCTATCCGATCTATCGGCTGGAATGGCAGGCGGTCGGCACGCTCGAACGGCGCATCCGCGGCTGCTACACCGGCGTGCGTGCGCAACCGCCGGCGATCGGGTCGGCCGAACTCGTCGACCTGCAGGTCTTCCTGGCCGCGCGCGCGGCCGGCATGATCGTCGAGTCGCCCGGTGTGCGTCCCTGAAATTGGGGTCAGACTCGAATTACCGGCAAATTGGGGTCAGACTCGAATTTCCGGCGCG
>JADZDA010000310.1 GCA_020851255.1 Burkholderiales bacterium | reverse complement strand
CGGTCGCGACCACGCGCAGCTCGCGCGGGTCGAACACGGTGACCACCCCCTTGCCGGGCACCGCCATGTCGCCCAGCTCCGCGAGCGTCTCGCCGACCACGCCCGCGTACGGAGCGACGATCGTGGTCCAGTCGCGCTGGACCACCGCGGAACTCGCGTTCGCACGGACCGCCTCGGCCTGGGCCAGCGCCGCCGTGTAGGCGGCCTCCGACTGGTCGACCGCCGCCTGGCTCACGAACTTGCGCGCCGCGAGTTCGACGTTGCGCTCGTGCGCGCGCCTCGCGTTCGCGAGGTTCGCCTCGGCCTCGGCGACCTGGGAGCGCCCGGCAGCGACCGCGGCGTCCGCGGCGCGAGGATCGATCCGGGCGAGCACCTGCCCGGCGCGCACCGCGTCGCCGGCTTTCACCGGCAGCTCGACGATGCGACCCGACACCTGCGTGCCGATCGTCGCCTGGCGGACCGCCTCGACGCTCGCCTCGACCAGCGCGACCTGCGCGTGCCGGCGCGACGCGACGCCGTGCGTCGCGAGCGGCGCGTCGCCGGCGGCGAGTGCCGACGCGGCGACCGACGCCGCGACGAGCGCGGCGGCGATCGACCTCGCGCAAGCGGGTGCGCGCATCAGCCCTTCGAGCAGGTCTTGATGCCGAACGGCAGGTACGCCGGGCACCAGCGCAGCAATCCGGTCGCGAGCGGCACGACGCCGATCAGGCCCCACCAGCGGGCGTTGCCTTCGAGTACGAACACGAGCGACAGGAGCACCAGTCCGGCGACGATGCGCACACCGCGATCGACGCCTCCGACATTCGCTTCCATGACCACCTCCGGCTGGGTTGGGTTCGTCGAACCGGGCATCCGAGCGGACGAAGCCGGGGCGACGCCGAGAATCTAGGGGCGACGGCGTGCGGGGTCCGTGACCTGCGTCACCGAGCCCCGCCGTCGCGACCGGCGTCGGGTCCATCACCGAAGTAGCGGTTCGGTTCGAAGGTCGCGACCCAGGTCGGCCGATAGATCGCGGCCAGTGTGATCGCCATCCCGGTGAGCAGCGCCTCACCGAACGCGAGCGCCGCCACGACGACCGCGTACTCGCCGAAGGCGATCGACGGCGCGACGTCCATCGCGGCGACCAGCAGCCCCGCACCGACGAGGCCGGTGGTGACGAACGCGGCCGCGGAGCCGAAGAACGCGACCACGAACGCGTACACGAAGAAGTTCGGAGGCAGCCGGGCCTGCGCGGCCGCGTGGACCGTCGTGACGACCCCGACCGGCCAGGCGACGCCGACGAGCCAGGCGGGCGCCGCCCCGGTCCACGGCGCCTCGAACAGCACCGAGGCGATCGCGACGACGACCGCGCCCCCGACCAGCGCTAGCCAGGGGCCGGTCGCGAGCGCGAGCGCGGCGATGCCCGACAGGTGGACCGCGAGTCCCGGCCCGGCCTGCGTCCGGATGCTCCAGAGGATCGCGAGCACGACCAGCGCGGCCGGCCAGACCTGCGCCATCGCGCCGCCGGAAACCTCCTGCCAGCGCGCCCGCGCCAAGCCGAGCGCGAGGAGCGGCAACGCGAGCATCCACGCGGCCAGTACGACCGGAACCGGAAGGTCTACGTGGGCGAAGTCCATCGGCGGATCCCGCCCGATTGTAGAATCGCGGACGTTTCCCCGCCTCCCGGCCGACCGTGGACACTCCCGCGCCCCCTGTCCCGTCCGCGCCGCCGGCGTCCCAGTCGCTCGCCCGGCGCATCGGTGCCGCGTTCCCGACGCTCGCGCTCGCCGGACCGCGTACGCTGGAACGGATCGCCGCGCGGGCGCAGGTCCGCCGCGTTCCGGCCGGCACCACGATGTTCGGCGAGCATCAGCCCTGCAGCGGCTTCCCGCTCGTGCTCGACGGCTCGATCCGGGTGGTCCAGCATTACCCGAACGGCCGCGAGATGCAGCTCTACCGCGTCAAGCCCGGCGAGTCCTGCGTGCTGTCGTCGGCGTGCCTGCTCGGCCGCAACCAGTACCCGGCGAGCGGCACCGCCGAAACCGCCGTCGAGCTCGCGGTCATCCCGCCGGAGGATTTCCGCGCGCTCGTCGTCGAGGAGCCGTCGTTCCGCGAGTACGTGTTCTCGCTGTTCGGCGAGCGGATGGCCTCGCTCCTCGGGCTGGTCGAGGCGATCAGCTACCAGAAGCTCGACCAGCGGCTCGCGTCGCTGCTGGTCAAGCGCGCGGGCGCGGACGGCACGATTCGCGCGACGCACCAGGCGCTCGCCGACGAATGGGGCAGCGTGCGCGAGATCGTGTCGCGGCTCTTGCGCAACTTCGAGGACCGCGGCTGGGTCGATCTGGGACGGGAGCGGGTCCGCGTCGTCGATCCCGGGGCGCTTGGGGATCTTGCGCGGTCCTGATTCCCGGGTCTCCCCGGTGCTTGGCTTGAGGGCATACCCGTACGCCGGTGTTCCCGGTTCGAAGCAACCGCTCGCCCAACAGCCCCCGTTGCGCCGGTGCAACACGCCCGTCGCCGATTGATTCCATTCTTTACATAGGGGTATTCCGTCGCCCGGGTACGGATTAGGATTGCCCGAGGGGCCGCTGCGCAGTCGGAATGTCGGGCGGCAACCGGCAGGTGTCCTCCGGGAGATGGGACCATGATTTCGACTGCGTTCACCAGAACGACAAGGGCGGTGCTCGCTGCGCTGTTTCTTCTCGCGCCTACGCTCGCGCATGCGCTCGAAAGCAGTGCGGTTTTCTCCTACACCGATGCCGCGCATGCCACACAACTGGAACTGACGACCAACACCGGAGTCCACCTGCTGGTCGCGACTGCGCGAGGTTGGGTCAGCCCGGTAAACGTGAACAATGGCGCCCTGGTCGACAACAATTACATCGCAGGTCTTTGCGGATCGTCCGATTCCTGCGATGGCTTGAACGTCGAATTCAGGAACTGGTTCGCGTTCAGTCTGGTGACCACGGCCTTCTCGAGCATCCTGTCTGCCAATCTGCTATTGGACGTGCCGGCCGCGGCGCCCGGGGAGCAGGGGGTCTACGCGTCGCTCGGCAATCCGATCTACACGGTCTGGGACGTCACGCAGCCGGCAGCGATTTTCACCGGCGGCGGTGCCGGCGCCGCGGAGTTCAACGACCTCGGATCGGGCACCGTCTACGGCTCGCGTGTCTACACGCTCGCGGACCAAGGCGCCATGACGACCAGCATCGCGCTCAACGCCGCGGCGATCACGTTCCTCAACGCGAACCTGCAGCAGACGGTGGTCCTCGGCGGCGCGGTCACGCCGATACCGGTGGCGACACCGGCCGCGGTGCCGACGGCCCATTCCGCATCGCTCGCGGTGATGGGCGCGTTGCTCGCTCTCTTCGCGTTCCTCGCGCTGCGCCGACGCGCTCGCGTCTGACCCGTCGCGCGGTGCCGCGCTCCGCCCGTCAGGGCACGACCGCCGTCGCCTCGAGCTCGATCTTGCCCGGGTTGTCGAGCAGGTCGGAGACGAAGATCATGCTCATCGCCGGGAAATGCGTTCCCATGAGGCGCTTCCAGATCTTTCCGAGCTGGGGTCGCGCGGCGAGATAGGCGGGCTTGTCGCAGCAGAAGGCGGTGATCCGGCAGACGTGCTCGGGCCGGCCGCCCGCCTGCGCGAGCACGTCGAGCACGTTGCGCAGCGCCTGCTCGAACTGCGGGACGATGTCCTCGGACTGGAAGCGCTGCTGCGCGTCCCAGCCGACCTGGCCGGCGATGAACACGACGCGGCCGGGCTTGGCGGCGATGCCGTTCGAGTAGCCGATCGGCGGCGCCCATCCGGGCGGCAGCAGGACTTCCATCGGAGTGATCTCCAGGGCCGGTTGACGATCTCGGTGTCGGGTCGACGTCCCGCAACCCGGGTCTCAGTCGTGATAGCGCGGCGGGTCCGGATCGTCGGCCCAGCCGTCGTCGGGACGCGCGACCTTCGCCATCCACGCGCGGACGAGGCCGACGTGCTCGCGTTCCTCGTCGCGCATCTCGGTCGCCGCCGCCCGAACCTCGGGCACGCGGGCGACGCGCACCAGGTTCTCGAAGAAGCGCAGCGCGCGCTCCTCGCAGGCGAGCGCGACTTCGAGCGCGTGGTAGGGCTGCATCAGGTAGTGGACCTCGTCGTGCGCCGCCGACTCCGGCCCCTCGTAACCGGGCCAGGGCGCCGGTCCCGACGGCAGCGGCGGCACGCTGGTCCAGCCCATCTGCTTCATGATCTTCTCGGCGTGCTTGCCCTCGATCACCGCCATCTTGCGGAACAGTTCCTCGACGCCGCGGTTGTTGTGCATCTCCATCGCGTCGGCCAGCTCGCGGTAGCGCTCGGTCGCGTCGAGTTCGATCCACAGCGCGTAGACCATCAGCTCGCGGATCGAGCGCGGCGCGCCGGATGCGGGCGCGGAACGGGGGCGCGAGGCCCGGGTCGCCGGCTTCGCCTTCGGCGCGGTGGTCTTCGCCTTCGGCGCGGTGGTCTTCGCCTTCGGCGCGGCGGTCTTCGCTTTCGGCGCGGCGGTCTTCGCCTTCGGGGCGATGGTCTTCGCCTTCGGGGCGATGGACTTCGCCTTCCGCGCAGCGGTCTTTGCCTTCGGCGCGGCGGGCTTCGCCTTCGTGGCCGGCTTGCGTCTGGTCGCGGACGGTTTCCGGGCCGCGTTCCGGGACTTCGCGGCGCGTCGTACGGCGGTCATGGGGCGAACTCCGCTTCGAGGTCGGCGAGCGGGACCGATTTGCCTTTGGGCCCCAGCGGGTAGGGATTGCGGTTGCCGGCGTAGAGCACGCCGACGTTCATGCCGTCGTCGGTCATCAGCCGTCGCGCCGCGCGCGCCGGGTCGTCGGTCGCCGTGACCGGCGCCGGGTGCACGTGATCCTTCCAGTCGCGCTGCTCGGGTCGGAAGGTCACGCACGGCGACAGGATCTCGATGAACGAGAAGCCGGGATGGCGCACCGCTTTCGCGATCAGGTCGGCGGTTCCGTTCGGATCGCCGGAGAACGCCCGGGCGACGAAATTGGCGCCGGACGCGAGCGCGACGACCAACGGATTGAACGCACGGATGCCGGTGCCGCCGGGGGCGAGCTTCGAATCCCAGTCGGGCTCGGTCGTCGGCGACGGTTGCCCCTTGGTCATGCCGTACACGTGGTTGTCCATGACGATGTAGGTCATGTCGACGTTGCGCCGGCACGCGTGCAGGAAGTGGTTGCCGCCGATCGAGTAGCCGTCGCCGTCGCCGCCGGCGACCAGCACGGTGAGCTCGGGCCGCGCGAGCTTGACGCCGGTCGCCGCGGCGAGCGCGCGCCCGTGCACGCCGTGGAAACCGTAGCAGCTCGTGTACGCGGGGATGCGCGAGCTGCAGCCGATGCCCGAGACGACGACGACCTCCTCGGGCGGACGCTGCAGGATCGCGAGCGCCTTGGTGATCGACGAGAGCACCGAGTAGTCGCCGCAGCCGGGACACCAGATCGGCTTCGCGCCGGACTTGTAGTTCGCGTGCGTCAGGACGGCCGCCGGCTTCTCGGCGGTCGCGGTGGAGGACGTGGGGGTCATGTCGGGGTCCGCATCAGGCTCGGTTCGTGGCCGGCTTCCCGGCGCGGGAGGATTCCCGGCGCCCGGCCGCGAGGATCGCCTCGGCGAGCTCGGCGGGCTTGAGCGGAAGTGGTCCGGGTCGGTGGAAACTCTCGGGTTTGCCCGGCAGGTCGAACCACGCGCGCAGGTACCGGTAGAACTGGGCGCCGTGGTTCTGCTCGACGACGAGCACGTGCTTCACGCCGTCGAGCGCCGCGTCGAGCTTCTCGGGCAGCGCCGGCGCGATCAGGCGCATCGCGACCAGGCGCGCCGGAACGCCGGCCGCCGCCGCGCGCGCGATCGCCTCGCGCACCGGGCCGGTCGCCGAGCCGAAGGTGATCACGGCGAGTTCGCCGTCGCCTTCGACGTCGGCCCAGAAGTCGCCGTAGTCGTGCAGCTTCAGCTTGCGCTCGCGCTTGTCGAGCTGGACGCGGTGGTCCTTCGCGCCCGACGACGGGATCCCGGCTTCGTTCTTCTCGAGCCCGTCGGCGGTGTACGTCGTGCCCGGATTGCCGGGGATCGACATCGGGGAGACGCCCGACGGCGTGTCCCTGTAGCGCTTGAAGTCCGGCGCGTTCGGCCCGACGGTCAGACGCTTGCCGATGAAGCCCAGGTCGGCCGGACGGTCGATGATCGCGCGCGACTGGCCCATGAACTGGTCGGAGAGCACGATCGCCGGCGACTGCAGCGCCTCGGCGAGGTGCACGGCCCACTGGGTCGTGTGCAGGCAGTCGGCGATCGACGTCGGCGCCACCACGATCCGCGGCGCGTCGCCGTGCAGTCCCGACACCGCGTACGAGAGGTCGCTCTGCTCGCTCTTCGCGGGAATGCCGGTCGACGGTCCTCCGCGCATCACATCGACGACGACGACCGGGACCTCGGCGCTCACCGCGAGCCCGATGCCTTCGGTCATCAGCGCGAGGCCCGGTCCGGCGGTCGCGGTCAGCGACGGGACGCCGGCGAACGACGAGCCGACGATCATGTTGATCGACGCCAGCTCGTCCTCGGCCTGCAGCAGCGAGCCCCCGACCTTGGTCAGCGCCGGCGCCATCCATTCGAGCAGCTCGGTCGCCGGCGTGATCGGGTAGGCGGCGACGAACCGGATCCCGCCGCGGATCGCGCCGAAACCGGCCGCTTCGTTGCCGGAGATGAGCCACCGGCCGGACCGCGCGGCGAGCGCCGGCAGCGCCGGCACGCCGTCGATGTCGGCCGCGGCCTGCGCGCCGGCCTCGATCGCGGCCAGGTTGGCGGCGAGCGCCGCCGGGTCGCGCTTCCAGGAGTCCTTGAGCGCCTCGGCCAGCGCCTCGCGCGGAATTCCGGCGAGCGTTCCGGCCAATCCCAGCGCGACCATGTTGGTCCAGCTTCCGGGGATGCCCTTCGCGGTCTTCTTGAGCGGCAGCGAGAGGCAGCGCGCGCCGGTCGACGTGAACGCCGCCGGCACCTCGCCCTCGGCCTCCTCGCCGATGACGACGCTCCCCGCGGAGAGCGGGATCTCGTCGGCGAAGCGATGGACGTTCTGCCAGTCGATCGCGAGCAGCAGGTGGAAGCGGTCGTCGAGCGAGGCGACGGGCGTGCGCGCGAGCCGGATCAGCGCGGCCGCCTCGCCGCCGCGGATCTGCGGTCCGCTGGTGCGGACCATGAGGCCGTACGCGCCCGCCTTCGCGGCCGCCGAGAGGAGGAGCGTGCCCGCGGTCATGACGCCGGAGCCGCCGCTGCCCGCGAGCGCGATCGACAATCCGGCGTGCGGGGTCGTGCTGGAGGTCGGAGTTTTCATGGTGTCGCGCAGCTTCGCGCCTCGCCCGCGGTTGTGAATTGACGTGGATCAAGGAGCCGTGAAGCCGACGGGAGCAAAGTATTCGTCATAAATCGGTATTGCAGTACCGCAATACCAGAATAGGCCGGTCGGCGCTACGCGTCAACCCGGCCGCCCCCCGTCCCGGAGGAAGTCCCGATGCCGCTTTCCGCGCACCGCGGGCTGATGACCGCACCCGGCGCGCCGATCGTCCGCGCCGATTTCGACGCCACGCCCGGCCCCGGCGAGGTCGCCGTGGCGGTGGCCGGATGCGGAGTCTGCCACACCGACCTGGGTTACTACTACGACGGCGTGCGCACCAACGCGCCGCTGCCGCTGGCGCTGGGCCACGAGGTCTCCGGCCACGTCGTGGCCGCCGGCGCGGGCGCCGAGAGCTGGATCGGCCGCGCAGTGATCGTGCCGGCGGTGCTGCCCTGCGGCGAATGCGACCTGTGCGAGCGCGGCCTCGCGCCGATCTGCCGCGGGCAGAAGATGCCGGGCAACGACATCCAGGGCGGGTTCGCCTCGCACATCGTCGTGCCGTCGCGCGGCCTGTGCCCGGTCGACCCGAAGCGCCTCGCCGCGGCGGGGCTCACGCTGCCCGAAGTGTCGGTCGTCGCCGACGCGCTGACCACGCCCTACCAGGCCGTGCGCCGTGCCGGCATCACGCCCGGCAGCCTCGCGATCGTCGTCGGGGCCGGCGGCGTCGGCGGCTATTGCGTCCAGGTGGCCCGGGCGTTCGGCGCGACGGTGGTCGCGATCGACGTCGACCCGGCCAAGCTCGCGGCGATCGGCGCGCACGGCGCGTCGCTCACGCTCAACGTCCGGGAGCACGACCCCAGGTCGCTCAAGGCGGCGATCTCGGCCTTCGCGAAGTCGAAGGGCCTGCGGTCGACCGAGTGGTTCGTGTTCGAATGCTCGGGCACGGCCGCCGGCCAGACCACCGCCTGGGGGCTGCTCGTCCACGGCGCGACGCTGTCGGTGGTCGGCTTCACGATGGACAAGGTCGAGGTGCGGCTCTCCAATCTGATGGCGTTCGACGCCCGCGCGATCGGCAACTGGGGCTGCCCGCCCGAGTCGTATCCGGCGGCGCTCGACCTCGTGCTCGACGGCAAGGTCGCGCTCAAGCCCTTCGTCGAGACGCACCCGCTCGCCGACATCAACCGCGTCTTCGACGCCGTCCACCACCGCACGATCCAGCGGCGCGCGGTGCTCGTGCCCGCCTGACGCGACGGCAAGACCGGCCACGCCCCGAACCGACTGGAGTCCGCCCGCATGAACGCCCCGCACGCCTTCAAGAACCACGACCTCGTCGCCGACCCGTCGCAACCGGGCGTGCGCTTCGAGCGCCGGCCGGCCCGCACACCCGACGGCAAGGTCGCCGAAGGCCTGTACAACGCCTGGATCACGCTCGACAACCCGTCGCAGTACAACTCCTACACGACCGAGATGGTCAAGGGCGTGATCCTCGCCTTCCGCTCGGCGTCGAGCATGCGCGACGTCAACGCCGTCGTCTTCACCGGCGCCGGCGACAAGGCGTTCTGCACCGGCGGCAACACCAAGGAGTACGCCGAGTACTACGCGGGCCAGCCGCAGGAGTACCGGCAGTACATGCGGCTGTTCAACGACATGGTCAGCGCGATCCTCGCCTGCGACAAGCCGGTCATCTGCCGCGTCAACGGCATGCGGATCGGCGGCGGCCAGGAGATCGGGATGGCCTGCGACTTCTCGGTCGCCCAGGACCTCGCGCGCTTCGGCCAGGCCGGCCCCAAGCACGGCTCCGCGCCGATCGGCGGCGCGACCGACTTCCTGCCGCTGATCGTCGGCGCCGAGCGCGCGATGGCGGCGTGCGTGCTGTGCGAGCCGTTCTCGGCG
>JADZDA010000309.1 GCA_020851255.1 Burkholderiales bacterium | reverse complement strand
GTCTGCGCGATCTCGTTGGTGTGGTGGACCGGGATGTGGTCCTCGCCGCCGCAGTGGATGTCGAAGTAGTCGCCCAGGTACTTCTGCGCCATCGCCGAGCACTCGATGTGCCAGCCGGGGAAACCGCGGCCCCAGGGCGAATCCCACTCCATCTGCCGCGTCTCGCCAGGCGGCGAGAACTTCCACAGCGCGAAGTCGGTCGCGTTGCGCTTCTCGCCCAGGTCGACGCGCTTGCCGGCCTCGAGGCCCGCGACATCGAGTCGCGCGAGGTGGCCGTAGTCGTCGAGCCTCGCGGTGTCGAAATAGACGCCGTCGGAGGTCCGGTACGCGTAGCCGTTGCGCTCGATGTCAGTGATGAACGCGATCTGCTCGGCGATATGGTCGGTCGCCTTGCACAGGACCGTCGGGTCGCCGATGCGCAGCAGCTTCATGTCGGCCAGGAACGCGTCGGTGTAGTAGGCGGCCACCTCCCACGCGGTCTTGCCGGTCCGGCGCGCACCCTTCTCCATCTTGTCCTCGCCGGTGTCGGCGTCGGACGTGAGATGGCCCACGTCGGTGATGTTCATCACGTGGTTCACGCGATAGCCGTTCCACGCGAGCACGCGTTTGAGCACGTCCTCGAACAGGAACGTGCGGAAGTTCCCGATGTGCTGGTAGTCGTAGACGGTCGGGCCGCAGGTGTACAGGCCCACCGGCGCGCCGGCGGCGAGCGGCTGGAACGGGCGCAGGCGCCGTTCCCAGTTGTCGTACAGCGAGAGTGGTCGGGCCATGAACGAAAAAGCCGCCGGGGGGCCGGCGGCTACGGCGGGGGTTCGGGTCGCGGGGGGCGCGGATCAGCCCCGCCGCCGGGGCGATCGGGTTCGCGGGTCGCGACAGCGGCAGCGCATGCCGGCTATGGTATCCGCAGCCGGCGCCGGCAGGCCAGGCGCCCGGCGCGGCCCCCGGGTCGCCGGTCGAATCGGCGCGAGGCCGCGCGCCGCGCTCAGCCGGCGGGCGGGCGGGTCTCCACCATCGAGTCGCGGCCTCCGAACCACTCGAACCACGCAGCGGTGTTCGGGTGCCCGTCACGCCAGGCGAGCGATGCGAAGCGGACGTCGAGGTAGCCGAGCGCGCAGCCGTAGGCGATCGTGCCGACGTCGATGCGATCGCCGAAGTCCGGGGCGCGGCGCTCGAGCTCCGCGAGTCCGCAGGCGACCTTGTCCAGCTGCCCGGCGATCCAGTCGCTCCAGCGCAGCGCCTCGGGCCTCGCCGCCATCTCGTAGCGCGTGATCACCGCCGCATCGAGGATGCCGTCGGCGAGCGACTGGTCGACGAGCGCGCGCCAGCGCGCCTCGCCGTCCGAGGGCACGACCTCGCCGTCGGCCAGTTCGCTCAGGTATTCGCAGATGACGCGGCTGTCGTAGAGCACGTCACCGTCGTCGGTCACCAGCGTGGGCACCTGGCCCAGCGGATTGCGCGCGACCAGCGCCCGGTCGCGGTCGACCGGATGCGCCGAGGCCGGCAGCTTCTCGATGCGGTCGGCGAGGCCGAGTTCGTGCGCGGCGACGAGCACCTTGCGCACGAACGGCGAGGTCTGCGAGTAATAGAGTTTCACGGGGTCTCCCGGGGGCGCCGACGGTGCCTGCCGGCGCGAGGAGTCTAACCGATCGGCGTGCGGCGCCGCCGGAGCGCGGAAATTGGGCTACAGTGGCCGGCCCCGCGGCCGTCCGCGCCGCCCCGTCTCCCGACACCACGTCCCGCGCCCATGCGACAGCCGACCACGACCCTCGCCTTCCGCCTCGCCGCCGCCCTGATCGCGGCGTCCGCCGCCGCCCATGCCGTGGCGGCCGACGTCGCCGGATCCAAGGACCATCCGATCCTCAAGCGGATCGCCGGCTCCGAGATCCTGCGCTACGGCGCGAAGTCCTTCGACGCCCACCAGATCGCGCTCGCGCCGGTCGTGTTCGACTACAACACGCAGAAGATCCTGCCGTGGAAGAAGATCGATGCCGAAGGCGCGCGCACGACCATCTTCTACCGGCTGCCGAAGGACGCCTCGACGCTCGAGTGCCTGCGCGGCTACCAGGGCGACCTCGCCTCCAGGGGCTTCCAGCCGCTGTTCGAGGGCGCGAGCGGCGGCAAGCCGACCGGACCGCAGAACACGCTCGACAACGGCTACGGCCGCTTCCTCGCGCAGGTGTACACGACCGAAGTCGATTACGGCATCCAGCGCTACTCGATGCCGGGCTCGGACGACTACCGCTACCTCGCGATGAAAAAGCCGCCCGAGGGCGCCGCGGGCGAGCTCTACGTCACGATCTACTGCGCGGCGATGACGGCGAGCTGGAAGGACCCGGCCAAGGGCATCGACCCCGGCACGGTCATCGCCCGTGTCGACGTGATCGAGACCAAGGGCATGGACAACCGGATGGTGACGGTCAAGGCCGACGAGATGGAGAAGGCGCTCGCGACCGCGGGCCGCGTCGCGCTCTACGGCATCCTCTTCGACACCAACAAGGCCGACGTCAAGCCCGAATCGGAACCCACGCTGGTCGAGATGGCGAAGCTCGCGAAGGCGAAGTCCGGGACGCGGCTGCTCGTCGTCGGACACACCGACAACGTCGGCGGCTCCGAGTCGAACAAGTCGCTGTCCGAGCGACGTGCCGCGGCGGTCGTGGCCGCGCTGACCGGCAGGCACGGCGTCGACTCGAAGGCGCTGGTCCCGGTCGGCGTGTCGTTCGCCGCGCCGGTCGCGCCCAACACGACCGAGGACGGGCGAGCGAAGAACCGGCGCGTCGAACTGGTCCCGTACTGAGGCTTCGCGCCGCGCGACGCCCGCGACTCCGGCCGCATCCAGGCGTCAGCCGGCGTCCCGCACGCGGCGCCGGTCCGCCTTCACGCGTCCGCGCACGACCTTCGCATCGACGCGGCGCCGCTGCGAGGCGCGGGTCGGCCGCGTCGCGACACGCGCCACCACGACCTTGGACGCCTCGGCGACCAGCGCCGCGAGCCGCGCGCAGGCGTCCTGCCGATTGCGTTCGAGCGTACGAAATCGCTGGGCCTTGATCCGGACCACACCGTCGGACGATACGCGCGCGTCGCCCAGCGCGAGCAGCCGGACCTTCACCCGCTCGGGCAGCGACGAAGCCCGCACGTCGAAACGGAGCACGACGGCGGTTGCGACCTTGTTGACGTTCTGCCCGCCCGGACCGCTCGCACGGATCGCGGTCCACGTGCACTCGCGCGGATCGAACCCGGTCATGCTCTAAGGCGAGCGGCGCGCGACGGCCGGCGGGGATCGCGGACGCCCTGGTCCGCGATACCCGGTCGGACCTCTCAGGGATCGTACTTGAACGAGAGGCTGACGCGCGCCCGGTAGGCGACGACCTTGCCACTCTCGACCTTCATGTCGAGCTTGGTGATCTCCGCGATCCGCAGCTCGCGCAGCGACTTCGCCGCCGCGGAAACCGCGTTCTTCGCGGCGTCCTCCCACGACACCTTGCTCGTTCCGATGACCTCGGTGACGCGATAGACGCCGTCGTTCGAGCCCGCACTGCCCTTCTTCGCCATGGTTCCCTCCGGTGTTGGTCGGTCCGCGCGGCCGCGTTGAGGCCTCGACGGACGCCCGACGATCATACGCGGTCGGCCGCGCGACGGCATGGCGCAGCGCCGCAGGACGCCCCGGTACGCCGGTGGGGCGGTCCCCCGGACCGCGCGCGCGGGCGCGAATCGACCTGCGCGCCGCGAGACGCGCGCGCCGAGGGGCGGCGGCTTGAGCGACCTCAAGGGAACGAGACGCGCGGCCCGTACAATCGCCGGATCGTGACGCCGAACCCCGTGCACCCGATCGCCCGCTCCCGCTGCGCACGGGCGCTCGCCGCCCTGGCGGTCGCCGTGCAGTTGCTCCTGCCGGTCGCCGCGCAGGCGCACATCGGCGCGAACACACGATCGCCGGACGCGAGCGCGCTCTGCACCGGTACCCAGACCCGCTGGGTCCGGGTCTCGCCCGAGGGCCGGCTCGTCGACGTCGCGCCGCCGGTGCGATCCGGGGCCCTGCCCGACGCGACCGGGTCCGCCTGCCCGGTGTGCGCGGTCGGCGCCGGCACCGACGCGCCCCTCGCGCCGACCGCGCCCGTTTCCGCGGCCGAATCCGACGCCGCATCGGCAGCGTCGGTCGATCGCCCCGACCCACGGACGCCCACGCGCTGGGCGCCGGCCGAGGCACGGGCCCCGCCGATCGCCGCCTGATCGCGGCGCCACGAGCGCCGCAGTCCGTCATGGCACCCGGCGGTCGCGCCGGTGCCCGCCCGGACTCCTGATCGCCGCGGCCGAGACCGCGGTGCCGTAGACGACTGCCGGCGGGATCCCGCCCGGTGCGCGCCCTACGCGGCGGCGCCCGGCGGAACCCGCCCGAGGAACGCCCATGCATGCCCCGAATTCCACCGAAGCGCCCGTCGCGACCCGTACCCTGCTGCCGGGCACGTACCTCTACCGCGCGGGCGATCCGTGCTCGCTGTGGACGATCGACAGCGGCGCGATACGCCTCGACCTCGCCCACGCAGGCGGCGACATCGCCATCTATTTCGCCGGACCCGGCGACCGCGTCGGGCTCGAATCGCTCGATGTCCTCTCCCAGCGGCTGTCCGCGCGCGCGGTGACGGCCTGTCGCGTACGCCGGGTGCCCATCGCCGGGCGCGATCGCGCCGCGCTGCTCGCCGAGTCCGTGCGCTGGCAGCAGCGCAAGTCGGTCGATCTCGTGCTGCTCAAGACCGGCACGCTCGCCGATCGGCTGCGCCACCTGCTTGCGATGATCGCGACGAAGGACGCGACGGGGCCGTCGGATGCGCACGACTGCCCGCTGCCTTCGCTCAAGGACCTCGCCGCGATCGTCGGAGCCGCCCCCGAGAGCGTGTCGCGCGCGCTCGGCGAACTGCGACGCGACGCGGTCGTCGTCCGGCATCGGCGCGGCAGCGTCGTCGTCGAGCGGCGATTCCTGGAATCGCGCGAGTGCCCGAGTCGCATCGACGGCCGCAGGCGGGCACGCGCGGCGCCGGCCGCCGCTGCCGCGGCGACGGGCACGGTCGCGTAGCCCCCGGGGGCCGTGGCGCGGCCGTGTATAGTCGGCCGCTCCTTTCCCGCCGGCCGATGCCATGAACGGACCCGTGCGAGCCTCCACGCGCCTCGAGCGCGATCGCTCGCTGCTCCTGGTCGTCGACATCCAGGAGCGGCTCGCGCCGGCGATCGCCGGGGCGGACGCGGTCGTCGCGCGGACCTTCGCGCTGATGCGGGTCGCGGGTCGGCTCGCGATCCCCGTGCTCGCGACCGAGCACGCGCCGGACCGCATCGGGCCCCTGATCGCGCCGTTGCGCGACGCGCTCGCGCCGGACGCCATCCGGGTCAAGACCCGCTTCGGCGCGGCCGACGAGCCCGGGTTCGGCGCGTGGCTCGCCGCCCGCGGGCGCGACCAGGTCGTGATCGCCGGCATGGAAACGCACGTCTGCGTGATGCAGACGGCGGCCGCGCTGGCCGCGGACGGTTACCGGGTGTTCGTCGCCGCCGACGCCACCGGTTCGCGCGCGATCCGCGCCGACGACCGGCGGCTCGCGCTCGACCGGATGCGCGCGTCGGGCTGCACGATCGCCGGAACCGAGACGATCCTCTTCGAGTGGTGCGGCGGCGCCGACGACCCGGCGTTCCGCGACACGCTCGCGATCGTCAAGTCGCTGCCCTAGGTGCGCCGCGCCGTGCGACGGCGTGCGCTCCGCAAGACCGCGCGGGGCTTTCGCGCCCGTCGCTAGGCAGCGCCGCCCGCCGACACGCCCGGGATCGAACGTACCGCCAGCACGCCGCCGATCGAGGCGATCGAGCGGATCGAATCCTCGCCGGCCGGGCTGTCGACGTCGACGAGGGTGTAGGCCATCTCGCCGCGCGACTTGTTGATCATGTTGTGGATGTTGAGGCCGTGCTTCGCCATCGTCGAGCTGATCTGCCCGAGCATGTTGGGCACGTTCGCGTTGGCGATCGCGACGCGGAACGGCGACTCGCGCGGCATTTCGACGTTCGGGAAATTCACCGCGTTCTGGATCGTGCCGTGGTCGAGGTACTCGCGGACCTGGTCGACGACCATCACGGCGCAGTTCTCCTCGGCCTCCGCGGTCGAGGCGCCCAGGTGCGGGAGCGCCACGACGCCCGGCTCGCCGACCAGTGCGGCGGTAGGGAAATCGCACAGGTAGGTCTCGAGCCTGCCCCCGCGCAGCGCCGCGACCACCGCGGTCTCGTCGACGACCGCCTCGCGCGAGAAATTGAGCAGCGACGCGCCCGCCTTCGCGACCGCGAGCCGCTTGGCGTCGATCAGGTGGCGCGTGACCGGCAGCAGCGGCACGTGCAGCGTCACGAAGTCGGCGTGTTTGAGCACTTCCTCGATGGAATTGGCCTTGCGCACCGACGACGGCAGCCGCCAGGCCGCCTCGACGGTGATCTCCGGATCGAAGCCGATCACCTTCATGCCGAGCTTGAGCGCGGTGTCGGCGACCAGTCCTCCGATCGCGCCCAGGCCGATGATGCCGAGCGTCTTGCCGGGCAGCTCGACGCCGGCGAACTGCTTCTTGCCCTCCTCGACCCGCGCCTCGAGGTCGGAGGCGTTGCGGTCGAGCTTCGCCACGTAGGCGAGCGCGGGCACGAGGTTGCGCGCGGAGAGCAGCAGCGCCGCCAACACCAGTTCCTTGACCGCGTTCGCGTTCGCGCCCGGCGCGTTGAAGACCGGCACGCCGCGTTCGCTCAACTTCGCGACCGGGATGTTGTTGGTGCCGGCGCCGGCACGGCCGATCGCCTTGACGCTCGCCGGGATGTCGATCGCGTGCAGGTCGGCCGACCGGCAGACGATCGCGTCGGGCCGGTCGACCGACTTGCCGACCGTGTAGCGCGACGACGGGAAGCGATGCAGCCCCTGCGGCGAGATCGCGTTGAGCGTGAGGATCCGGTAGGTGGTCATGTCGGGGTCCGCGTCAGCCGTGGCGCCGCTCGAAGTCGGCCATGTAGTCGACGAGCGCCCGGACGCCGTCGACCGGCATCGCGTTGTAGATCGACGCGCGCATCCCGCCGACCGACCGGTGCCCCTTCAACTGCACCATCCGGTGCTCCTTCGCGCCCTTGAGGAACGCGTCGTCGAGCTTCTCGTCGCGGAGCTTGAACGGCACGTTCATCCGCGACCGGAACTCGCGCGCGACCGGGTTGGTGTAGAACCCGCTGCGATCCAGGAAGTCGTAGAGGAGCTTCGCCTTGGCGATGTTCCGCCGCTCGATCGCCGCGACGCCGCCCTCGCCGATCAGCCATTCGAACACCAGTCCGGCGATGTAGATCGCGTAGGTCGGCGGTGTGTTGAGCATCGACTCCGCCTCCGCCTGCTCCTTCCAGTGGAAGGCGGACGGCGTGATCGGCAGCGCGCGGTCGAGCAGGTCCTCGCGCACGATCACCAGCGTCAGCCCGGCCGGGCCGATGTTCTTCTGCGCGCCGCCGTAGACGACGCCGGCGCGCGACCAGTCGATCGGCCGCGACAGGATGTGCGACGACGCGTCGACCACCAGCGGCACGCCGCCGACGTCCGGCAGCTCGGGGTACTCGACGCCGCCGATGGTCTCGTTGCCGCAGATGTGCACGTACGCGGCGCCCGGATCGAGGTTCCAGGTCGAGCGCGCGGGAATCGTCGTGTAGTTCGCCGCCTCGGAGGTCGCGGCGACGTTGACCTTGCCGTACTTCTTCGCCTCCTTGATCGACTTCTTCGACCACTCGCCGGTGTTCACGTAGTCGGCCGAGGTCCGCCCGCCGAGGAGGTTCATCGGCACGATCGCGTTCTCGCCGATCGCCCCGCCCTGCAGGAACAGCACCTTGAAGGCGGGCGGGATCGCGAGCAGCGAGCGCAGGTCGGCCTCGGCCTTCTCGGCGATCGCGATGAACTCCTTGCCGCGATGGCTCATCTCCATGACCGACATGCCGCTGCCGTGCCAGTCGAGCATCTCGTCCGCGGCGCGGCGCAGGACAGGTTCGGGGAGCACGGCGGGGCCGGCGCTGAAATTGTGGATGCGCATGGTTCGTGTTCGCTGGACGGGTCGGGGGGCTGCGGGATTGTACCAATACGCTGCAATGCAGCATCTCCGCCGCGTACGGGGCGCCGGCCGGGAGTCCGGGTCAGCGCCGGGCCCAGCCGCGCCAGCGCCCCGCCAGCCAGGTCAGCGCGGCGAGCAGCGCGTAGGCGATCGCGAACGCCGACACCGACGCGGGCACGCCCGCGCCGCCGGGCACGAACCAGCGCCCGTCGGGGAACGGCGAGTGGATCAGCCCGACCATCGTCGCCGCCGCGGCGACGATGGCGTAGACCGCCGCCCGGCCATGGCGGCCGTCGACCACGTCGATCAGCCACGCCGACCAGAGCATCGAGGTCACGATGAACCCGTTGCCGAGCATCGTGGTGGCGGTCATCGTGCGCCGCAGGTCCTCGGGCAGGGCGGCCACGTCGACGTGCGCGGCGCCGACCAGCATGCCGGTCTGGATGGAGACGAGGTTCGCGAGCACCGGGACGACGGCGATCGCGACCGCCTTCAGGTGACGCGGCTCGGCCGTCGCGGTCGCCTGCTCGGCCATTTCGAGACCGACGAACACCAGCACCGGCACGATCACGCTGTCGGGGAGCAACGCGATCAGCGCGCCCAGCCATCCGGTCGCCGCCCCCACGCCCAGCGCGAGCCCGGTGGCGATCACGTAGCCGGCACGGCAACCCATCGCCTTGTACGCCGGATGCCCGATGTACGGCGTGGTCTGGATCACGCCGCCGCACACGCCGGCCACGAGCGTGGCCGCGCCCTCGACGAGCAGGATGTCGCGTGTCGCGTAGCGATCGCCGGCCGCGGCGGCCGACTCGGTGTTGTCGATGCCGCCGACGACGGTGGCGAGCGCGACCGGCAGCGCCAGCGGGACGTAACCGATCGCCATCGACAGTCCGTCGACGAACGCCGCGGTCGGCCAGGGAATGGCGAGGCCCGGACCGGCGCCGCCCGCGGGCAGCGGCGGCGGCTCGTAGCCCAGGCGCCGCGCGACGAACCACGCGGCGAGCCCGAGCACGACCGAGACCACGACGACCGGAAACTCGCGCGGGAGCCTGAGTCTGCCGACCAGCGCGATCAGCACCACGCCCAACGCGACCAAACCGCCGATCGGCTCCGCGGCGATCTTCACGAACGGGAAATAGAGGATCAGCGCGATCGCGACCCCCGCGAGCGCGGCGAGCAGCGCGGTCCGCGGAACGGTGCGGCGCAGCGCGTCGCCGGCGAACGCCGCACCGAGCTTCGCCACGCCCATGATCACCATCACCGCCATGCCGACCGCCCAGGCCTGTTGCGCATCCCCCGTCGTCGCGTACGCCGGCCCGACGACGCCGAACGTGAGCGCGAACAGCGAAGGCGTGTCGACGCCCAGCGGCATCGCGCACACGTCGTGGCGCCGCTCGCGCCGCGCGAGCCGCCAGGCGAGCCACGCGTAGGCGAGGTCCCCGACGAGCACGCCGAGCGCCGTGCCGGGCAGCATCCTCCCCAGCACGACGTCCGCGGGCATGTGAAACGCCCCGACGAGGATGCCGGCCATCGCCGCCAGCATCGCGAGATTGTCGACCGCGAGCGCGAAAAAGCCGTTCCAGTCGCCGCGCGCGACCGCGCGGTAGCGGAACCGCGCGCCCCGGGCGTCGTTCACGCCGCGTCGCCCTGCGGACTCAGCAGATAGGCGCGGCTGTCGTCGAGGAAATGCGGGCCGTCGTCGGAGCGAATGGCGGTGCCGACGCCGTCGGCCGTCAGCACTTCGAGCAGCAGCGCGCTGGGCACGCCGCCGTCGATCAGGTGGACCGAGCGCACGCCGCTGCGCACCGCGTCGATCGCCGCCGCGACGCGCGGCGCGCGCTCCGGCGGCACGGTGCCGTCGGCGAGCAGCCCCTCCGCCTCGCGCGCGGTCAGGATCCAGGCGGGCCGCCCCTGCCGATCGACGATGCCCGACTCGTTGGTCATCAGCACCAGCTTCTCGGCCGCGAGCGCGCGGGCGAGCGCGCCGGCGAGCCGGTCGGAATTGATGTGCAGGGCGGTGCCGGCCTCGTCGACGCCCAGCGGCATGACCACCGGCACGAAACCGCGCGACAGCAGCAGCGCGACGAGTTCGGTGTCGATCGCCTCGACCTCGCCGACATGGCCCAGGTCGACCCGCGACCCGCCCGGACCGGCGGCCGGCGCGAGGCGGCGCGCGCGGATGAAGCGGCCGTCCTGCCCGTTGACGCCGACGGCGCGCCCGCCGTGCTGGTTCACGAGCCCGGTGAGTTCCTGGTTGAGCTCGTCGAGCGCCATCTCGACGACATTGAGCGTGCGCTCGTCGGTGATCCGGACGCCGTCGTGGCGACGGACCGCGATGCCCAGCTTCGCCAGCAGGTCGTCGATCCGCCATCCGCCGCCGTGGACGACGATCGGCTTCATCCCGACCAGCCGCAGCAAGGCGACGTCGCGCGCGAACGTCTGCTTGAGCGCCGGGTCGGTCATCGCGCGCCCGCCGAAGCGCACGACGATCGTCCGGCCGTGGTAGGCGCGCAGGTAGGGCAGCGCCTCGGCGAGCGTGCGGGCGACGGTGGCGGGCGTGGGCATGGGGTTCGTCGGCGCGCGAGCCGCCATGTTACCGCCTGATCCGCCGTCCCGGACACGCGGACGAGTCCGTGCGCTCGGTCGCGATGTCCGTCGCGTCCGCTGCTCGCCGCGAGCGGCCGCCCATCGGGAGCGAACGACGCGTACGTCCAAGTCGCCTCGCCCGTACGCCACGCCCAGCGCGCGAACGACTCGCCGCGTTCAGCCCGCCGGATTCGGGTAGCGGGCCTGCAGCGCGGCGATCCGCTCGAGCGTTCCGGCGTCGAGTTCGACCTGCGCCGCGGCGATGTCCTCGTCGAGCTGGTCGAGGCGAGTCGCGCCGACGACGATCGCGCCGAGATAGCGGCGGCTCGCGAGCCAGCCCAGCGCGAGCTCGACGGGCGTGCGGCCGCGCTCGCGCGCGAGCGCGGCGTAGTTCGCGGCCGCCGCCTCGACCAGCGGCGTCCGGTAGCGGCCGCCGACGTTCGCGAACACGGTGTAGCGCGCGCCCGGTGGTCGCGCACCCCCGGCGTACTTGCCGGTCAGCATGCCGCCGGCGAGCGGGCTGTACGCGAGCAGCGACATCGCCTCGCGGTACAGGACCTCGGCGAGATCGCCATCCGCGCCGCGCGACACGAGGCTCGCCGAGTTCTGCAGCGTGATCGGCGGCGGCACGCCCAGCTCGCGCGCGATCCGCCGGAACTCGCAGACGCCCCACGAGGTCTCGTTCGACAGCCCCCAGTGACGCACCTTGCCGGCCGCGATCTGGGCGGCCATGGCCTCGACCTGCTCGCGGATCGGCGGTCCGCCGTGCTCGTCGGCCGGGTCGAACGGTTTTCCGGCGATCGTGCCCAGGTTCCGCTGCGGCCAGTGGATCTGGTAGAGGTCGATCGCATCGATGCCCAGCCGACGCAGCGACAGGTCCACCGCCTCGGCGATCGCCTCGCGGGTCAGGTTCGTGCGCCCGCCGCGGATCCAGTCGCGGCGCCCGGGGCCGGCGACCTTCGACGCGATCACCAGGCCGTCGCGCCCGTGCCGGCGGATCCACGCGCCCAGGATCTCCTCGGTGCGACCCTGGGTCGCCGGCGTCGGTGGCACCGGGTACATCTCGGCCGTGTCGATGAAGTTGACCCCGCGCGCGAGCGCGAGATCGAGTTGTGCGTGCGCGTCCTTCTCGTCGTTCTGCTCGCCCCAGGTCATCGTGCCCAGGCAGACGATCGAGACGTCGAGGTCGCTGCCGGGCAGCGTGCGGCGGCGCATAGGGCGAAGTCGTGTACGCGGGCGCGTCGGTCGCCGGCGGCGCACGTGCGTGCTACCGGAGCGCCTTGAGGAACTTGCCGGAGTTCGCGTCGAAGATCACGGTCAGCGACCCGCGCTTCTGCGGGTGCTCGTAGTTCACGTACCAGTAGGCCTCGGCCTGCGCGCCGGCGCTCATCTCGACGCGTGGCTGGTAGCCGTCCTTCAGCAACGCCGCGCCGCCCTTCTCCGCCGCGACCGCGAGCAGCTGCTTCACGTCGCGGGTGAACGCGGGAGCGAGCTTGGGCATCCGGCCCGCCGGCCCCTTCATGCCCCAGCAGGTGATCGAACCGTTGGCGATGGTGATCGACACGTTCGCGTTCGCCGACGGCGAGAACCAGACGAAATACCAGTTGGCGCTGCGGGCCTCGGCGTCGATCGGGCCGAGCGTCGTGTGCGTGAGGCGCGCGACCGCGGCGTCCGCGGCCCAGGCTTTCGCACGCTTCTCCGCCGCCTCGTAGGCGGTCCCGAAATCGGGGTTCTTGTCCCTGGCGATCGCCTCGGACCGGCATGCCTCGCCCTCCTTCCCCTGCGCGAACGCAGGCGCGGCGACGGCCAGCGCGGCCACGAGCAGCAGGACGGGGATTTCGTGGAATCGGCGGCTCATCGGGGCTCCTGCATCGGTCGCGGCGGACGCGACCCTGCGTTGATCGAGACGCGATGATGCCCACACCCGGCGGCCGAGTCGAGACTCACCGCCACCGGACGCGGCCCGCGCGACCCCGGCGCGGCGTCGCGACTCAACCGGGGCTGCGTCCCGCGCGTTGCACCGGCGCCTTCGACTTGCGCACGACCACCGACCCGGACCGGTCGGGGATCCGGACCGGCGATTCCGGCTTGTCGGCGAAGAACGCGTCGACCGCCGCGGCGACGCCCGGCCAGGCACGACTGCCGTAGTCGTGGACCATCAGGACGGCGCCGGGCACCATCCTGGGGTAGAAGAACTCGAGCGCGTCGGCCGTCGGTTTCTGCAGGTCCGCGTCCAGATGGACGAACGCGAAACGCTCGCCGGCCGGCACGGCGACGGCGGTCTCGGGGAAGCGGCCCTTGCAAGCCCGCACGCGGGTCGACCGGCCGATGTGACGCAGCACCGCCTCGAGCGAGGTGTCGGTGAAACGGAACGACCCGGAGGTCGCGCCGGGGTCGCCCGCCACATCGCGTTCGTCGAAGCCTTCGAACGTGTCGAACAGCCACAGCGTGCGGCCGGGCAGCAGTTCGTGCAGCAGCCTGGCGGTCGTCCCCCGGTAGACGCCGAGCTCCGCCACGCTGCCGGGCAGCGCCTCGCCCTCGACGATCGCCGCGTGCTCGATGAACGCGACCAGCCGCGCGAGATCGGCGCGGTCGTTGCCGGGATTGCGCGCCGTCCAGATCCGCCGCCAGCGCGCGAAGTCGAAGCCGGACTTCGCCATCCACTCCGGCAGGTGCTGGACCGCGTAGCTTCCGCTCGCGTCGGCGAGCGGTATCGCCGCCCGCTTGACCAGCGAGCGGAGCACCTTGCGGCGGCCATGGGAGGACGTCGTCGAGGACACGGTCGGGAGCCTTGAACGCCCCGGACTGCGCGGGGCGCGCGGCCTCGATGTTACGCGAGCGAGGCGACCGCCGACCTGAGGTCGAGGCCGGTCTCCCGTTTGAGTGCGTCGGCCGCGGCGGCGCGCCCCGGCGCCGAGCCCCAGTCGGCGCCGCGACCGGCGATCGCGACCGTGTTGCCGCTCGCGCAGGGCGCGAGCACCTTCACCTCGTCGCCGAACGCCGAGGCGAGACGCGACAGCGCCGGCGCGACGCCGCGCGTGCGCGCGAGGAGATTCACCGCGAGGAACGACGGACCGCCGGACCCGCGCGAGTGCCCGGGATCGACACGAGTGCCGGCTCGCCCCGGGCCTACCCCGCCCCCCGGACCGGCGCCCATGACCGCGCGACACGCCGCGTAGAACGCCGGATGATCGAGGCGCCCCGCGCGACCGAGCGCGTCGAAGCCGTCGACGAGCACGAGGTCGTAGCCGGGCTCGAGGCGAGGCACGACATCGGCCGCGTCGCCGATCCGGATCGCGATGCGCCCCTCGTCGTTTGGCAGCTTGAAATGCAGGCGGGCCACGTCGACGACGCGCGCGTCGATCTCGACCACCGTCATGCGCGACAGCGGCCGATGCCGCCAGAACCAGCGCACGAACGATCCCGCGCCCAGGCCCACGATCAGGATCCGGGCGGGCCAGGGCGCCGCCGGTCCGAGCGCGAGCGGAACGAGCATCGCGCGCGTGTAATCGAGCTCCAGCGCCCACGGCCGCTGCAGGCGCATCGCCCCCTGGATCCAGCGGGAACCGAAATGCAGCGTGCGCACGCCGGCGGATTCGCCGACGACGATCCCGGCGGCGCGTGCCATCCGGCCGGCGGCCCGGGGAGCGGCAGCGACGATGCGCGCCGCTCAGGCGTCCGGCGCGAGGTGCGGCGTCACGAATTCGAGCATCTGCGCCTTCGACAGCGCGCCGACCGCGCCCTGCACCGGCTGCCCGTCCTTGAACACGACGAGCGTCGGGATGCTGCGCACACCCAGCGCGCCGGGCACCGCCTGATTGTCGTCGACGTTCATTTTCACGATCTTGAGCCGCCCGGCCAGTTCCTGGTCCAGCGCGTCGAGCACCGGCGCCACCGCGCGGCAGGGGCCGCACCACGGCGCCCAGAAATCGACGAGCACCGGCAGCGCCTCGTCCAGCACATCCTCCTTGAAGCTCGCATCGGTCACCGCTCGCATCACCCTCTCCCGCCGGCCGTTCGCAATGCCGGAATGATGGGGGCGCCGGCACGGGAAGGAAAGTGACTTCGGTTCCACTCGACGAGCGTGTCGCGCGAGTTCGCTACACTCGGGGGCGGACGCGGTACGCGCGCCGGGCGGCGGCCGGCGCCGCGCTCGCCCGAGACGACGATGCGCGACCCGCGACCCGGCCCTCCCGAATCCCGATCCCGGCCGGGGACCGCGCGTCCATCACGATGACGGTGCCCGGGCCTACGAGGCGGCGTCACCTCGTCGTCGTGCGCGCGGGCGATCGGTCGCTGCACGAGAGGTGGATCGAGCCGGGCGGCGAACGAACGTTCGACCTGATCGTCTCGTATTACGGGTCCGACCCGCAGCGCTTCCGGGACGGGCCGCACCCGCGCATCGACGACGCCGGCGACAAGTACCCCGGCTTGAAACGGTTGCTCGAACGCGAACGCCGCTGGCGCGACTACGAGTGGATCTGGCTGCCCGACGACGATCTCGCCACGACGCAGGACCAGATCGAGCGGCTCTTCGACCGCGTCCGTTCGCTGGACCTGGACCTGGCGCAGCCCGCGCTCGGCTGGTCGAGCCACGTCAACTACGCGCCGACGCTGTGCATGCCCTCGCTGTGCGCGCGCTACACGAACTTCGTCGAGATCATGGCACCGTGCTTCCGCGTCGACGCGCTGGAGCGCTGCCTGCCCACGTTCGACGCGAACCGCACCGGCTGGGGATTGTCGTTCGTCTGGCCGCGACTGCTGGGCACGGGCCTGCGCCGCTGCGCGATCGTCGACGACGCGGTCGTCACGCACACGAGGCCTGCGGGAGGACCGGCGTACGCGCGGCTCCCCGGCGGCACCCGCGACGCGGCCGTCGAGCGGGCGGCCGTCATGACCCGCTACGGCCTCTCGCCGCACACCGACGTCCGCGTCTACGCCGCCGCCGACGGCACCGGGCGCTTCCTCGACGCCGGCATCCCGGACGACGCATCGCGTCTGATGCGCCTGCTGGCCGACGATACCGACGCCGTCACGGCGTGGCGCGACGCGCATCCGGCGGACGGTGTTCCCGGGCGGGATCCGGCCTACGCGTGGCGCCGGTGGCTGCCGGCGGAAACGCTCCGGGCACTGGCCGCGCGCGTGCCGCGCGGACGGGAAGCGCGCGCCGGATGAGTCGCGTCGACGTCCTGGTGGTCGGCGCCGGCTTCGCCGGCGCGACGCTCGCGCGCGTCGCCGCCGAGGCGGGCCTGCGCGTCCATGTCGTCGAGCGTCGGACGCACATCGGCGGCAACGCGTGGGACACCGTCGACGCGCACGGCGTGCGGGTCCACCCCTACGGACCGCACGCGTTCCACACGAACTCGGATCGCATCGTCGCGTTCCTGTCGCGTTTCACCGGCTGGCGGCCCTACGAGCATCGCGTGCTCGCCGACGTGGGCGGCGTTCTCGTACCAGTGCCGGTGAATCGCACGACGATCAACCGGCTCTACGGCCTCGACCTGGACGAGGCCGGCGTCGCCGCCCACCTCGAGCGCGTCCGCGAGCCGCGCGACCAGGAACGCACGAGCGAGGACGTCGTGCTCGGTCGCGTAGGACGCGACCTGTGCGAGCGGCTGTTCCGCGGGTACACCCGCAAGCAATGGGGACTCGATCTGGCGGAGCTCGCACCGCAGGTCGCAAGGCGCATTCCGGTGCGCACCGGCGACGACGACCGCTATTTCACCGACCGCCACCAGGCGCAGCCGGCCGGCGGTTACGCGCAACTGTTCGAGCGCATGCTCGACCACCGGCGGGTCAGCGTCGAGCTCGGGCGCGACTGGGCGCAGATCCGGGGCGCCATCGAGTGTCGCCACCTCGTGTGGACCGGCCCGATCGACGAGTTCTACGGACGGCGCCACGGACCGCTGCCGTACCGCTCGCTCGAGTTCGTCGTCGAGCACCTGCCCGACACCGGGCGCCTCCAGCCGGTCGGCACGGTGAACTATCCAGACGATCGCCCCTGGACGCGCGTGTCCGAGTTCAAGCACTTCACCGGACAGGTCCATCCGGGCACGACGATCCTGCGCGAATTCCCGTGCGCCGCCGGCGAGCCCTACTACCCGATCCCGACACCCGCGAACGATGCGCTCTACCGCCGCTACGCCGAACTCGCGGACGCCGAAACCGACGTCACGTTCGTCGGGCGGCTGGCGCAATACCGCTACTACAACATGGACCAGGCGGTCGGCGCCGCGCTGACCGCCGCCGCGCGCGTGATCGCGAAGCTGGGCGCCCGCCCGCCCGAGGGCCTCAGCGCGGAACCGGAATGACGACCAGGCGGTCGGTTCCCGATTCGGCGCCCCAGGCCTCGCCCGCGCGTCCGAGCATCTGGCGGACGTTCGCGCGCCCGCGATCCGACGGCCAGCTCGTGAACTTCTCGGTCGCCGGATCGAAGCGCACGACCGCGTTCGCGCTCCACTCGGTGAGCCAGACGCCGTCGCGGTCGTCGACCCACACCGAATAGGCCTGCGGCCGCTCCCCCGGCAGCTTCCATTCGCGCCAGGCATTGGTCGCCGGGTCGTACACGCCGACCTGCCCGGTGTTCCAGTACGAGATCCACAACCGGCCCTTCGAGTCCGACCACACGCGGCGCGCGCCCTGGCGCGTGGTCGGCGGGTCGATCGGGGTCGCCGCGCCGCTGTCGATGTCGACGCGCGCGAGGTGATTGCCGGCGAGGGAGACGTACCAGATGTCCCCGCCGGGCGTGGTCGTGATGCCGTAGGGTCCGTACCCGCGCGGCGAGGGCCAGGCCTTCATGTCGCCGGTGGCCGGGTCGAGGCGACCGTACCACCCGGACTGGCCGGTGAACCAGATCCGGCCCCGGCGATCGAACGCCGCCGTGTTGAGGTTCGCGCGCGCGGCCTCCGCCGGAAGCTCCCAGGTTTTCACCGCGTGCGTGACCGGATCGACGCGCACGATCGCGTTCAATCCGCTGTCGGTGATCCAGGGCGCGCCGTCGGGCCCGACGATGACCCCGTGCGGCGCGGAGCGCGCGCCGAGCTTCACTTCGAGCACCACGCCCGATTTCGGATCGAGGATGCCGAGCGTGCCGTGGCGCTGGCCGGTGTAGTAGACCGGGCCTCCGGGCGCGGGCGCCGCGGCGACGTCGTGCGGCCCGGAGCCGGCGACGACGTCGTAATAGCGCGCCTTCGGAGGCGACTGGGCCGCGGCGCCGGCGGCGACCCCCAGCGCGGCGGCGAGCGAGAGGGACATTCCCAGGCGGTCGAGCATGGTTACCTCCTGCACGAAGCCCGCGGGGCTCGCCGTACCCGCCCGGCGCCCCCGGACGGCGGAGTGTGCCACGGCCGCGGTCCGGCGGTGTCCGGCAGTGTCCGGCGCAGGACCGGGCGGCGCGTCCGGTCGCTGGCATCGACGCAACAGCCGCGCGCCGAATCCGGCCCGATGCGGCCGGCGCGCGGCACTCGCCGCCGTCCTATGCTAATGTCATAGTCCGCCGACCCCGTCCGAACCCCGCGAATCCCCGATGCCCAGGACCGCCCCCAAGCCGCACACGCTCGTCAGCGATCGCCGCTACTTCGGCATGGATCCGATCCGCGTGAGGACCGCCGCGATGCGCGTGGTCGCGCGGATCGCCGGCCTGCCCCCCGAGCGTGCGCGCATCCGGCCGACCGTCCTGCGCCAGGATTTCGGCGTCGACACCGTCGAGGCGGGTCCGCTGTTCGACGACCTGATGGCCGAGGGCATGATCGTCCGGCCCGACGCCGGCGGCGCGGAATTCGAGATCACGCCCCGGATGATGGCGCTCGCGGCCGCCCGCATCGTCGAGCCGCTGCCGCGGATGCGGGCCAAGGCGATCGTCGCCCGCGCCTGCGAACTCGCGGCGCAGGTGAACCGCGAATGGAACCGCAACCCGCTGGAGGTCGACGCCCTCGTCCCGCACGGCGCGTACATGAGCCGCGATCCGAAGCTCGACGAATTGCCGCTGGGCCTGGTCGTGCGGTCGCGTCCGATCCCGCGGCGCGCCCGCTGGAACGTCATGTCGAAGCCGGACGGCGCGCGCGGACTCCGGGCGACCTTCGGCGAATTGTCGAGCTTCGTGCGCGTGCGGCTCGCCACCGGACTGGACGGCATCCCGCGTCCGTTCTGCGTCGCGTGGCAGGCCGACGACGACTGAGGGCCGCCCGCGCGGCGACGGCGGGTCTCGCGCTCGTCGCGGCGGCGGCCGCCGCGGCCGGGCCGCGCATCGGCGGCTGCGAGGTCTTTCCGCCCGACAGCGTGTGGAACACGCGCGTCGATACGCTCCCGGTCCATGCGCAGTCCGACGCCTGGATCGCGGAGATCGGCGCGACCCGGCCGCTGCATCCGGATTTCGGCACCGTCTGGAACGGCGCGCCCAACGGCATCCCCTACGTCGTCGCGCCGCCGGGAACCGCGCGCGTGCGCCTATCGTTCACCTACGACGACGAGAGCGATCCCGGCCCCTACCCGATACCCGCGGGCGCGCCGATCGAGGGGGGGCCGAACGCGACCGGCGACCGGCACGTGCTCGTCGTCGACGCCGGCGATTGCCGGCTCTACGAGCTCTACGCCGCGTACCCGAACGCCGACGGGTCCTGGCGCGCGGGTTCCGGCGCGATCTTCGACCTCGCCGGTCACGCGCTGCGACCGCGCGGATGGACATCGGCGGACGCCGCGGGATTGCCGATCCTGCCGGGGCTCGTGCGTTACGAGGAGACCGCCGCGGGCGAGATCGCGCACGCGCTGCGCTTCACCGCGCCGCGGACCCGCGGCGAATGGACCTGGCCCGCGCGGCACGAGGCGTCGAGCCTCTCCGGCGCGCAGTTCCCGCCGATGGGCCAGCGGTTCCGGCTCAGGTCCGGCGTCGACGCGACCCGCTTCCCCGCATCGGTCCGCCCGATCGTCACCGCGCTCAAGGTCTACGGGATGATGCTCGCCGACAACGGCTCGTCCTGGTACGTGTCCGGCGCACCGGACCCGCGCTGGAGCGATGACGACCTGCACGCGCTGACCGCGCTGCGGGGCACCGACTTCGAGGCGGTCGACGTCTCGTCGCTGCTCGTCGACCCCGACTCCGCGCGGGCCGTCGCGCCCGGCACCGGGGGCGGCTCGCGCGACGCGATCGAGTACCGCCGCGCCGACGTCGACCACTACTTCGTCACCGCCGACGCGGCCGAGATCGCCGCGCTCGACGCCGGCGCTTTCGCCGGCTGGGCACGGACCGGCGAGCGCTTCGCCGTCGAGGCGCCGGGCACACGCGCCGGCGAGCGGCGCTCGCCGGTGTGCCGCTACTACGGCTCGGCGCAAGCCGGCATCGACTCGCACTTCTATTCCGCCTCGCCCGACGAGTGCCGCGCGGTGCTCGAGCGCCACGCGGGCGCCTGGACCCTCGAATCCCCGGAGGTCTTCGTCGTCGCGCTGCCCGATCCGGCGGACGGCGCCTGCCCGGTCGGCACCGCGCCTCTTTGGCGCGTATTCAACGGCCGCCGCGACGTCAATCACCGCTACACGACGTCCGCCGCCGTCCGCGCCTCGATGCTGGCGGCGGGCTGGACCGCCGAAGGCTACGGTCCCGACGCGGTCGCGATGTGCGTTCCGCCGCCGCGCTGACGCGCGCGGCCGCATTCCAGTAGAGTAGCGGGCCGCCACCACGCGGTCCGTTCCCATGTCGCTGCTCGTCGCCGGCCTGGTCCTGTTCCTCGGCGTCCACCTGATCCCGGTCGTCGCGCCCTGGCGCGCCGCGCTCGCGGCCCGGCTGGGCGAGCGCGGCTACCGGGCCGCCTTCTCGCTGGTCGCACTCGCCGGACTGATCGCCATCGTCGCCGGCTACGCCCGGGCGGGTCCCGAGCCGGCGTTCACCACGGCACGACCCTGGGCGGCCGCGCTCTCGCCGGTCGTCATGGCGGTGGCCCTGACCCTGCTCGCCGCGTCCAAGCTCTCGGGTTACATCCGGCGGACCGTCCGCCATCCGATGCTGGCCGGCACGATCCTGTGGGCCGGCCTGCACCTCGCGGCCAATGGCGAAGCGCGCAGCGTGGTCCTCTTCGGTGCGTTCCTCGCCTGGGCGCTCGTCGACCTCGTCTCGGCCTGCGCGCGCGGCACCGCGCGGCCGTTCGAGCCCAGGCTGCTGCACGACGCGATCGCCGTGGGCCTGGGCGTGCCGGCGACGATCGTCCTGGCGTGGGCGCACGGTCCGCTCTTCGGCGCGGCGATCGGACCGTTCGCGCGCTGATGGAACACGCCGCGCAACCGCCCCGGGTCCGGGCGCGGCTAGGCCGATACGTCTCGCCGGCCGCGCAGATCGCGCGCCATCCGTGGCGCTTCACCCGCGAGGTCTTCGCCGAGTTCCGCCGCCACCACGGCCTGCTGCTCGCCGGGGCCGTCGCCTACTACACGCTGCTCTCGATCGTGCCGCTGGTGATCCTGCTGGTCGTGGCGCTGTCGCATGTCCTGGATCCCGAGGCGCTGATCGCGTCGCTCGTCCAGGTCCTCGACCTCGTCGTGCCGGCGCACGGCGAGGCGATCGTCGAGGACCTGGCGACGTTCCTCAGGCACCGGCAGGCGCTCTCCTGGGTGATGCTCGCGACGCTGCTGTTCTTCAGTTCGCTCGCGTTCGGCGTCCTCGAGAGCGCGTTCGGCGTGATCTTCCACCACCGCCAGCGCGAACGCGCACGGTCGTGGCTGTCGTCGGCGCTGCTGCCGTACGCGTTCATCGTCGTGCTCGGCGCCGGGCTCATCGTCATCACGGTGGTCTCGGGCGCGCTGCAGGCGCAGGCGGCGAGCGAGCTGCGCGCGTTCGGCGAGCTGCGCACGTTCGGGCGGCTGTCGATCGGGCTCGTCTACCTGATCGGCGTGGCCGGCGAGATCCTGCTCCTGACCGCGATCTACCTCGTGATGCCGGCGGGGCGGCTCAGGGTCCGGCACGCGCTCATCGGCGGCGTGGTCGCCGGCCTGCTGTGGGAAATCACCCGGCGCCTGCTGGTCTGGTACTTCGCGACGCTGTCGCAGATCAACATCGTCTACGGGTCCTTCGCCACGACCATCGCCCTGCTGCTCTCGTTCGAGATCGCGGCCACGGTGCTGCTGATCGGCGCGCAGGTGATCGCGATCTACGAGCGGCGCATCGAGCGCGCGGGACCGGCGCCCGGTTGAGCCGGCGCCGGGGGCGCGTCAGCGGCGGCAGCCGTCGGGCAGGAATCGCGACGGGATGTCGACCGGGACGCAGATCCACGAGACGCGCTGCTGGTCGTCGACCGCCGCCTGGAGCAGGATCGACTTGCCGGCGGCGCCGGGCACCGACGGCCCGAACGTCACGCGGACGCGGCCGGTCTCGGGACTCACCGTGACCGACTCGACCGCGCCGCGTTCCCCGCGCGCGAGCAGCGCGCCCACATGGGTCGCATGCGCGAACGTGCCGCTCTTGCGCCAGGCGGACACGACGGCGTCCTGGACCAGTCGCACGTCGGCGAGGCTGGCGGCGAGCGCGTCGCGCGTCGCATGCGCCTCGTGCTCGGCGCGGATCGGCGGACCCAGCGCAGCGACGGTGACCGCGAGCGCGCCGCCGCCGAACGCGATCGCCGCGGCGAGCGACACCGGTGCCGCCTGGGCGAGCCGTTCGACCGCCTTCGAGGCGCTCTTCGTCTGCGTCTCGGCCTCCGCGACGGCGCCCTGGACCCGGCGGTAGACCAGCGCGTGCGCCGACAACGCCGGCAGCACGGCCGGAACGAACCAGACCGCGAGCGCGAGCACCGCCCACCAGAGGCCGCCGATCCCGTCGAGCGCGCCGCCGAACGACGAGAAGGCGAACGCTCCGCCCAGCGGCAGGACCGAGAACACGATGCCGGCGATCCACAGCTTCCGGTAGAACGCCCAGACCGGGCCGGCGAGGAACGCGGGCCAGTGCCAGCCGGCGCGCGGGCCACCCCCGCGCTCGTAGTCGAGAAAACGCGGGACGTAGGCGTCGGCGCGCGGCCCGACGGCGACCCGGAACAGCACGGCGAGCGCGGGGCGGACGACGGTGCGCGCCTCGCCTTCGACGCCGGGGAGGCGGATCGTGTCGGACGTGGCGGTCGGCGGCGCGACGGCGGCGTCGACCAGGGGGCCGCCCCAGGTGTCCGGCGGATCGAAGGAGACGGTGCCCGCGGGCGCGATCATCGGCGGATTCTTGCCCGGCGGACGCCGGCTGGCAAGCGCGGGGGCGCGGGACCGCCCGCGCGCGGCGGGTCTAGCCCGGGACGTCGAACTCGACCGACTCGGACGGGTCCTCGGCGTAGGGATGGCCGAACACGATCCGGCCGCGGCCGCGCAACGTGAACTCCTCGCGGCGCAGCTCGACCTCGCTCTCGCCGTGCACGGTGCAATAGGTCCCGTTGGTGCTGTGGTCGATGAGGATGAACTTCTCGCGCCTGCGCTCGATGCGGGCGTGCTGGCGCGAGGCCATGCGGTCGCCGACGACCAGATCGCTCGCGGCGTCGCGCCCCATCGTGTAGAGGTTGACCGTCGGGCCGAGATCGATCGTGCGCCCGCCGTGCGTGAGCGTGAGCTTCGCGGCCTTCGTGGTCGCACGCGGCGCCATCGCCGTCAGTTCCTCGGGCGACTCCTGCCAGATCAGCTCGAACACCGCGATGTCGTTCTGCTTGCCCCGGACCGTGTGGCTGTCCTGCGTGCGTGTGCGCGACTTGAGCGACGGCGACATGACGCCGACCGTTTCCGCGGACACGAGCGTCTGCCCGGCCTTGGCGAGCTCGGTCAGGCGGGCCGCGAGGTTCACCGAGTCGCCGAAGACGTCCTTGCCGTCGTCGATGACCGGCCCGTAGTGGAACCCGGCGTGGATGGCGAGCGGCGCTCCCTTGCTCGTCTTCATCGCCGAGACCTGCGTCTGCATCGTGATCGACGCGTAGGACGCGTTGGCGGCGTTGGGGAAGATCGCCATCGCCTCGTCGCCGATGGTCTTGACGATGCGCCCGCCGTGGTCCTCGCAGATCTGCCGGATCACGTCGAGCGCCTTGCTGATGGTCGCGAGCGCCTCGGCGTCACCGAGGCTCTCGTAGAGCTTGGTGCTGCCGGCGATGTCGGCGAACAGGACGGCGGCCTGTCGGGTGGCGGGAGGAGTGCTCATGCTCGGGGGCGGGGAGGACGCAAGAGTACAGGGGATGCGGGCCGCGCATCAAGGCCGGGGGTCGGTCCGGGCGGTGTGGACACCGGCGCCGGCCCTATGCGCGAGTCGTGCGTCGCAGTATCCTCCGCGGGCGCGTGCCGGCGCCCAATCGAGTCCGGCCGGAGGACCCTGCGCATGATGGAAAAGCTCGGACGCTACCAGATACGCGAAATCATCGGCGAAGGCGCGATGGCCCGGGTGTTCAAGGGCTACGACCCCGAGATCGACCGGGAAATCGCGATCAAGCTCCTCAAGAGCCAGCTCGCCGACGACGACCAGTACCGGCTGCGGTTCCTGCGGGAGGCCAAGGGCGCGGGAACGCTCTCCCACCCGAACATCGTCACGATCTTCGACGTCGGCGTCGACGGGAAGCACCCGTACATCGCGATGGAGCTGGTCGACGGGATGACGCTGACCGACCTGATCCGCTCGGGAGAGGCCACGTCGACCCGCGACGTCGTCGAGATCGGCATCCAGCTGACCCGGGCGCTCGACTACGCGCACAAGAAGGGCATCATCCACCGCGACATCAAGCCGGGCAACATCATGCTGGTCAGCAACTCGAACCAGGTGAAGGTGACCGACTTCGGGATCTGCCGGATCGACGGCGCCGACAGCGAACTGACGCAACACACGCAGCTGGGCGACGTCCTGGGCACGCCGAACTACATGTCGCCCGAGCAGGTCCTCGGGCAGAAGGTGGACTCCCGGTCGGACCTGTTCTCGGTCGGCGTCGTACTCTACAAGCTCGTGACCGGTGCGCTCCCTTTCGAGGGCGACTCGATCATCAGCGTGGCGATGAAGATCACTCAGACCGACCCGCCGACGGTCGAGAAACTGAGACCGGACACGCCTCTCTCGCTGCGCCGGGTCATCGAGCGGTCGCTGCGCAAGCAGCCGGAGAAGCGGTTCCAGACCGGCGAGGAATTCGCGCAGGCGCTGATCGGCGTGGCGCGCGAGCTGAAGGAAGCCGAAGAGGCGAAGGAGAAGGGCAAGGGCCTGTCGCTGTCGGTGCGCTGGGCGGCCATCATGGCCGCGCTGGTCGCCGTGACGATGTCGCTGACGGCCGCGGTCGCCTACCAGCGCCAGTACCAGGCGATGCTCGACCAGGTGAAGGGTTACGGGGGATCGCTCGCGAAGTTCATGGCGACGCAGAGCGCCGTGCCGCTGCTCGCCGAGGACTACGCGGCGATCGACGTCTTCGTGCAGGAGACGCTCGCGCGCCAGGACTTCCCGTACCTCGTCGTCGCCGACGACGAGAAGCTCGTCCGCGGCAGCAACGACCCCAGGCAGGTCGGGCAGAAATACGCGGCCCCGCAGGAGGCGAAGACGGTCGAGTCCTCCGACAACGAGGTGTCGATCCGCACCCATCGACTCGCCGGCGGCGAGGTGCTCGACTTCGGCGTGCCGATCCTCTTCCAGGGCAAGCCGATCGGCGAGGTCCACCTCGGCATCTACGAGGCACCGCTCGCGCGGGTCGCCAACCTGGTGTTCGTGCTGCTCGCGATCCTGACGCTGGTGACGGTCGCGGCGGTGGCGGTCGGCACCTTCCTGCTCGCCCGGCGGCTGTCCGCGCCGATCCGCGTGCTCAAGATCTCGCTCGACGAGCTCGCGCACGGGCGCTACGACGTGCGCATCGGCGAGGCGCGCAAGGACGAGTTCGGCGAGCTGTACGCGGCGTTCGACAAGACCGCCGCGGCCCTGGAGACCCGTCACGACCCCGCGACCGCCGCCGCCCACGCCTCCGCGCCGAACGCGGAGCCGGTCGCGACCTCGGCGGGCTGACGCGATGCGCGCGCTCGTGCTGTTGGCGCTCGCCGCGGTGCTCGCCGGCTGCGCCGAGACCCCCGAACGTCCGGCCCCGTCCGTGCCGCCGGCGGCGCCGTCGGGCCACGCCCCGCCCGTCGAACCGGGTCCGGTCGTCGCGCGGGACGCCGCCTTCGTCGTGGTGGTGCCCCGGGCCGGGGAGGACTTCGCCTCGCTCGCCGAACGCTATCTGGGCGACCGCTCCCGGCGCTTCGAGATCGCCGAATTCAACCGGCAGGACGAGGCGCGGGCCGGGCGCGCGGTCGCCATCCCGCTCGCCCCGCTCAACCCGGGCGGCATCGAGCCGGCGAGCTTCCAGACCGTCCCGATCCTGTGCTACCACCGCTTCGGTTCGCGCGCGAGCTCGATGACCCTCACCGCCGCCTCGTTCGAGGCGCAGATGCGCTACCTCGCGCAGAACGGCTACTCGGTGATCCCGATGGCGAAGCTCGTCGATTTCCTCGACGGGAAGATCGCGCTGCCGAGGAAATCGGTCGTCATCACCATCGACGACGGCTACCGCTCGACCTACGACATCGCCTGGCCGGTCCTCAGGAAGTTCAATTTCCCCGCCACCGTCTTCCTCTACACGGACTTCGTCGGCGCGTCCGACGCGCTGACCTGGCCGCAGATGAAGGAGATGACCGCGAGTGGTCTCGTCGACATCCAGCCGCATTCGAAGACGCATGCGAACCTCACGATGCGCCTCGCCGACGAGAACGACGCGCGCTACCGGGAGCGCATCAAGCGCGAGGTCGAGGCGCCGGTCGACGTCATCCGCGAGCGGCTGGGCGAGGCGACGGTCACCTACGCCTACCCGTACGGCGACGTCAACGACGTCGTCGTCGAGTACCTGCGCGGCAAGGGCGTCAAGCTGGGCGTCACGGTGACGCCGGGCGGCAACGGATTCTTCGCGCCGCACGCGATGCTGAGGCGCTCGATGGTCTTCGGCGGTGACGACCTGGACGCGTTCAAGTCGAAGCTCGTGACCGCGCTGCCGGTGGTGCGGCCGTGACGCGCCGGGTCCTCGCCCGCGCGGCGCCGGTCGCGGCGGCCGCCCTGGTCGCCGCCTGCGCGCAGACGCCGGAGGTCTCCGACGAGCCGTCGCCGTCGCCCTCGCCGACGCCCCGCGTGATGCGGCCGATCGAAGGGCCGCGGGAAGACGCCGCGCGCCGTCACCGCCAACAGGCGCGTGCGGCGCGCGCGGCCGGCGATCTCGCGACCGCCCGCGATCACCTGCACGTCATCGCGCTGCTGCACCCGGAGGACGACGCCCTGCGCCGGGAGATCGAGGCGCTGCGGGCGGAGATCCGCAGGGGCGTGAACGAGCGCCTCGAGGCCGCCCGCGCGGCGGCGCGCGCCGGCGACAACGGGCGCGCCTCGTCGGAGTACCTGCGCGCACTGGCCCTCGAACCGCGCAACGCCGAGGCCACGCGCGCGCTGCGCGACATCGACCGGCAGAACATGGCGCGGGCGCAGTCCGGACGCGCCGCCCGCGTCCGCGTCGAGGATCTGTTCGCCGACGCGAGGGCGGCCAGAACCGCGCCGCCCGCGGCCGGCGCACTGGCGACCGGGACGGCGGGCGCGCCGCCGGCCACCGACGCGCGCGACGTCTACGACCTCGACCAGCGCCTGGAGATGCTGCGCGCGGGCGACACGTCCGGCGCACTCCGGGAGCTCAAGGCCTGGGTCGACACCCATCCGCGGGACCGGGCCGGACGCCAGCGGGTCGGCGCGGCCGTCGCCGAGAAAGCGAAGGAGAACGAAGGCAAGGGTCAGCGCGAAGCGGCGATCTCGCTCTACGAGCAGGCGATCGCATTGCGCGGCGAGCCGCAGGCGGATTGGACCGCGCGGATCGCCGCGATCAGGAAGGCGATCGGCGAGGACGCCTACAACGAAGGGGTCAAGCTGATGCGTACCGACCTCGCCGGCGCGATCCGCCGGTTCGAGGCCGCGCTGAAGGCCGATCCGCAGAACGCCCGCGCCGCGACGCGCCTGCGGGAAGCCAAGGCGGCGCAGGAGAAACTGTCGAGGATGCCGGCCAGGTAACTCGTCACCGGCGGCTCGACCGGACTGCGGCCGCGCACCCGGCTCCGCCGAACCTCCGGTTCCGCCTTACTTGGGCGCCGGTTTGCCGCCGAACTTCTCGGTCATCCGCTTCTTGAGGTCCAGCGCCCGCTCGCGCTCGAGCCGCGCCTTGCGGTTGTTCGAGTCGAGTTCGAGGATGCGATCCCACTTCGCGATCGCGAGGTCGAGGTTCTGGCGCTGGAACGCCTGCGACGCCTCGCGGTCCAGCCCGCGGACCAGCGCGGTGCGCGACTGGTCGCGCTTGCGCGCGGCCTCGGTGCTCGAAGGGTAGCGGGTCGCGGCGTCGAGATAGGTCGCGTAGGCGGCCTCGAGGTTGCCGGCCTTCTCCTGCTCGGCGCCCTTTTTCATCGCGTCGGCGAGCTCCGGCTTGGGCTCGGGTTCGGGGGCCGCCGCTTTCGGTGCCGGGGCGTCGGGCGCCGTCGCCGCCGGCGGCGTGGCCGGCGCCTTGCCCGGGATCTTGATGACCTGTCCGGCCGCGAGGCGCGACGGATTGGCCATCTCGTTGTACTTCGCGAGGATCCAGAAGCGGAACCGGTCGCCCAGGTACTGCTGGGCGAGTCGCGACATCGATTCCCCCTGCTGGACCGTGTAGCGGAAGAACACCGCGCCGAGTTCGCGCTGGGCGTCGGCGGTGATCTGCGCGAGGAGGTTCCTGGCGAGTTCGTTGGCCGGATCGAGCTTGAGCGCCTGCTCGATGGTCTGTCTCGCCGCGGCCTCGTCGCCGGTCTGCAGTTGGTCGACCGCCTGGAGCGCGAGCTTCTGCGCGGCCGGCTTCGCGTCGGCCGCCGGCACCTCGGGCGCCGGTGTCGCGGGAATCGCAGGGCTGGCACTCGGCCGCACCGGCTCCTTCGCCGCCGGCCCCGCCGCCGGCGGCGTGGGCGGCTGGCCGCCCTCGGGTGTCGCGCAGGCGGCGACTCCCAGCGCAGCGAGCGCGGCGTAGAACAGTCGGGAGGCACTCGATCGGGTCATGGCCATGGGAACCGGGGTCGTAGGGCGGGGCGGACGAAACCGCTCCGCGGGAACGCGCGAAGGCGCAACTATGCACGTCCCCCGCGCGAATGCCAACCGGACCGGCGTTCGGGCGCATCGCCGCGAATATTCGTGCCCGCCCGGTACGCCCCGACCGCGCGCCCCGCACCCCGGGAGGCGCGCATCCCGCTAGACTCCCAGGCTGCGCCTACTCCTCGCCGGAACGCCGATGACCCGCCCAACCCCGCGCGCCCTGACCGGCGCTCTCCTCCTCGCGCTCGCCATGTCCACCACCCCGATCGCCGCCCAGACGTTCACGGTTTCGCAGGACGACACGCTCGAGAAGCTGCTCGTCGCCCAGAAGGGCAAGCGGGTGACCGTCAAGCTCGGCCCGTCCGACGAACTGACCGGCGTCGTCAAGGTCGTCTCGCCGAAGGTCGTGCACCTGTCGGAGATCGCCGGACGCGAGTTCTTCGACGCCGTGATCGACACCCAGCGGATCGTCGCCGTGATCGTGCGCACGAAATAGCGCGAGGCGCATCCGGACGACCGGAGGCGCCGTATCAGGGCGGATCGAATCCGGGCGTCCCGCCATGTCCGTCCACTCGTCGCTGCTGCTGATCGCCGACATCGCCGGCTACACGCGGTTCATGAGGCTGCACGCCGTGAGCCTCGCGCACGCGCACGACGTCGTGTCGCAACTGATCGAGTCGGTCATCGACGCGGCCGGCCCCGAGCTCGAACTCGCCAAGCTCGAAGGCGACGCGGCGTTCTTCCACCGCCCGCTGGACGGCGCGACCGCGGTCGGCGAGGCGTGGATCGCAGCGCGCGTGGCGGCGATCCACTCGGCGTTCCACCGCCGCGCCGCGGACCTCGCGCGGAACACCCTTTGCCCCTGCGACGGTTGCCAGCAGGCGGGATCGCTGCGGATCAAGCTCGTCGGGCACCTGGGCGAGGTCGCGGTGCGCAAGATCCGGCGGATGACCGAACTCGCCGGCGTCGACGTCATCATCGTGCATCGACTGCTCAAGGTCCGCGTGCCGATGCCCGAGTACCTGCTGATGACCGCGCCGCTCTACCGCCGGATCGGCGCCGACGCGGTGGGGCCGGCCGAACCCGTCGACGTCGAGCTCGAAGGCATCGGTACCGCGGAGGGCTGGGTCGTCGATCTCGGGGAACTCGCGTCGCGCACACCCGACCCGGCGCCGGCGCTATCCTGGCTCCGGCGGCTCGTCCGCCACGCGCGCCTCACCTGGCGGTCGATGCCGTATTTCCTCGGCCGCAGGAAAGCGTGCGACGGCTTCCGCAACGTCGAGGCCCGCGCGCGCGCCGTCGGCGGGTCGCCGGCGGACGCCTGAGCGGCGGCCGCGCCGATCGCGCCGCCGTCAATTGCCGTGGTCGCGCTCGACCGGCGGCGGGCACAGCGGCGAGCGTCCCCACGCACCGGTGCAGTGCTCGATGCGGGCCGATTGCACGCATACGGTACGGGCGAACACGTCCGACGTCGGGCAGGCGGCGAGCGTATCGGCGAGCGCCTGCCAGCGATCCGGCTCGGTGCGGGCGATCTCGACCCGGCCCGCCGTCGCGACCGCTGGCGGGTCCGCCTCCAGCGGCGCCGGCGGCGATCCGGCCGGTCCCTGCGGCGCCGTGTCCGGGGTGGCGATCGCGAGCGTGTGCCGGTTCGCGGTTCCCCGCGCCGGGGGTCCGAGACGCGCCTCCGCGGCCGGCGCCACCGACCGGCCCGGGTCGACCGGGGCCGGGGAAGAGGTCGAAACGCCGGGGGCGGAATCGGGACGAAGTTCGTCGACTCGCACGGCCACCCGGACCGAGTCCTCGGCGGTGGCCCGGTCTTCGACCGCGTAGCGCGGGGCGACCTCGCCGCCGGCCCCGCGGACATGAGCGACCCAGGCACCGCTCGCGATCAGCGCGAGCAGGGCCAGCGCCGCGACCGCCGCGCCGTAACGCAGATCGCGCGAGGCGGGCTCCGCCGGCCGAGCGGGTAGCGCCGGGGTACGCTGTACTGCCACGCCCTCGTTCGGCCGCGGATCTCCGCCCGGCGTCAGCGACTCTCGCCGTTCCGGGCGACGCCTTTGCCGCCGCGGCGGCAGTATCACCTCGGACTGGGTCGTGTCGCGCGCCCGCTTGAGGGCGGACTTGCACGGCTCGCAAAGGCGGCCTCCCGGCAGGGCCGGCTGGCTGCAGATCGCGCAGCGGCGGACGGAAACCATCGCGATGCGGAGGGCGGCGGTGCGGTCGGTGGCGGGAGCGGCCGGCCGACTATGACATTGTCATTGATGCCAGGCAAGTCCGCCCGTCGGTGGCGACCGGGGGCCAGCCGTCACCCGGGTCGCGGCACGCCGCGCTTCCGGTAGGATCGCCCGATGGCCGGTTCCGCCTTGCACACGTTGCTCGCCGCCGCCGCGCTCGCCGCGCTCGGCGGATGCGATCGGCTGGCACCCGGGACGGGGCTGCCCGCCTTCGCGGGATTCGAGAGCCGTTGCGAGTCGCTCCCCGCCGCCCGCTTCGACGTCGTCACGGCCCCGGTCGAGGCGAAGGAGGACTATTCGCTCGCCTACGTCGAGATCGCACGGCTCGCCGAGCCCTCGTCCGCGCAGCACCGGACCGTCGGCCTCACGCACGCCAAGTTCGGCTATCGCTCGACACTCGATCTCGAGGGCCTCGAGGATCCGCGCCGCGGTCGCGTCTGCGCTCGGGCCCGGGTACGTGTCGAAGTGACGACCGCGCCGATGACCGTGTACGTGGCGCGCGAGTATCGGGGCGACCCGTGCCGCGAGCCGCTGATCGTCGAGCACGAGCGGCGCCATGTCGAAGTGTTCGAGACCTACGCCGCCGAATCGGCGACGCGTCTGGCGCGCGAACTCGACGAGCGGATCGGCGGAGCGGTCCGCTACGCGTCGACGATGGCCGAGGCGCAGCAGGCGATCCGCGCGGAACTCGCCGCGCACCTCGAAGCGTTCATGGCCGAAGCGCGCGCCGACCTCGCACTCCGCCACGCCGCGATCGACACACCGGAAGAGTACGAGAAGCTCGCCCGGGAGTGCGGTCCGACGCGCTGACGCGCCGGCGGGAACTCCGCCGGTCAGCGGCCCTTGAGCGGGATCGCGCCGTCGAGCACCGGCAGCGCGGTCACCGCGTTGTCCGGATGTCCGTCGATCAGGCGATCGGCGTAGGTGAGGTACACGAGCGTGTTGCGCTTCGCGTCGACGATGCGAACGACGCGCACGTGCTTGAAGACCAGCGACGCGCTCTCGCGGAACACCTCCTCCTGCCGCGGCAGCGGTTCCCGGAACCGCAGGACCGCCGACTGCCGGCAGGCGACCGAAAAGCGGGCGGGGTCCTCGGCCAGCCCGATCGCGCCCTTCAACCCCCCGGTCTTCGCGCGGGAGACGTAACAGACCACGCCTTCGACCTTGGGGTCGTCGAACGCCTCGACGACGACCTTGTGGTCCGGCCCGAGCAGCTGGAACGCGGTATCCACCGATCCGACCTCCTCGGCCGCAGCCGGCGTCGCGGCCGCCAGCAGCATCCCGCCGAACCCCAGACCCAGACCCAGACCCACCCGACTCCGCCTGTTCGTACACCCGCTCATCCCCGAATCTCCGCTGCGGCCCCGCCCGGGACATCCCCGGCGGACAGCCCTCGCCCTGCCGGGCGGTTTGTGGGAAACTTTCCCGCGCGATTCCCGCCCCTACGCCCGGCCCCTTGCCCGATCCGCCCAATCCCGACGCCAGCGGCACGCCGCCGCTCGCTCCGCGCGAGAGCGTGGTGGCGGCCGTCCGGCGGATCCTGAGGCCGGTGATACGCCTGCTGGTTTCCCAGGGCATCACCTACCCGTTCCTGACCGATCTCCTGAAGGAAGTCTACGTCGAGACGGCCTCGCGGGAATTCGCGCTGGGCGGCAAGCGGCCGACCGACAGCCGGCTCACGCTGCTGACCGGCGTCCACCGCAAGGACATCCGGCGACTGCTGCGCGAGCCTCGGCCCGCCGATGCAACACCACCGGGACTGACGCTGGGCACGCAGATCGTCGCGCGCTGGCTGGGCGAACGCGCCTATTGCGACGCGAAGGGCCGCCCGCTCGCGTTGCCCCGGACGCCCCGGTCCGGCGCCGAGCGCTCGTTCGCCGCACTGGTCGAATCGGTCAGCAAGAACGTGCGGCCCCGATCGGTCCTTGACGAACTCGTCCGGCTGGGCGTCGCCCGGGTCGACGAGCAGGACCGGGTCCACCTGGTGACCCGCGGCTTCGTCCCGGGCCGGGAGATCGACGCGAAGGCCTATTACTTCGGCGAGGCGCTGCACGACCATCTGGCGGCCGGCGTGCACAACCTCGGCACGACCGGAACGGCGTTCCTCGAGCGCAGCGTCTACTACGACGAGCTCTCGCCGGCCGCCATCGACAAGCTCGCCGCGCGCGCCGAGGTGCTCGCGATGGGCGCGCTGCAGGCGCTCAACGTCGACGGGATGGCGCTCGAGCGCGACGACCCGCCGCCGAAGGGCGCGAGAATGCGGATGCGGATGGGCGTGTACTTCTACGCCGAGCCGTTCCCCGACCACGAAACTCCCGGCGACGGCGTGGGGGCGCCGCCGACCCGTTCCGGGCAACCACCGAAGAACCGAACATGAAACCGTCCACGCGCCTGCTCTCCTGCCCGTCCCTCCTGTCCCTCCTGTCGCTCGGGTCGCGCCCGTTCGCCGCTCTCGCCGCGGTCATCGCGCTCGCGCTCGGTGGCTGCGGAGGCGGAGGCGAGAACTTCGCGAGCGGAGGCATCGTCGGCACCGGCGATGCGCGCCTGCTCTCGTCGGGCATCCTCACCGCGACCGCGCCGGGCGCGATCGTCGTCAACGGGCAGACCGTGTCGGTCGCGGGCGCGGCCATCAGCGTGAACGGCGCGGCCGCGACGCTCGCCGACCTGCGGGTCGGCATGGTGGTCGCCGTCGACGGCAAGGTGAACGCCGACGGGACGGCGATCGCGACGTCGGTGAGCTACCGGTCCGAGATCACCGGCGTCGTCGATGGCGTCGATGCCACGGCGCGGACGTTCACCGTCGTCGGCCAGTCGGTCCGCACCGACCCGCTCACCGTCTACGAGGGCGGCTTGTTCGACGCGATGCTCGGCCAGAAGGTCGAAGTGAGCGGGCTAAGGACCGGCCCCGCATCGCTGTACGCGACCTGGGTTCGGATCACGGCGGATGTTCCCGCGCCGCGCGTCGACGTCGAAGTGGTCGGCGCGGTCACCTCGCTCGATCCGGTCGCGCGCCGGTTCTCCGTCGGTTCGCAGGTGGTCGTCTACACGACGCTCGCCGCCGCCTCGATTCCCGCGGGGCTCGCCAACGGCGTCACGGTCCGCGTCGCGGGCACGATGCCGGCCGCCGGCGGCGATCTCGCGGCGACCTCGATCGCGATCGTCACCTCGCCGCTGCCGGGCCAGAACGCGCAGCGCGTCGAGATCGAGGGTTTCGTTTCCGATTACACGAGCCTCGCGAGCTTCCGGGTCGCCGGCCAGCAGGTCGACGCGCGCGGCGCCACGTTCGAGGACGGCAGCGCCGCCGCCCTCGCCGACGGCGTGCGCGTCGAGGTCGAGGGCCGGCTCGAGGCGGGCGTCGTCATCGCGAGCAAGGTCGAGTTCGAGACCCAGGCCAACGTCGATCTCGACGGCAACGTGCAGTCGGTGGATCCGGCCGGCCGCTCGTTCACCGTCGCGGGCGAGAAGATCGCGGTGGTCGCCTCGACGCAGTTCGAGGACAAGCGCCAGCCGCCGGAGCCGGGCTTCGGGCTCGCGAAACTCGCGATCGGCGACCGGGTCTCGGTGAAGGCCTACCGCGGAGCGTCGGGTCTCGTGGCGCAGCGGGTCGAGCGGCGCGCCGTCGACGCGCCGCCCCCGGGGGATCCGACGGTGAAGATCGAAGGCACGATCAGCGCCTACCTGTCGGTCTCCGACTTTACGGTCGCCGGCCAGCGCGTGAACGCGACCGGCGCGAAGTTCGAGGGCGGCAAGGCGAGCGACCTGCGCGTCGGGCTCCGTGTCGAAGTCGAAGGCGTGCCGAGCGCGGGCGTCCTGCTCGCGACCCGGGTCGAGATCGCATCGTCGGATCCGCCGGAGGGAACGAGCGTCAAGGTCAGCGGCCCGATCAGCGCGTTCGTCTCCCGGTCGAATTTCGTCGTCGCCGGACAACAGGTCGACGCGAGCGGCGCCGAGTTCGAGAACGGCGCCGCGTCGGACCTCGCCGACGGCCGCACCGTCGAGGCTTCCGGCCCGATCGTGGGCGGCGCGCTGCGCGCGACCAAGGTGAAATTCGCCTCGTCGGCCGGCGATACCACCGTCGAGATCGAGGGTACGATCCAGAACTTCGTGTCGCGCTCGAACTTCCGCGTCGACGGGCAGCCGGTCGACGCGGGCAACGCGGAGTTCAGCGACGGCACCGCCGGCGATCTCGCCAACGGGCGCCACGTCAAGGTCCGCGGACCGCTGGTGTCCGGGATCGTCAAGGCGACCCGGGTCTCGTTCGAGGACGAGGACGAGGGCGGCGAGGTCGAGGTGAAGGGCACGATCTCATCGTTCGTCTCGCGCTCGAACTTCAAGGTCGCCGGCCGGGCGATCGACGCGGGCGGCGCGACCTTCGAGGACGGCAGCGCCTCCGATCTGGCGAACGGCCGCTCGGTCGAGGTCAAGGGGACGCTGGACGGCAGCGTCGTCCGGGCCTCGAAGGTCAAGTTCCGCGACGATTGACGCCGGCGGCCATGGACAGACCGCCCGGTTCGCGGTTGAATCGGGGCAATCGCGCAGACGCAGGAGTTCCGCCATGACGACATCGAAGCCGGACCCGTACCGAAACCCGCGCCGGATCGCGCTCGCCACGCTCGCGGCGGCCTGCGCCCTGGTCGCCGCGCCGGCGCATGCCCGCGTCTGCTACACGATCTACGACGCGAAGGACACGATCGTCTATCGCGACTGGACGGCGCCGTTCGACGGTGCCGTGGACTTCGGGTCGCCGGGGCGCGAAGCGCTGCGGACCCGGGGCGAACACCTGGTGTGGTTCGAAGCCGAGCACTGCGCCCCGGTTTCGGGCACCGCCACCGGGACGAGCGGCGGGCGCCCCGCGACCGCCGACGAAATCGTGGCCGGCCTGCAGACCTACTCCCGGCCGTCGGCGGGCATCACCGGCGTCGGGGGGCGCCCCGGCGTCGCCGCCGCCTCGCCCGCGGCGTCGTCGTCCGGCGCAGGCGGACCGGCGACTCGCATCGTCGCCCCCGCGACTTCCGCGATGCAGGCGCGCAGCGCGTCGTACCGCTGAACCCGGCGTCGATCGCGTTCCCCCGGCCGTCGCACCGGTCTCGCCGGCGGACCCGGCCGGCGCGCACGCACACCCAGACCGCGCCCCGGGCGATTCCATGATCATGACCGCTACGAAGATCGCCGTCGTCACCGGTGCCGGCACCGGCATCGGCAAGGCCGCCTCGCTCGCCCTGGTCCGCCACGGCTGGCGCGTCGCGCTGGCCGGCCGGCGCCGCGAACCGCTCGACGCGGTCGCCGCCCAGGCGCCCGCGGGACGGACGCTCGCCGTGGCGACCGACGTCGCGCAGCCGGCGAGCGTGCGCGCGCTGTTCGCCGCGACCGTGCAAGCCTGGGGCCGCGTGGACTTCCTGTTCAACAACGCCGGCATCGGCGCGCCGCCGTTGCCGCTCGAGGACCTGACCTACGACCAGTGGCGCAGCGTCGTCGACATCAACCTGACCGGCGCGTTCCTCTGCACGCAGGAGGCGTTCCGCGTGATGAAGTCGCAGTCGCCCCGCGGTGGGCGCATCGTCAACAACGGCTCGATCTCGGCGCACGCGCCGCGCCCGAACTCGGCGCCGTACACGTCGACCAAGCACGCGATCACCGGCCTGACCAAGGCGACCGCGCTCGACGGCCGGCGCTACGACATCGCCTGCGGGCAGATCGACATAGGCAACGCATCCACCGAGATGGCGGCGAAGATGGCGACCGGCGTGCCGCAGGCGCACGGCGAGATCGCGATCGAGCCGCTGATGGACGTCGAGCACGTGGGCGAGGCGATCGTGCACATGGCGGGGCTGCCGCTCGACGCCAACGTGCTCTTCATGACCCTCATGGCCACGAAGATGCCCTACGTGGGTCGCGGCTGACCCGGGGCTCCGCTGCAGGGTCCGCACGCCGCCGGCGGTCGCGTGCGTACTCGACGCAGGATCAGGATCAGTTGCCGTAGTCGGCCTGGCGGCCGCTGGGACACTCGGCGACGCTGCCCCACCAACCTTCGCAGTACCGCGCCCGCACGCGGTGCTCGCAGCCGACGCGTTCGAAAAAGTTGCCGCTCGCGCAGGCCGAGAGGTCGGCGGCCATCTGCGCCCAGCGCGACACGGGCGCCGCGGGCCCCTGTCGTGGCGTTTCCGCGGCGGGGGGCGGCGCGACGGCCACCGGCACGGGCGCGGGAACGTCGGCGGCCGGCGGGGAAGGCGCCCCGGGCGTCGGCGCGGGGGGGGCTGTCACCGTGCGCGGCGCGGCGGGCTTGAGCGCGCGCGCGGCGGCGGCCATTCCTACCTCCTCCGACTTGAGGACCGCGGGTTCGGGCACCGGCGCGGTCGCGCGCGCCGGTGATTCGGACGACGGTTGCGCCGTCGTGGACGGACGCGCCGATGGCGCGGCGGATTCGGCGGCCTCGGGCGGCCGCGGCGCCTCGGGACCGGCGAGCGCCGGCCGCGGAGCTTGCTGCGGTGGCGCGGCCGCCTCCTGGAGCGTGCCGGACACGATCCGGTGGACGAAGAACCCGGCGGTCACGACCAGCACGCCCAGCGCGAGCCAGGCGACCAGCCGCTCGCCTCGTGCGACCTTTCCCTTGTCGTCAGGCGCCGGCGCGGACTCCGTCTCGGTCCGGCCGAAGGTGACCTTCGGGCGCACGCGTCCGGACCGGGCCGGCGTGCCGGGTCCCACGGGCGGCGTGTGCCCCGCGTCGGCTGCAGGTGGAGCGGCATCCGGGGCGCTCGCGAAGATCGGCGCCTCTTCGCCTGGCGGCGTGCTCAAGTCCGCTCCGGGTGCGTCGGACGCGGCCGGTCCGTCCACACCGACCTCCGGGACACCGTCCGTCCCGGGTTCGCGTGCGTCCGGCCCTGCGATCGGTGCCACGGTGCTCTCCGCGACGACGGCCTCGGAATCGACGGCGACGGGCGTAGGCGTCGACGCTGCGTTATCGCCTGCCCCGCCACCCGCTCGCGTCGCGTCAGGCCCCGACCCCGCGCCCTGGGCGCCGGGCAGCGGCGGAAGCGCCGCCGAGAACGGCGCGCCGGCCGGCACCCGCAACGACGGAACGGACGACGCCGCCCGCTGCTGTATCGCGCCGCAATTCACGCAGAAGCGCGCGCCGGGCACGACGGCGACGCCGCAGAGGCGGCAGGCGGCCGGGCGAACGCCCGCGCCCGCCGTCCCCGGGTCCGTCACGGAATGCCGTTGCGCGTCAGTCGCTCGCCCATCCACCGGTCGCTCCCGCCTCGAATGAGGCGATGAAGCAACATTCGCACCGAATGGGCGCGCGGAGACGCTCCGCCGGCGTCGGCCCGGAACCCGGGCCTAGCCGCCGCGGCGCGCCTCGGCCGCGGCGAGCGTCCGTGCGGCGTCGATCAGCACCCGGCGACCGTCGGCGGTGCGCTCGGCGTGCTCGCGGATCAGCGCCACGACCTGCGGCGGCGAGAGTTTCGGGTTCACCGCGAGGACTTTCGCCGCGAGATTGGTCACCTGCGGCGCCGCCATCGACGTGCCCGATTCGGGGATGCGGTCGCCGCCGGGAATGACGCTTTCGACCAGGTAGCCGTTCGCATGGACGACGACCGTCGGCCCGTAGCTCGTGAACGACGCCTCGTCGCCGGACTTGTCCACCGCCCCGACGGTGATCAGGTTGGGCAGCACGATGTCCGCCGGCACCGCCTCGGCGAACGACGAGTCCTGGTTCTCGTTGCCCGCCGCGGCGACGAACAGGATCTCGGGTGCCGAAGCCATCGCCTCGACGAACGCCTGCTTGCCGAGGTCGAACCATTCGCGCGCGATCCGGCGGCGTTCGTCGGGCGTCGCTCCGGTCCCGCACTGCTCGAGCTGGCCCTCGAGGTCGCCGACGCTGCCGCCGAAGCTCATGTTGACGACCCGCACGCCGTGGCGACGGAAGAACGAGATCGTCTCGGTCGTGGCCCGGGCCTCCCGCAGCGCGAGTTCGCGACTCGGACACGGATCGGGCTGCAGGGTGTGGCCGAACTCGATGCGCGCGACCGCGAGGCGCGCGTACGGATTGCCGGCCATCGAGATGCCGGCGACGTGCGTGCCGTGGATGTAGTTGCCGGCGGCGGAGAGTTCCTCGACGGCCGCCTTGTACTCGGCGGGCTTGAGATTCGACAGGAACTGCTTGACCTCCGCGGCTTCCGTGCTGTCGACGTTCGCCTGGAGGTCGGAGAAACCCTTGAGCCGCGACTTCATCCGCGGTATCCGATCCTTGAGCTCGGGCGGCAGCGGGTAGAGCTCGCCCTGGGCGGGCACCGAGTACCGGTCGTGGGCGATCAGCGCCGGCCTGCCGGTCGAGTCGCGGACCAGTCGATCCCGGAACAGCGCGATGTCCACGCCGCTGTCCCACACCGCGATCGGAACGATCGCGTGCTCGCGACCCGACGGCAGCGCCGCGTCGCGCTTCGCCCAGATGTCGGGCTTGTCGACCTTGTTCGCGGCGAGATAGGCGGTGTAGGTCTCCACGAGCACCGGCTTGAGCGGGAGCTGGAGCGCGAGCCGGTACTTGGCCGCGACGACGCCCGGCGCGAAATCCGACGACAGCGCGCCGCTCCTGTCGACGATCGGCTGGACCACGTCGCGGATCTGGCCGAGGATCAGCGCCTCGCTCACGATCTCCGCAGAGGTCTTCGCGCCCTTGACGTTGTTCTCGGCGACCGCGTAGGGAAGCGCGTCCAGCTCCGCGCGCAGCCGCCGGCCGACGTCGGCGCGGAAGGCGTCCGTTCCGGCGGCGCCACCCGCGCGGCGCGCCGCGTCTACCGAGCGCAGCAGCAGGCCGGACGTCAGCTTGTCCGCCGGCTTGTCCTCCAGCGCCCGCACGCGTTCGAGGCCGCGCATCGCGTCGTCGTGGCGCCCGGAGAGCCAGTCGATCTGCAGGATCGTCCCGACGAGCGAGCGCTCGGTGGCCTTGTCGGCGATGTCGTAGCGGTCGAGCACCGACTGCGCGTCGCGCCGGACCGCCGCGGCGAACGGTGCGAACTTCGCGGGATCGGCGATCAGGTCCTCGACGCGGCCGTCCAGCCGGTACTCGAAGCGCGGCAGGTCGGCGGCCTTCTCGATGCGCGGTTTCGCCGCGGGCGTCTGCGCCGGGACAGGCAGGCCGAAGGCGGCGGTGATCGCCGCGACGGCGATGAGCCGGAAGCGGGTTGCGGGCATGGCGTGTCTCCGTTGGGCCCGGCGGCCGGGGCCGGCGCGACGAGCGCGAGGCGCCGCGACGGGGTCTGCGTCGCGGGGGAACTCCAGGGCGCGCAGTCTACCGAAACCGCCCCGGGGCGCGAGGCCCGCCCACCGCACCATGCGACGAAGCCGCGGCCGCCGCGACCAAACGCCGGCTGCGCCGACGATCGGGGCGCCGGTTCGGGACCCCGGGGCCGCCGCGTGCGCGCACGGGCGCGGCCATCGTGTTGACTGGCCCTAGTTGCCGTGATCCTGCCGGCCGGACGGGCACTCGGCAACGCTGCCCCAGTGTCCGTCGCAGTAGCGCGCGCGCAGCCGCTGCTCGCAGGCGATCCGCGAGATCAGGCTGTCGCGCGTGCAGCGCGCGAGTTCGCGGCGCAGTTCCTCCCAATGGTCGGCCGCCGCTGCGGCCGCCGCTCCGGACCCGGTTGCCGCCGCTCCGGAC
>JADZDA010000308.1 GCA_020851255.1 Burkholderiales bacterium | reverse complement strand
CGATCGCGGGCACGGTGCTGCGCGACTTCGCGACCGAGCCGGTCGGCACCGGCGCCGACGGCCGGCCGGTGATGCTGAAGGACATCTGGCCGACGTCCCACGAGATCGCCGCGGTGATGCCGTACGCGAAGGATCCGGAGGCGTTCCGCCGTCTCTACGGCGACCTCGCGAACGCCAACCCGCTGTGGAAGGGCGTCCGCGGAGCGGTCGGACAGGTCTACGACTGGCCGCGGTCGACCTACATCGCGAAGCCGCCGTTCTTCGAGCGCTTCACGCTCAAGCCGGCGGCGCACGGCGCAGACGCGATCCGCGGCGCCCGCGCGCTGGGCATCTTCGGCGATTCGGTGACCACCGACCACATCTCGCCGGCCGGTTCGATCAAGGCGACCTCGCCGGCGGGGCTGTACCTGCAGGAGCACGACGTTTCGGTCGCCGACTTCAACAGCTACGGCGCGCGCCGCGGCAACCACGATGTGATGATGCGCGGCACGTTCGCCAACGTCCGCATCAAGAACCTGATGCTGCCGGCGAAGGCCGACGGCACGCGCGAGGAAGGCGGCGTCACGCTCCACCAGCCCGGCGGGCAGAAGATGCCGATCTACGACGCGGCGAGGAAATACATCGGCGCCGGCGTCCCGACCGTCGTGTTCGGCGGCGAGGAGTACGGCACCGGCAGCTCGCGCGACTGGGCGGCGAAGGGCACGCAGCTGCTGGGCGTCAAGGCGGTCGTCGCCCGGAGCTTCGAGCGGATCCACCGCTCGAACCTGGTCGGCATGGGCGTGCTGCCGCTGCAGTTCAAGGGCGGCGACAGCGTGGACTCGCTGGGGGTCCGCGGCGACGAGACCTTCGAGATCACCGGCCTTTCGAACCTCAAGCCGCAGCAGGACGTCACGCTCGTGATCGTGAAGCCGGACGGCTCGCGCCGCGAGGTGAAGGTGCTCTGCCGGATCGACACGCCGATCGAGATCGACTATTTCCAGCACGGCGGGATCCTGCCCTACGTGCTGCGCGAGCTCGTGTCGAAGGCCGTGTAGGTGCGGTCCGACGCGTCATGCGCGAGCGTACGCGCGGCGCGAGGAGCAGCGCCGCGGACCGGGCGGGACGCTCCCCCGGCGCGAGGGATGTGAACTGACCGCCGGCGCCCACCCGCTCGCGCGGGCGTTGCCGCTCTTCCTCGGCGCCGGCTTCTGCCTGGGCGCGATGGACGCGCTCGCCAAGCTCACGATCCCGCTGCTCGGCGTGTTCGCGGTCGTCTGGGCGCGTTATGTCAGCCAGGCGATCGTCGTCGCCGCCTGGGCCTGGCGACGCGGCGGCCCCGGCTTCTGGCGCACCCGCCATCCGGCGTTGCAGCTGGGGCGCTCGACGCTCCTGCTCACGGCCACCGGGTGCTTCTACGCCGCCCTGCGCTATCTGCCGCTCGCCGAGGCTTCCGCGATCTCTTTCGTCTCGCCGGTCGTCGTCGTGCTGCTCGCGCCGTGGTTGCTGGGCGAGCGTACGCGCCGCTCGCAGCTCGTGGCCGCGGCGGCGGGATTCGCCGGCGTACTGATCGTGCTTCGACCCGGCGGAAGCGTCTTCCACCCGGCCGCCCTCCTGCTGTTCGGCACGGCCGCCTGCGTCGCGCTCTATGTGCTGCTGACCCGCAAGGTCCCGCACGACGCGCCGCACACGACGCTCTTCTACAGCTCGGTCGCCGGCGTGGTCGTCCTCACCCCGCTCGCCCCCTGGTTCGCCGGCGGCGATGTGTGGACACCCGCGAACGCGCTGCGGCTGGGCCTCCTCGGACTCCTCGGCGGCCTCGGGCACGGGTTCGTCACCGTCGCCTACCTGCGCGCGCCCGCTGCGATGCTCGCGCCGTACACGTATGTGCAGGTACTGTGGGCGACCGGGTGGGGCTGGATCTTCTTCGGCCAGCTGCCCGACGCCGTCTCGTTCGCCGGGATGGCGGTGATCGTCGCGAGCGGCGTTGCGCTCGCCTGGCAGGAGCGCCGGCGCGCGCTGGCGATCGCGACCGTGCCATGACCGCGCGGCCCGCGAAATGACCGGGATTCCCGCGCCGCGCCGCGCGGCGCGGCCCGACGAGGCCACGCTCACCGTGCTGGTCGGGCTGCTGTTCATGCTGCAGCCGCTGTCGACCGACCTTTATCTCGCGTCGCTGCCCGGCCTCGCCGCGCGCTTCGCCGTGCCGGCGTCGACGGTTCAATTGACGTTGTCGCTGTTCGTCGCCGGATTCGGCCTCGCCCAGCTCGTCAGCGGCCCGATGTCCGATCGCTGGGGCCGGCGACCGACGCTGCTGGGCGGGCTCGCCGTCTACGTCGCCGCGTCGCTCGCCTGCGCGTCGGCGCCGTCGATCGGCGTGCTCGTCGCCGCCCGCTTCGTCCAGGCGATCGGTTGCTGCACCGTCGTCGTCGTCGGCCGCGCGATCGTCCGCGACGCGTTCGACGCGGACGCCGGCGCCCGCGCGCTCGCGCGCGCGTTCACGCTGTTCACGATCGCGCCGGTCGCCGGGCCGATCGCCGGCAGCGTCCTCGAGGTCGCGTTCGGCTTCCGCGCCGCGTTCGTCCTGCAGGCGGGACTCGCGGTCGCGCTGGCGATGGTCGCGTGGAAGGCGCTGCCGGAGACGCTCACACGGGCCGACGCGTCCGCTCTCGATCCCCGGCGGCTGGCTCGCGGCTACGCCACGGTGCTGCGGTCACCGGTGTTCCGCGCCTACACCCTCGCCGGCACCGCGTCGTACGCCGGCGTCTTCTCCTTCATCTCGGCCTCGTCGTTCGTGCTGATCGACGTGCTGCAGGTCCCGGCCGGCTGGTTCGGCGCCTGCTTCGCGTTCGCGGTGCTGGGCTTCCTCCCAGGAACCCTCGTGTGCCGCCGCGCGCTGTCGCGTCTGGGATTGCGTCGATCGCTGGCCCTGGGCTGCGCCTGCTCGGCGGTCTCGGCCCTCGCCGGCGCCGCGCTCGCGCTCGCGGGCGTCCGGCACCCGGCGGCGATCCTGCTGCCGGCGTTCGGCTTCCTCTTCGCCCACGGCATCGTGTTCCCCTGCGCGCAGGCCGGTGCGATCGCCCCGTTCCCGGAGCGCGCCGGTGCGGCGGCCGGACTCTTCGGCGCGCTGCTGATGGCGGTCGCGACGATCGTCGGCACCTGGATCGGCGCGTCGCACGACGGAACCCCCGTGCCGCTGATGGTGACGATGGCCGTCGCCGCGCTCGTCGGCGTCGCCGCATCGAACCTGCCGGTCCTGCGCCGGGCGGATGGCGCCCGCGCCACACCCTGACCCGGTGATCGATGGGGAATGTTGCAGTACAATAAACGGCTGGCAGGCCCCTCTCCGGGGCCGCGCCGACCCCCGCCTACCGATTCCCAGGAGATTCATGATGCAACTGCGCACGATCGCCACGCTGACCGCGCTGGCCCTCGCCACGACGCTGGCCGCGTGCGGTCAGCAATCGCAACAGGCCGCCGACAAGGCGAAGGCCGAAGCCGCGAAGGCCGCCGAGGCCGCAGCCGCCGCCGCGAAGGCAACGGCGGAAGCCGCGAAGGACGCGACCAAGGAAGCCGCCGACAAGGCCAAGGAAGCCGCCGTCGATGCGACCAAGGCCGCGGCTGACGCGACCAAGTCCGCCGCCGACGCGACCAAGTCCGCCGCGGACGCCGCGGTCAAGGCCGCCCAGGACGCCGCGAAGAAGTAGAACGCGTCGCCACGAACGACGGCCGGCCGCGGCGACGCGCGCCGGCCGTCGTCGTTTCGCGTCGGCGCCGAGGTAGGCCCCCGCGCCGGGCAGGACCCGGAAACGCCTAGACGCCCCGCACCGGCGCGTGCTTGGCGATCCAGCGGGTCAACGGCTTCCACTGCTCCCAGTCCGCTTCCGCGCGCGAACGCGGCAGGTCGAACACGCTCGCGCCGTCGCGGGCGCAATGCACGTAGACCTGGGTCTGGCGCAGGTGGGCGATCAGCGGGAAATCGAAGCTCGCGACAAAGTCGTCCAGCTCGACCGCGCTCTGGGTCCGGGCGTCGACGCGCATCGCGACCACGCCGACCGGGAGGTTGCCCTGCTTGACCGACTTGGCTTCGGCGACGACGCCCAGGAAGCGCTGGGTCGCGGCCATGTCGTACGCGGACGGCGTCAGCGGGACCAGCACCTGGTCGGCGGACTTGAGGCTCTCGCGCAATTCGTCGCCGTGCAGTCCCGCGGGGCTGTCGATGACGCGCCAGGCCAGGTCGAGCGCCTTCGCGTCCTTGCGGCGCAGGTCGGCGTCGATCAGGCCGATGGCCGGGAACAGCGCCGGCCGGCGCTCGAGCCACTGGGTCGACGACTGCTGCGGGTCGCGGTCGTCGATGGCGACGCGCTGCCGCTTGCCGGCGAGCCAGCCGGCGACGTTGGTCGCGAGCGTGGTCTTGCCGCTGCCGCCCTTCGGATTGGCGATCAGGATCGTGTGCACCGCGACCTCCCCGGCATGCCGGACACCGCCCCCGGTCCCCGGGGCGTCCGCAGGGAAAATGTTAGCCCAATCCGGCGTCCCGCGGGCCGGAACGCGGCTCCGGTAGAATGCGCGGCCGTGGAATCGCCCGCCGCCGCCCCCGGTTCGACCGCCCCGCCCGGCACGGGCGGGGCCCCCGCCGCGACGCGCGCCGACCCGCGCAAGGCCGCCTACGAGGCGAACAAGCTGCGCAAGCGCCTGTGCCGCCAGGCCGGCGAGGCGATCGCCGACTACGCGATGATCGCCGACGGCGACCGGGTGATGGTGTGCCTGTCCGGCGGCAAGGATTCGCACGGGCTGCTCGACGTGCTGTGGATGCTCAAGCATCGCGCGCCGGTGCGCTTCGAGGTGGTCGCGGTCAAACTCGACAAGAAGCAGCCGGTTTTTCCCGCCGACGTGCTGCCCGCCTACCTCGGATCGCGCGGCATTCCGTTCCGCATCGTCGAGCAGGACACCTACAGCGTCGTCAAGCGCGTGGTCCCGGAGGGCGCGACGATGTGCTCGCTGTGTTCGCGGCTGCGGCGCGGCGTCCTCTACCGCGTCGCCACCGAAGTCGGCGCGACGAAGATCGCGCTCGGCCACCACCGCGACGACCTGCTGGCGACGTTCTTCCTCAACCTCTTCTTCGGCGGCAAGTTGAAGACGATGCCGCCCAAGCTCGTCTCCGACGACGGCCGCCATGTCGTCATCCGGCCGCTCGCCTACGTGCGCGAGCGCGACCTCGCGCGCTACGCGGCGTTACGCGAGTTCCCGATCATCCCCTGTGCGCTGTGCGGCTCGCAGGAGCACCTGCAGCGCAAGCAGGTCGCCGCGATGCTCGCCGACTGGGAGCGCAAGGAGACCGGCCGCGTCGAGTCGATCTTCAACGCGCTCTCGCGGGTCGTACCCTCGCATCTGATGGACCGGCGCCTGTTCGACTTCGCATCGCTCCGGGCGACGGGGGAGCCGGTCGACGGCGGCGACATCGGATTCGACACCGATCCGGCGCTGGAGGCCGCGGTCGAGGCGGCCGCGGCGGCGCGTACCGGCGCGGCGGACGACGCAGTGTCCGAACGCAGCCCGATCCGGATCGTGCGCCGGTAGCGCCGCGGGCCGGCCACGCCGCGTCCGATGCGCCGACCCGATCTCGCGAAGCGGACCGCGCGGCTCGCCGCCGCCTTCCTGCTCGCCTGGACATCGGCGGGTACCACGCTCGCGCAGGCGACGCCCGACCCGCTCGCCGGGCCGGCACTGCTCGCGGCGTTGCGCGCCGGCGGCCACACGCTCTACTTCCGGCACACGGCGACCGACTTCGGTCAGAGCGACGAGCGTTACGTCGCCGGCGACTGCACGACCCAGCGCAACCTCACCGACGCCGGCCGCGCCGACGCGCGCGCGATCGGCGCCGCGGTCCGCCGCCTGGGCCTGCCGGTCGGCGAGGTGCTCGCGAGCCCGTACTGCCGGACGATGGAAACAGCGATGCTGATGTTCGGTCGCGCGACGCCGAGCCCGGCGGCGCGCGGGGGGCCGGCGCAGGCGCCGCCGGAGCGCTACGCCGAACTGCGCGAGCTCCTCGCCACGCCGCCGCGCCCCGGAACGCTGCGTGTGATCGCGAGCCACGGCAATCCGTTCCGCGCGATCACCGACGCGGCCTATCTGTCGGAGGGCGAGGCGGCGGTGGTCGCCCCGCGCGGACCGGCGGGATTCGCGGTCGTCGCGCGCGTCCGCAAGGAAGGGTGGGACGCGCTCGCGCGCTGAACTGCCATCCTGCGCGCCCGGCCGGCGAGCGCGGTGGCTACTTCACCGTGTCCTTGCTCTGCCCGAACAGCACCGAACGCGCCTTGTCGTCGGCGAGCGCCGGCCTGGTGTTGACCGTCCTGGCGAGTTCGTAGGCGCGCTTGACGGCCGGGCGCTCGCCGATCGCCGCCTTCCAGCGCCTGAGATGCGGGAAGTCGTCGAGCTTCTGGCCCTGCCGCTCGGGAAGTACCCACGGATAGCAGGCCATGTCGGCGATCGAGTAGTCGCCGGCGACGAATTCCCGGTCTGCGAGGCGCTTGTTGAGCACGCCGTACAGCCTTCCGGTCTCCTTGACGTAACGGTCGATCGCGTAGGGGATCACCTCCGGCGCGTAATGGCTGAAATGGTGGTTCTGCCCCGCCATCGGGCCCAGCCCCGCCATCTGCCAGAACAGCCATTGCATGATCTCGCAGCGTCCGCGCAGGTCGTCGGCGTAATAGCGTCCGGTCTTTCCGGCCAGGTAGAGCAGGATCGCGCCCGACTCGAACAGCGGCAGCGGTCCCCCGCCGTCCGGAGGCGCGTGGTCGACGATCGCCGGAATCCGGTTGTTGGGCGAGATCGCGAGGAACGCCGGGTCGAACTGCTCGCCGGCGGAGATGTTCACCGGCCTGAGCCGGTACGGCAGGCCGGTCTCCTCGAGGAAGATCGTGATCTTGTGGCCGTTCGGCGTGGTCCAGTAGTAGAGATCGATCATGTCGCTCATCCGTGCAGGTGGGAACTCCGGGGATCCGTCGGTCCGGTCGCGCGCGGGCGTCACCGCGCGACGGCGCCTCTGCCGCGGCGCACGCAGAGCGGCATCAGCGCGTACATCGCGAGCGCCAGCGCGTAGACGGCGAAGGCGACGGGGTCGCGTCCGCCCAGCACCTCGGCGAGCGTGAGCCCGCGCAGGCTGCGCACGACGCCGAACTCCAGCGCGAGCAGCAGCGCGAGTCCGGTCGCGCCGATGACCGCGCGCTCGCCGAGGCTCACCGGCGCGGCCAGACGACCGACGATCCAGCGGGCCGAAAGCCACGACGCGGCGATCATCAGCGGCGTCTCGGCGAGTTCGGCCAGACGCTCGCCGAACCGGGGCGCGAGCCAGAGCACGCGTATCGTGCCGAGCGCGAAGCCGACGGCGAACACGACCGCGAAGTAGGTGATTCCGGCGAGGATCGAGCGTCTCACGTCTTCCGATGCGTGGAGGTCGCGCCCCGCGGCGACATCCCGCCGGTCAGAACGTGCCCGGGTAGTTGCCGCCGTCGACCAGCACGTTCTGGCCGGCGATGTAACCCGCGTGCACGCTGCACAGGAACGCGCAGACGGCGCCGAATTCCTCCGCCGTGCCGAACCGTCCGGCCGGCACCGCGGCGGCGCCCGCCGCCAGCACCTCGTCGATCGTCCTGCCCTGCGCCTGCGCGCGGCCCGCGTAGGTCACGCGCAGGCGATCGGTGTCGAACTGGCCGGGGAGCAGGTTGTTGATCGTCACACCGTCGCGAACGACCTTGCGCGCGAGCCCGGCGACGAACCCGGTCAGACCGCTGCGGGCGCCGTTGGACAGCCCCAGGATGTCGATCGGCGCCTTGACCGCCGACGACGTGATGTTGACGATCCGGCCGTAACGCCGCGCGATCATGCCGTCGATCGTCGCCTTGATGAGCTCGATCGGCGTCAGCATGTTGGCGTCGATCGCACGGATCCATGCGTCGCGGTCGAAGTCGCGGAAATCGCCGGGCGGCGGGCCGCCGGCGTTGTTGACCAGGATGTCCGGCGCGGGACAGGCGGAGAGCGCCGCGGCGCGGCCGTCGGGCGTGGTGATGTCGCACGCGACCGCGTGAACCCGACGGCCGGTGGCCGCGCCGATCTCGTCGGCGGCGCGCCGTACGTCGGCCTCCGTGCGCGCGCAGATCGTGACCTCGACGCCTTCTCGCGCGAGCGCGGCCGCGCAGCCGCGGCCCAATCCGCGGCTCGCCGCGCAGACGAGCGCCCGTTTGCCGGCGATACCGAGGTCCATGGTCCGCGTTCAGGCGTGCGCCGGACGCACGCGGCGAACCTGGACCACCGTCGCGATCGCCAGCGTGTAGCAGACCGCGACCGCGAGGAACACCGAGCGTCCCATCGCGTGGTCGAGCATGAACCCGAACAGGATCGGTCCGAGCGTGCCGCCGACGTCCAGCCCGGAGTAGACGAAGCCGTACACGCGGCCGACCGCGCCGGCCGGCGCCGCGGACCGGACGATGAGGTCGCGCGACGGCCCGGTCGCGCCCGACGAGAAGCCCACCGCCGCGAACAGCGGCAGCAGCAGCGCGGCCGGCGGCGGCATGACGGTCACGAGGACGAGCAAGCCCGCGGCGATCGCGAGTCCGGCGGCCGCGACGAGGTCGTGGCGCTTCGCGTGCGTGGCGAGGAAGCCGCCGGCGAAGATGCCGGCGGTGCCGCCCAGAAGGTAGGCGGTCAGCGTCGAGGTCGCGATCGCGAGCGGGACGTCGAAGGCGACGTTGAGCACCGACGGCGCGAACGTCTGCAAACCCAGCGAGCCCATCGTGTTGGTCGCGAAATAGGCGAAGCACGCCAGGATCGCCGGCTGCAGGAACAGCGCCAGCGCGCCGCCCTGCGGCGCGGCGCCGCGCGCGCGCGACCGGTGGCACTCGAGGAGTCCGCGCTGCGTCGCGACGACGCCGAGCACCGTGAGCCCGACCAGGCCCACCGCCACCAGCGACACCCGCCATCCGAACGCGCTGCCCAGCCCGTAGACGACGATCGGCGCGGCCGCGTAGCCCAGGTTGCCGCCGATCCCGTGCGACGAGTAGGCGTGCCCCAGGCGGCGCTGCGCGACATTGGCGTTGATGATCGCGAAATCGGCCGGGTGGAAGACGCCGTTGCCCGCGCCCATCGCCGCGGCGACCGGGAACAGCCAGATGAATCCGGGCGCGAGGCCGGCGGCCAGCGCGCCACCCGCCATCAGCGCGAGTCCTCCGAACAGCACCGGCCGGGCGCCGAACCGGTCGACGAGGAAGCCGCAGGTGAACTGGGAGATGCCCGACACGACGTAGAACACGCCGACGAGCGACCCCAGCAACGACCAGGATACGTCGAACTCCGCCTTGATCAGCGGGAAGAGTGGCGCGAGCGCGAGCTGGTAGAAGTGCGACAGTCCGTGGACGAACGAGATCAGTCCGATCAGCGTCGCGTCGCGCCGGAACGAATCGGCGGCGGGGGCATCCAAGGCGGGAACGAACCGTGTAAGGTTGCGCGCGGAGCAGCCACTATAGCGCATCCAGCCCGACGTCCGGAGACCGCGCGCGCCGTCGCGTGCGCCCGGCGCCCGGCGCGAACCCCAGCCGAGGCCCCCATGACAGCGCCCGCCACCCCACCCTCGGACGACCACGTCGTCCGCAGCGACGACGAATGGCGCCGGATGCTCACGCCCGAGCAGTTCCAGGTCGCACGGAAAAAGGGCACCGAGCGCGCGTACTCCGGCGCGTACTGGGACCACCACGCGAAGGGCACGTACGCCTGCGTGTGCTGCGGCACGCCGCTGTTCTCGTCGGCGACCAAGTTCGAGTCCGGCACCGGCTGGCCGTCGTTCTGGGCGCCGGTCCATGCGCGCAACGTGCGCGACGTCGACGACCGGTCGTTCTTCATGCGACGCACCGAGGTCGTGTGCGCGCGCTGCGACGCGCACCTGGGCCACGTGTTCCCGGACGGGCCCGAGCCCACCGGGCTGCGCTATTGCATGAACTCCGCGTCGCTCAGGTTCGAGCCCGAAGGCTGAACCGCAGGCGGCGCGGGCTCAGCGCGCCGCGCCGGCGTCATCGATCTTCCGGACCGACGCCGCGTCGACCGCGTAGGTCGACCGCACGCGCACGACCCCGTCGAGCGCGTGGACGTCGAGGTCCCCGACGCCCACGCGCATCGTCCCGCCGACCTCGACCGCTTCGTAATCCTGTCGTGCCGGATACGGACGCTGGGGTCGCACTCGGATCACCTGGTTGGCCGGCGGCGGCGGCGTGTGACTGCACGCGCCGGCCCAGGGCACGAGGAGGAACTCGGTCACGCCGAGTGCGCCCGCGGTCACCGGCAGCAGGTAGCCGGAGAGCCTGACGCTCGCCCCGTCGAGGGCCGGCACCGCGGTCTGCGCTGCGGCGGAGCGCTGCGCGATGATCGCTTCGCGCCGCGCGAGCAGCGCCTCGACATCGAGACCCTGGGAGCGAAGACGCCGCTCGATCTCCGCGCGGCGGCGGTGCCCCTCGTCGCCGACCGGGAAACCGCGCGCTTCGAGCACGCGCCCGCGGACCAGCGCGGCGAGCGCATCGTGCTGCTCGTCGGACAGCGCCGCGAACGGATCTTCGACCGGATCGAGCACCGGCCGCAGGTCGTCCCAGGCGAGCGCGCGAACCGCTTGCGCCCCCGCCGTTGCCGCGATACCGGATGCGGCGAGCGCCAGCAGCAGGCCGGCGGCCATCGACCACCGGCGCGCGCTCACGGATAGCGCGAATACTTGTGGATCTTGCCGTCCTTCATGATGACCATGAAGTTGCGCCCCGGTTCGGCGATCAACTCGAGTTCCGCCAACGGATCGCCGTCGACCAGGATCAGGTCGGCGAGCGCGCCCTCCTCGACCACACCGAGCTTGCCCGGATACGGATTGCGCGGGCCCGAGAGCGCGAACACCTGCGCGTTGTCGTGGGTGGCGAGCTTCAGCACCTCGGCCGGCGTGAACCAGGCGCGCAACTTGAGGAGATCCTTGTTCTGGTTCCGGTTCTGCGCCGGGTTGAACAGGAAGTCGGTGCCCCACAGGAGCTTCACCTTGTGCTGGCGCGCCCAGCGGAAGGCGTTGTCGGTGCCCGTGACGATCTCGGCGAGCTTCGCCCGGCGGTACTCCGGGTCGCCCGGCGGCGCCGGGTCGAGCGCCTGCAGCGACAGGAACACGCCCTTGTCGGCAAGCAGCCGGATCGTCGGCTCGTCGAGCAGCTGGCCGTGCTCGACGACCTTGACGCCCGCCTCGACCGCGCGGCGCACCGCGCGCGGCGTGTACGCGTGCACGGTCACGTAGGTGTTCCAGTCGTCGGCGGCCTCGACCGCCGCCTTGAGTTCGTCGAGCGTGTATTGCGTGGTGTCGAGCGGGTCGTACGGCGAGGACGCTCCGCCGCCGGCCATCAGCTTGACCTGCGTCGCGCCGTAGCGCAGGTTCTCGCGGGTCGCCGCGAGCACCTCGTCGCGGCCGTCGGCGATGAAGGACGCGCCCATCTCCTCGGCGCGCGACGGCTTGCCGAAGAACCGGCGCGATTTCTCGCCCGGGTGCCGGAAGTCGCCGTGGCCGGAGGTCTGCGAGACCATCGCGCCCGACGGGTAGATCCGCGGGCCGACCGCCTTGCCCGAGTCGATCGCCTGCTTGATGGCGAACGTCGGACCGCCCAGATCGCGCACGGTGGTGAATCCGCGCAGCAGCATCTGCCGGGCCTCCTCGGCGGCGCGCGCCTCGATCGTCGCGTAGCTCGTCTTCGGATCGAGCAGTTCGGGCAGCGTGCTCGCCGCCATCACGATATGCACGTGGTTGTCGATCAACCCCGGCATCAGCGTGCGTTCGCCGCCCGGGACGCGGGTGACGGTCAGGCCCGCGGGCGGCGCGATCGGCGCGGTCGAGATCGTCCGGATCGTATTGCCGACGACGAGCACGTTCGACGGCGGGCCGAGCCGGTCGGATCGGCCGTCGAAGACGCGCACGTTCTCGAACAGCACCGCCGTCGACGGACCGCCCTGGGACTGTGCGCCGCTCACCGCCGCGAGAGCGAGCAGCACGCCGCCCGCGGCCACCGCGTGGATAGTCGATCTCACCTGTCGCCTCTCCTTCCCGGGAATCGCCGGCCGGCGCAGGCCGCCGGCAGCGCGATTGTCGCAGGCTTCGCGTCCGCGCGCGCGGCTCCCCCCGGCGGGCCCGGGGACGCGCGGCCGGCCGCGCTCACCATTGGCCGAAATAGACGCCGGCGTCCTTGTACGCCGCGGTCCCGCGTTCGACCGACCCGTCCGTCACCGTGACGCGATGCTTGCGGCGCGCGAGGAAATCGAGCAACCGCGACCGGAAACCCTCGCGCACCCCCTCGGTGATCGCGTCGGAGCCCAGATCGTGGAACTCCTGCGGGTCCGCGTCGAGGTCGAAGAGCTGCTCGGGCTCGTCCAGCCAGTACACGTAGCGCCAGCGCTGGTCGCGCAGGCTGACCGCGCGGCACTGGTGGACATCCTTGCCCAGCGCGAGGCGCGCATGACGAAAGCTGTAATCGAGCTCGCTGTAGACGAAGTCGCGCCAGCCCGTGGGTGCGCGGCCGTGCAGCAGCGGCAGCAGGCTCGCGCCTTCCAGGCGGTGCGCCGGCGCGGGCAGACCCAGCGCGTCGAGGATCGTGGGAACGAGATCGACCGACTCGACCAGACGCGATTCGACCGAACCGCGCGTCGCGTCGGCCGCCGGACGCGGATCGACGACGATCAACGGCACCTTCTGCACGGCGTCGTAGAAGAGCTCCTTCTCCCCCAGCCAGTGATCGCCCAGGAAATCGCCGTGGTCGGACGTGAAGATCACCAGCGTGTCGTCGAGCACGCCGGTCGCGGCCATCCGGTCGAACAGCCGGCCGAGGTGGTGGTCGAGCTGCGCGATCAGCCCCTGGTAGGCAGGACGCACGGTGCGGATGCAGTCGTCGCGCTGGAAACTCACGCTCTCCTCGTGGCGGCGGTACGCGGCGACCACCGGATGCGGCCGTTCGAGCTCGTCGCGGTGACGAATCACCGGCAGACAGCGGTCGGCGTCGTAGCGCGCATGCCAGGGCGACGGCGCCAGGTACGGCCAGTGCGGCTTGACGTACGACAGGTGGAGCACCCAGGGCCGCGAGCCCATCCGGTCGATGTACTCGATCGCGCGGTCGGTCATGTACGCGGTCTCGGAGTGCTCGTCTCGCACGCGCGCGGGCAGGTGCACGTTGCGCATATGCCAGCCGCTGACGACCCGCCCGTCCGCGTCGATCGCCGAGATCACGTGGTCGGTCCACGGATCGTCGCCGGCGTAGCCGTGCGCGCGCAGGAACGCCGGGTAGCCCGATTCGGCGCCGGGCCGGCGGTGGCCGTCGTAGCGGTCGATCTCCTCGAAGCCGCCGCGCGCGAGCAGCACGCCCAGCTCGGAGCCGCCGTCGATCGCGAGCCGCCGCGCGCCCTCGGTATCGGGCATCACGTGCGTCTTGCCGGCGAGCGCGAGCGAGAGGCCGGCACCGCGCAGCATCTCGCCCAGCGTGACCTCGCCCACGGACAGCGGCACGCGGTTCCAGGTCGCGCCGTGCGAGATCGGGTAGCGACCGGTGTAGTAGCTCATCCGGCTCGGGCCGCACACGCCGCTCTGCACGAACGCGCGATCGAAGCGCACGCCGCGGCGGGCGAGCGCGTCGATCGCCGGCGTCCGGAGATACGGATGACCGGTGCAGCCCAGGTGATCCCACCGGAGCTGGTCCGCCATCACGAAGAGCAGGTTCACGGGGCCGCGCCCGGGCGCGCTACTTCATGCCGTAGACGACAACGGTCGCCTGCCCGTTCAGGATGCCCCTGGTGTCGTACCAGAAATCGATCCTGCGCAGGCTCCGCTTGCCGGCGCCACGCAGGTCGATCGCCCGGGTCTCGCCGCCGCGCGGAATGTGATGACGGACGTCCAGACTGTCGGTCGCCCCGTTGTCGTAGGTGACGACGACACGGTGCATCCGCAGCGGCGAGTCGGTCACCTTGAATTTGATCCGGCGGAAGTTGTCGTACGGACCCTGCACGACGATCGTGTCGTGGTCGGCCGTGTGCCGCGCGTGCGTCTGGCCGATCAGCCGCCACTGACCCGGCGCGCCGGGCGCGGGGCGCGCGACCTGCTGCGCGCAGGCGTAGCCGGCCGTGAACAGCATCGCCACCGCCAGCAGCCCGGCGAATCCGCGAGCCGGCCTGTTCGTCGTCATCGTCGTCACCTCCGTCCGGTACACCGGTCGGCGCACCACCTGGGCCAAGGGACCGGAGTGATCGGATTCTAGCGGCGCATCCGGCTCCCGGATCCCCCGGTCGCCTGCATCCGGGGAACTTGACATCCAATATCTAAGTGATATCATTTCGATACACACCCCACTACCCTGGGCGTGAACGACCACGCCGACCGAGGAGCCCGCGATGCCCCCGACCTCCCCTCCCCGCCATACCGCCGACGACACCCATGCCGAACGGCCGATCGGCACCGGCAACGGGTTCCTGATCCTCGCCGTCGGACTCGCCATCCTCGCCGCCGCCGTCTGGCAGATCGTCTCGATGGTCGGCGCCGGGCGGCCGAGCCTCATCTCGATCGGCGTCGTCGTGCTGCTGCTCGTCGTCGCCGTCCTGGTGCTGGCGGGGCTCTACACCCTGCAGCCCAACGAAGCCGCGATCCTGCAGCTCTTCGGTGACTACAAGGGCACGAGCCGCGTCCCCGGCCTGCGCGCGACCAACCCGTTCTACACGCGCAAGAAGATGTCGCTGCGCGCGCGCAACCTGAACGGCGATCGCCTCAAGGTCAACGACAAGCGCGGCAACCCTATCGAGATCGCGGCGGTGGTCGTCTGGCGCGTCGACGACACCGCGAAGGCCGCCTTCGACGTCGACGACTACGAGGTCTTCGTCAAGGTCCAGAGCGAGGCGGCCGTCCGCCACCTGGCGAGCGCCTTCGCCTACGACGAGGACGACAGCGCCGGCTCGTCGGCGGGGCCGACGCTCCTCGGTGCCGGCGACGTCGTCGCGCAGGCGCTGGTGCGCGAGCTGCAGGCGCGGCTCGAACAGGCCGGTGTCGTCGTCGAGGAGGCGCGTCTCACCCATCTCGCCTACGCGCCGGAGATCGCGCAGGTGATGCTGCGCCGCCAGCAGGCCGAGGCGATCATCGCCGCGCGCCAGAAGATCGTCCATGGCGCCGTGTCGATGGTCGAGATGGCGCTCGCCGAGCTGTCCGCCAAGCGCGTCGTCGTGCTGGACGACGAGCGCAAGGCGGCGATGGTGCAGAACCTGATGACGGTGCTGTGCGCCGAGAGCGACGTGCAGCCGGTGATCAACGCCGGGACGCTCTACACCGGCTGAACCCGCGGAGGAAGCCATGCACAGGATCGTCTGGATGCTGTTCGCGGTCGCGATCATCGTCGGCGCGGCGACCATCGCCGCGACGCTCGACCGGCTGCCCGAGGTCGTGGCGACCCACTTCGGCCGCGACGGGCTCGCGAACGGATGGATGTCGCAGGGCGCCTACGCGATCACGATGCTCGCGATCACGATCGGCGCGCCCCTCGCGGTCGCCGTCGGAACGACGTGGCTGCCGCGCGTCTCGCCGTCGATGCTCAAGCTCGACCGCTGCCGCCGCTGGGCGAATCCGGCCGCGCGCCCCGGCCTCATCGCGGCGACGTCGATGCTGGGCGGCGTCATCGGCGCGACGCTCGCGGTCTTCCTCGGGGCGATCCACCTCCTGGTCGTCGACGCGAACGCGTCCTCGCCCGCGCGCATGGACCAGCCGGCCTTCGTCGGGCTGATGCTGTCCTTCGCGGCCGTGACGATCGTCGCCTGCGGGATCCACGCGATCCGGACCAGGCGCGCGTAGCGCCGGCGCGTCATGGCCGATCGCAAGGCGTTCCTGCTGCGCCTGGACCCGGCGGTCTGGGCCGAGCTCGAACGCCTCGCGCAGTCCGAACTGCGCAGCGTCAACGCGCAGATCGAGTTCCTGTTGCGCGACGCCCTCGCGAAGCGCGGCATCGTCCCGCGCCGCGCACCCGCCGACGATCCCACGGAAGGAGGCGACGATGAATGAACCGACGAGCACCTGGCGAGACGACCTCGGCGCGGCGCTCGACGTCCGCGATCGGGGCGCGCCACCGATCCGTCGACGCACAGGGCGCGAGTTCCTCGGCATGCCGATCGTCGACATCGCGGTCGGGGCCGATCCCCGGCGCGGCGAGCGTCACGGCCACGCGCGCGGCGTCATCGCGATCGGCGACCGGGCGACCGGAGTGATCGCGCTGGGCGTGCACGCCCGCGGCGCGGTCGCGATCGGCGTCACCGCGTTGGGCGGCGTCGCGATCGGCTGGCTGGCGGTGGGCGCGATGGCGATAGGCGGCATCGGGCTGGGGTTCCTCGCGCTCGCGCTGATCGCCATCGGCGCGGTTGCGATCGGCGGGCTGGGCGTCGGAATCGTGGCCATCGGCATCGCCGCCGTCGGCGTATACGCCGCCGGCTTCGCCGCGGCCGGCGAACATCTCTACACGCGCGCGGTCCACGATGCGGAGGTGCTGCGGATGCTGCGCGCGTGGGTTCCGGGCTTCGCGCTCTGAAGCGCGCCGCCCGCGGCCCGCGGACCCAGGGCGTTCGCCCACGGAACGGACCGGGCCGTCGCCCCGGTCCGTCCGGGCGCTCGCGGCGCGCCGGTGATCCTATCGACGGCGACGGCGCAGCGAAGCGAACGCGGTGACGGCGAGAACCAGCGCCAGGCCCGCGATCAGATGCGGACCGGGTCCCGGAACCGGAGTCGCCGACACCGACACGAGCACGGCGCCCGTCGGTCCGCCGGCATCCGAGACCGCGCCGTTGGCCGCGAGATCGTCGTCGCCCAGTCCGCCGTCCGTGATCGAGAACGTCACCGTATTGCCGACGATCGTTGCGGGTATCGTGTACCAGTGCGGGGTCGGATCGCCGGTCGTCGGTCCGAATTTCCAGTAGGCGGCGCCGGGTGCTAGCGGCGCCGGAAGCGTCATCGTGAACGCGAGTGTGGCACCGCTCGCGCAACCGCTCGCGGCGAACTCGAAAAGCCCGAACGGGAACGCGAGCCCGGGTGGCGGCGGCGTCGGTACCGACGCGAGCGGGATCCATAGCGCCGAGGTGTACGTGCAACCCGCGCCACCTCCGCTCATCGTCACGGTACCGCTGCCGCCGGCCGTTCCCGCGGTCGCTCCGGTGAACGAGGTATCGGCCACCACATCGAGTGTTCCCGTCCCCTGGTTGTTCGCGCCGTTCGACTCCGACTGCGCCGTCGAGACGGTGCCGGTGAACGATGTCGGACCCGGAGGCGTGGTGAATCCGATGCTCGAAACGACCCCGAATATTCCGGTCGTGTTCGACGGCACGCTCGGGTGCGTGCACTGGATCGTCCCGTTGGCGCCGACCGCCGGCGTCGTGCACGACCAGCCGGCGGGCGAGGACAGCGACACGAATGTCACGCCTCCCGGCAGCGTGTGCGTGAACGTCGCGTCGGCCGCGTTGAAACCGGTGTTCGCCGCGAGCACCGTGAACTGGTAGTTCACGCTGTCGCCCATCGTCGCGCTCGCCGGCAGGTTGGCGATCGTCGTCGACAGGTCGACCTGGGCCGAGTTGAAGACGACATTGCGGATCACGAGGTTGTCCACCGCCACGCCGCAGACGCCTCCGTAACCGGCATGACCGGCTCCGATACAGCTCCGGAACGCGTCCTGCGTGTATTCGAATCGCATCCTGACATCCGAACCGTTCATTCCCGGCAGTTCCATGCGCACGTGTCGCCAGCCGCCCGACGACCCGGACCACACCGACATGTCCTGGAAGTAGTTGGACGCGCTGCTGCGCGGCAGATGCTTCGGGAAATGGTCACCGATGCCGGTGGTGGTCAACACGTCGGCGAACGCCTCGGCGAGCACCGCCCGCGAGATCCGGCCGCTCGTGTTGTCCAGGAATCGCACGGTCAGCCCGTCGAACGCCGACACGTCGAACTCCGGCGCGTCCTCGATCTCGTAGCAGATGTCGAAGTCGACGTAGACGCGGCTCGGGCCGCTGGCCGACGGCACGCTGAATTGCGGCGATACGCCGCGCCGGTACTCCTGCGGCGCGGGCGTGTTGACCTTGAACAGCGCGTTGTTCGACGCGTTGCAGAACGTGTTGCTCGTCGTCCACGGATTGCCCGTCGAGGAGCCGACCCACTCCTCCGCCCATCCGGACGGCATCGAGCCGGGTGAGGTCGAATTGAAATTCTCGCTGAGCAAGGTCGTGACCACCGGTGTCCCGGTGTTCAGGCGGAAGCGGAGCGTCGTCGACGGCCCCGAAGTGGTCACGGCGAGCGCGAGATCGATCGTGGTCCCGGCGACGAAGCTCCCCGCCAGCTTGATCGTGTACCCGTTCGCCGGTGTCGACGAGGAGCCCGCAGCGATCGTGCCGTAGGTCTCGGAACCGTCGATGATCGAAACACCCGGCGTCGTGGTCGAAAGCACGCCCTGTACCGACGAGAGCGACGCCGCGCCGGTGGTCGAGTTGGTCACGTAGTTGATCAGCGGCACGGTGAGCATGACCTGCTCGCCGGGATCGAACGTGCTGTTTCCGTTCGAGTACCCGGGCCGCTCCTGCGCGCCGATCGTGCCGAGTTTGACCGGCGCGCGTCGGGTCGAGGTCTTGCCGAAAACCGCGTTGGGGAAGGTCATCGACGCCGACGCCGGCTGGCCGTCGTCGTAGTCGATCGCCGGCGGGTTGCCGCCCCAGGCCGCGTAGAGCTCGCCGGCGTGCGTCGTCGTCCCGATGTAGTCGCCCAGGTTCGGCTGGCCGGTGTCGTTGCCGTAGCCGGCGTGGAACGCGCGTTCGGTGAGCGGGAACGGCGGCACCCACGTCGTCCCGCCGTCGTCCGAATAGGTCGCCGTCGTCTCCGTCAGGTCGCCGCTCGGGGAATGCTGCTGGTCGTACCAGATCGCGTAGACGCGACCCGCGCTCGTGACCGACAGGTGGGGAAACCACTGCGAGCGGTCGCTGCCGGGCGAACTGTTGATCCGGACCGGCGTCGAGAACGTAAGCCCCCCGTCGGTGCTGCGCACGAAGTGGATGTCGCTGCCGTCGTGGCCGTCATTGGCCGCGTACGCGACGTAGATCCGTCCGCCGTAGGTGCCGGCGGTCGTGTCGACCGCCATCGTCGGGAAGCTGTGGATCCGGTCGTTGCCCGGCGGCATGTCCGGCGGGAAGAAGTCGTGCAACGGGGCACCCAGCTCGCCGGTCGTGTGGAGCCGGATCGGCACGCTCCAGGTGTCGCCGTTGTCCGTCGAGCGCGCGAAGACGACGTTCTTGTAGAACTCGAAGAACGAGGAAGTCGGGTTGTCGACATAGTTGCCCTGCGACCACGCCGCGTAGACGTGGGTCGAGCCGTTGCCCGCGAAGCGCGGCACCGCCCCCTGCAGATATTCGTTGGCGGGGCCGGTGCCGATGACCACGCTGGCCGACCAGGTCGGCGGCGACCCCGACATGATGTCGTCGGAGTAGGTCGAGCGGATCTCGCGTCCGGCGGGCGTCGATCCGGTGAAGTTGGTCCACACCATCAGAACACGGCCGGTGTCGGGGTCGACATCGATGAACTCCTTGTCGGCCGCGTCACCGGACGCCGCCGGTTCGGTCGCCGCCGAGACCTCGTACGGGCCGCTCCAGGTGACTCCGCAGTCGGTAGAGCGGTGGATGCTCTGCGTCTGCGCCGATCCGGTGTAGACGATGTCGGGTGCGGTCCCCGTGCCGCCCTTGCCGACGACGAGGATCGACGCGTAGACGAACTGACACCCGCCGCCGCCGGGGATGTACTTGACGTCCGGATCGCCGAAGATCTGCGGCAGGTCGTTGACCCCGTCGTTCCCCTGCTTGGGCGCCGGCAGCAGGCCGCCGTCGAAGAAGGTCGCTCCGCCGTCGCTCGAATACGCGTAGCCGGACGTACTGATCGGGGTGGCGACGAACCCGCGCGTGTCGTTGAATCCGATCACGACGTTCTGCCCGGTCGAGTCGACCGCGATCGACATCTCGTTCTGCCCGCCGGGTGCGAGTACCGGCTCGTTGTCGTCGTCGAGCGGCGGCTTGAGCTTGATCGCCGCGCGGACCGAACCGGACTCCCTCGCCCGCGCGATCGCGTCGGCAAGACGACCTTCGCGCGACATCCGGGCCAACAGACCCATCGTCGACATGTCGCGCTCGGCGAGGTCGCTGGCGTTGATCGTCACCCGCCCCTTCGGCGCGATCGTCGGGTGCTGTCGCCTGGAGACACCGGAGCTCGTCGCCGACTCGTGGTCGGTCGCGGGTGCGACATCGGCCCCGCGTACCGCGCGGACCGGCGTCGATGCAGGGCCGGCGCAGACTTGGACGGGAAACGCGACGGCGATAGCCGCCGCGATCGACCACACGAAGGCCGCGGCGCGCGGCCGGTCAACGATCGGCATGTCCAGCTCCCTGACGAACGACGCGGCCGCCGAGTGATCCGGCCGGATCCGTTCGGCGGCTTCCCCTGCGTCTGCCCGCCGATGTTAGCGAGTTCGCGCACCCGCCGACAAGTCGTCGCCGCAGGAATCTTGCTGCGGGACGTTACACGTTCGCGTTACACCGATCGGAATCGCACGTCGCGTCGTCGGCGAATCGCGTTCCGATCGAAAAGCGGTCTTACCAATCCGCGATTGCGTCGGTCGCACGCACGCCGCGCGGATGCGCGCAGGTCCCTGTCCCGGTGATTCGGATTCATCACGGCTCGAGCCCCCGCGCGAGGAACGCGCCGACCGCGGCGATCTCCTCCAGCGCCGCCTCGTGGCCCATCGGGTAGTCGTGCCATTCGACCGGCCAGCCGCCCGAGCGCAGCACGTCGCGCGACGCGAGCGCCCAGTCGATGCGAACGATGTCGTCATGGCGACCGTGCGCCATCAGGATCGGCAGGTCGCGGTTCGCGCGGCTCGCCTCCGCCGCGAGCGATTCGGGCGCAGCCAGGTAGGTCGACAGCGCGACCAGCGCGGCGAGCCGCTCCGGTTGGCGCAATCCCGCGTGCAGCGCGATCACCCCGCCCTGCGAAAAGCCGGCGAGCACGATCCGCGACGCGGCGACGCCGCGGGCACGCTCGTGCGCGACCAACGCCGACGCCGCGCGCGCGGAGGCGCGTACGCCGGCGAGATCGGCCCGGTCGTTCAGGTCTTCCGAGCGGATGTCGTACCACGCCGGCATGACCGCGCCGCCGTTGATCGTCACCGGCATCGACGGGGCGTGCGGGAACAGGAACCGGACCCGGAGCGCCGGCGGCAGGTCGAGCGCCGGCACGACCTCGGACCATCCGTGCCCGGTGTCCCCGAGGCCGTGCAGCCAGATCACCGACGCATCGGGATCGGGCGCGGTGTCGACGACGACGTGGGGCAGTACCGGAACGGACATGGCGAGACCATCCAGGATGCGGGGACGGGCATTCTACGTGCCGCCGGCAGGCCGTCGAATCGCCGTCATGCCCGGACGTCACCGCGGTCGCCGTCCGCGCCCCACGCATCGCGTCCGGTCGGCGGTGAATTCGGATCCGGGCTTGACTGCGGTCAATGAGCCGACCGGCGCGCGGGGCTTAGCGTGACCCACATGGGGAGTGCGGCGCTTACCGGCGTCTCCCGGCCGGCATGGCGGTCCGCCCCCCGTCGCCGGAGGTGGACATGTCCAAGCGAAACGCACCCACGCCGACCCGCCCCGCGGGCGGCATCGACCGTCACGGCGCGCGTGTCTTCGACGACGCGTCGCATGACCCTTACCGCTCGTCGGTCAAGTACAAGGAGCCGGCGGTCTGCGAAACCTGCGGCGTCGTGCTCCACCAAGGTCGCTGGCACTGGGCGATGGCCGAGCCCGGCGCGCACGGCGTCGTTTGCCCGGCGTGCCGTCGCGCGCGCGACAAGCTGCCCGCCGGCACGCTCACGCTGGAGGGCGCGTTCTTCGTCGCCCACCGCACCGAAACGATGAATCTCGTGCGCAACGAGGCCGAGCGCGAGAACGAGGAGCATGCGCTCAACCGGATCCTCGCGATCGACGAGCAGAACGACCGGACGATCGTCTCGACGACGGATATCCACCTGCCGCAGCGGATCGGCCGCGCGCTCGAACGCGCGTGGGACGGCGATCTCGTGATCCACCACGCGAAGGGCGAGTATTCGATCGACGTGCGCTGGCGGCGGGACTAGGTCGGAACGGGGTGCGCGTCGGCGCGCCCGGCCGCGACGGACTTCCATCGTGGTCGCCGACGGCTGCCGCGCACCCTCCCGCCGATCGGTTGTAGTTCGACCACAGGCATGCTAGGGTCTTGCGCCGATTCGAACGCTCCAACCCGGGAGTCACCGATGACCGAGCCTCGTCGCACTTCGAAATGGCGTCAGGGGATCGGCGCGTTGCTCGTCTTCGGCAGTCATGGCCTGGCATCGGCGGCGACGGTGACGCTCGATACCGTCGCCGGCACGATCACCGGCGACAGCGACGGCAATCCCGCGCAGTTCAACGGCGCGCCGTTCACGTTCACTCCGGCGGTCGGCGCGATCGGGCTCGCGCGCTTCCACTTCGTCGGCGACCTGACGCTGCTTGCGACCGACACGGTCGTCGTCTCCGGACCGCACGCGGTTTCGATCGTCGTCGGTGGAAATCTGACGATTCCGGCGGGCGCCTCGATCGACGTTTCCGCGCCCGGGAATATCTCGCTCCCCCCGGTGGCCGGCGGCGGCGCCGGGGGAACCGCGGGTGCCTTCGGACTCGGGGGCGCCGCCAGCGCGGGGACTGCCGGTGGCGCCGCAGGATCCGGTCGGGCCGGAGGCGTCGGATTCGGGTTCAACGGAACGACCGGAGACGACGGGAGCGCGGCAGCCTTCCCGCTACCTGCCGACGCCGGAGCGGCCGGAACCGCTGGAGGTGCCGGGGGCGCCGGCTATAACTCTTCGCCCGGGGGCGCGGGCGGCGCGGGCGGTACCGGGGGGGCCAGGGCATTCCCGTTGTCCAATGCGACCCCCGGCTCGGGTGGGGGGGGCGGACCGGGTGCGCTGGCGCAAGGCCAGAACGGACAGGATGGCGGGTCGGCAGGCACCGGAGGGGCTGGCCCGGTCGGAAGGAACGGCGGTAACGGCGGCAATGGATCCGAAGGTTCGCCGGGTTTCAACACCGGTAGCGGAGATCAGATCTCCGGCGGCAGCGGTGGCGGGGGATCCGGAGCCGGTGGTGGCGGCGGAGGCAGCGGCGGCGGCGTCGGAGGTGCCGGGGGCGGCGGGGGCGGCGGCGGCGGTGGGGCGACCGATACCGGGGGTGTCCCGCTTTCGGGTGGGACCGGCGGCAATGGGGGTCTCGGGGGCGCCGGGGGCGCGGGGGCGGCTGGCGGAATCGGCGGCATCGGCAAGCGCGGCGGACATGGCGGCGGCGCGATCGAATTCGTGGTCTGGGGATCATTGATCGCCAACGGCGCGTTCCTCGCGACCGGCGGCATCGGCTATTTCGGGGGTTCCGGTACGCCGGGCGCTGCGGGGACCGCGGGCCTCCCCGGTCTTGCGGGGCTGATCGGAAACCCCGGTGCAAACGGCGCCGGGCCCACATCCGCAGGCGGAGGCGGCGCCGGCAACTCGGGCGGGGCCGGCGGCGCGGGCGGCGTCTCGGGTAACGGCGGCTTCGGTGAAACGAGCGGCAATGCGGCCGGCGGCACGATCAAGCTGCAGGCGAGCACGACCACGACGTCCGGCATGAGCGTCGCGGCACCCGGCGGGACGACGGCGGGGCCGTTGCCGGGTGGGAACGGGCGGTTCCTCTACGGTACCAACACGGGAGAAGCGTTCGCGGGGACCGTCACCGACGCCACCCAAACCAACATCAGCGGACCACTGCGCGTGCTTCCGTTCGACATCGATCCGGCCGCCTTCGTCCCGCGCATCCCGTGGCTGCCGGACGGCGCCGAGGGCTTCGGCCTTACGGTGTTCCATGCGCTCCAGCACTTCGGCAATTCCTTCGGTTCGATTCCTGCGGGCGCGCGCATGGCGATCCTCAAGAACAAGATCGGACCCGCGCCGCTGGATCGATCGTTCCCCGGATTCGAGTATCTGTTCATCCTCAATCTGACGGCGTCGCCGCTCGCGTTGCCGGGAATCCGAACCGCGTCGGGGCAGTTCGTCGCGGCGAAAGCGATGTCAGGGGGTGGCGAAGTGCCGGGCCTCGGTTCGGGCTCGTTCGGTGTTCCGAATCTCCTGATCGGCGGACCCGCGAACGACCCGGAGTTCGGCGGCGGCGGGCCCAAGACGCTCACCCAACTGGATCCGTTCGGTGTCTACGTCGTGCTGGTCCCCGAAGGTG
>JADZDA010000307.1 GCA_020851255.1 Burkholderiales bacterium | reverse complement strand
GGTCGACACGCCGTTCCTGGGCGATCCGCCGCGCGAGCGGGCTCGCGACTATCCGGGCGGCCGGAGGCGTCGCGACTACCGCCTGCGCGACGGCAGCCGACGCGGCCGGCGTTGTCATCACGGCCGGCGCGGTCGGCGCGGCGGTCGCCGGGACGGGAGTGGCGGTGGCACCGGGGCCCGGGCTCGCGGCCGCCGCCGCCGGCACTGCGCCAGGCGCCTCGCCGTCGACGAGGAGCACCGCCACCGGCGTGTCGACCTTGACCCGCTCGGTCCCCTCGGGGACCACGATGCGGGCGATGACGCCGTCGCGTTCGGCCGGAACCTCGACGACCGCCTTGTCGGTCTCCACTTCGAAGAGCACCTCGCCGGCCTTCACCGGGTCTCCGGCGCGTTTCGCCCAGCGAACGAGGTTGCCCTCGGTCATCGACGGGGCCACCGCGGGCATCAGGATGTCGGTCGGCACGAAATCACTCCCAGTTCGCAGGATTTCCGGTCGCGGGCGGCGCCCGGTCAGGACGACGCCTCGTCGTCGTAGGCTCGGATCGCCGGATGCCACAGTCGGCCGGCCGTCTCGCGCTCGTAGGCCTTGCCGCCGGGAAAGCTCACGAGTTCGAGCTGCATCCCCCAGGGCGCGAGGAAATAGACCCAGGTCTGGCCGCCGCTGGGGCCGGTGGACCGAACGGTCGGTTCCCCCAGCACGCGCACGCCGCGGGCCTTGAGATAGGCGACGGCGGCGTCCATGTCGTCGACGTAGAACGCGAGGTGGTGGCCCCCGACGTCGCTGTTCTTCGGCTGCTCGCGCCGCTGGTCGGGCGACTCGTATTCGAAGATCTCGAAGTTCGCGCCGTTGCGACAACGGAGGAACTTGAGCTTCTTCATCACGGCGCGCGGATGGATGTCGAGGTGCGTCTTCATCCAGTCGCCGTCGGAGCGGAACGGGCCCAGCTCGTAGTACGGTTCGCAGCCGATCACGTCCACGAAAAAGCGGATCGCCTCCTCGAGGTCGGGAACGGTGAACCCGATGTGATCGGTTCCCCGGAGCCCCGGCAGTCCCGGCCGTGTCGCGCCGATCGCGCTCATGGCCGCTCCGTCAGGCCGCCCTGACGACCGCGAGCGGCCGACCGACGTCGGCCAGGAGCTGCGCGTAGCCGGCGCGGACCTCCTCCGGTCCGACGTAGGCGGCCCGCTCGAGGACCTTCGACACGCTCGGCGACGCCTCGCCGCCGTGGATCCGCTTGACCGGCTGGTCGAGCCAGTCGAAGCAGCGCCGCTGGACCTCGTCGGCGATCATCGCGCCGTACGACGTGGTCAGCGGCCCCTGTTCGAGCACGACGACGTTGTTGGTCTTGCGGATGCTCGCGCCGATCGTGTCCCAGTCGAGACCGGCGCGGTCGAGCGAGCGCAGGTCGACGACCTCGGCGTCGATCCCCATCTCGTCGGCGGTGCGCACCGCGAGCGGCGTCATCGCCGAGTACGTGAGCACGGTGAACAGCGTACCGGGGCGCGCGACCTTCGCCTTGCCGAGCGGGATGCAGTAGTCGAGATCCTCGAGCGGTCCGGGCCCGCTCGCGCCGTAGAGCCCGACGTGCTCGATCATCAGCACGGGATCCTCGCAGCGCAGCGCGCTGTTCATCAGGCCGACGTAGTCGAACGGCGTCGACGGCGCGACGATGCGCCAGCCCGGCCACATCGCGTACAGGCCCGCTGGGTCCATCGAGTGCTGCGATCCGTAGCCGGTCCCGATCGCGCACTTGGTCCTGACGACGATCGGCATCCGCGTCTCGCCGCCGAACATGTGGCGCGCCTTCGCGATCTGGTTGAAGAGCTGGTCGGCGGCGACCAGCGAGAAGTCCGAGTACATGAGCTCGACGACCGGACGGTAGGTGCCCTCCATCGCGACGCCGCCCGCGAGGCCGGTGAAGCCCTGCTCGGCGATCGGCGTCGGGATGATCCGGTCGGGAAAGCGCGCCGCGAGCCCGCGCGTCGCGCCGTTGGTGCCGCCCTTGAGCCGGTGGATGTCCTCGCCCAGGCAGAAGATCCGCTCGTCGGTCTCCATCCGGCGCGCCATCACCGCCGCGACCACGTCGATGGTCTTGACCTCGCCGACCGGGCCGGTCGCGGTCTCCAGGTCCTCGAAACGGGCGCCGGCGAATTCCGACAGGTCGCCGCGCAGCCCCTCGTCGCGGAATTCGGGCTTCGGCCACAGCGACGGGATGATGCGCCGCGTGCCGCCGTCCTTCTCGGTGAGCCTCTCGGCCGCCGCCTTCATCGCCGCCTGCGCCGACGCACGCAGCGCCGCGTCCTCGTCGTCGGTGAGCCAGCGGCGCGCGACCATCTCGCGCGCGAGGCGGACGAGCGGGTCGCGGGCGCGCCACGCGGCTTCCTCCTCCTTGCTGCGGTATCCGAACGCGCTGCCGAGCAGCCCGCCGCCGTGGTGGAAGTACCGGTAGACCTCGGCCTCGATGATCGTCGGTCCGTGTCCGGCGCGCATGTGCGCGACCGCCTCCGCGCTCGCGAGGCGGACGGCGACCGGGTCCATGCCGTCGACGCGCCAGGCCGGGATACCGTAGGCGGGACCGCGCGAGGACAGGCGGGTCTCGCGCGTCTCCTCGGCGAGCGTCGTCGACACCGCGTACTGGTTGTTCTCGATGAAAAAGCAGATCGGCAGCGACCACAGCGCCTCGAGGTTCATCGAATCGGGTACCGCGCCGATGTTGACGCCGCCGTCGCCGAAGAACGTGAACACGACGTCGCCGTCGCCGCGGCGCTTCCTGGCCCAGGCGACGCCGTTGGCGGGCGGTACGCCGCCGCCGACGATCGCGTTGGTGCCGAGCGCGCCGGCCTCGACCCAGCGCAGGTGCATCGAACCGCCGCGGCCCTTGCACCAGCCGTCGGCGAGTCCGAGGATCTCGGCGAGTGTCCGGTAGAGCACGTCGACGATCGGTCCGGGCAACGGGACGGTCCTCGGATCGCGACCCTGCGGATCGACGTGCTGCAGGGCCTTGGCGAGGAACTGGTGGTGACCGCGGTGGGAGCCGGTGACCTGGTCGGACGAGCGCAGCGGGGCGATCGCGGCCACCGCGCTTCCGTCCTGGCCGATGCTCGAATGCGCCGGGCCGTGGACCAGGCCCTGGCCGTCGAGTTCGAGCACGGTCTCCTCGAACGCCCGCACCAGATGCAGGTGATGGAGCATCCGCAGGAGGCCGGACTGGCCGATCGCGGTCCAGTCCTCGGCGGTCGAGGCGAGTTCCCGCCACGGTGCGGCGGGTTTGAGTTCGGTGATCTTGGGCATGACGGCTCCCGGAGTCGGGGGAGGCGGGTTCGTGGGGGGGTCAGCGGGCAGGCGGAACCGGCGAGGCGCGCTCGCGCATGGTGGACCGGGCGCGGGCCGCGCCGCCGGCGAGCCGGCAGGCGAGGTCGACCAGTTCGCCGGCTTCGTCCGGGTCCCGGTCGATCGTGATGAAGACGATGCGCGTGCGCCGGTCTTCTCCGGGCCAGCGATCGAGCCACTCGACGTCGTGCAGCAGCGCCTGGGCGCCGTGGAGCACGGCCGGCGTTCCGGGTCGCTCGGCCACCGAGATCAGTCCCTTGACCCGCAGCAGCGAAGGTCCGAGGTTCCGCGACAGCGCATCGACGAGCAGCCGCAGCGCGGCCTCGGTCATCGGCTCTTCGCGCACGACGCAGGTCGCCCGCACGCGCGGGTCGTGACGCGCGTCCGCGATCTCCTCCGCGCCGGGCACGCTTCGCGGGTAACGGTCGGCCCTGAGCCAGCCGGTGGCGCGCCGGTAGCCATCGGCGCCTTCGGGGACGCGCGCGTCGAAGTAGAATTCCGGCGCGAGGCGCTCGGAGGCGAGCGCGAGGTCCGCCGCCGGGTTGATCCGCGCGAGTCGCCGGCGCAGCCCGGCTTCGGCGTCGGCTCGCGCGCCGGGCCCGTCGACGAGGTCGAGCTTGGTGACGACCAGCCGGTCGGCCACGGCGACCTGCCGCAGCGCCTCGTCATGGGCGTCGAGCGTCGCCGGTCCGTTCACCGCGTCGACGACGGTCACCACGCCGCCCAGCGTGTAGCGCGCGCGCCGCGTCGGCTCGGCGGCGAGCGCCTGTATCACCGGCCCGGGATCGGCGAGGCCCGAGGTCT
>JADZDA010000306.1 GCA_020851255.1 Burkholderiales bacterium | reverse complement strand
TGGTCAGCCGCTCGAACAGCCACATCTACGCGCAGATCGTCGCCCCAGAGGGCGGCCGCGTGCTGGCGAGCGCGTCGACGCTCGAAGGCGAGGTCCGCAAGGACCTCAAGAACGGCGGCAACGCCGCCGCCGCCGCTTTCGTCGGCAAGCGGATCGCCGAGCGCGCGAAGGCGCTCGGCATCGAGCGCGTCGCGTTCGACCGGTCCGGTTACCGTTTCCACGGCCGCGTGAAGGCGCTCGCCGAGGCCGCCCGCGAGGGCGGACTCAAGTTCTAGGAACCCACCGATGGCGAATCCACGTAGCAACGCTCCCCGGCAGCAGCAGGAAGACCGCGGCGACGGCCTGCGGGAGAAGATGATCAGCATCAATCGCGTGACCAAGGTGGTGAAGGGCGGACGGATCATGGGCTTCGCCGCGCTCACCGTGGTCGGCGACGGCGACGGCCGTGTCGGCATGGGCAAGGGCAAGGCGAAGGAAGTGCCGGTCGCCGTCCAGAAGGCGATGGACGAGGCCCGCCGCAACCTGCGCAAGGTGCGCCTCAAGAAGGGCACGCTGCATCACGCGGTCGAGGGCCGTCACGGCGCGACGCGCGTCTACATGCAGCCGGCCTCGGAGGGGACCGGCGTCATCGCCGGCGGCGCGATGCGCGCGGTGTTCGACGTCGTCGGCGTGACCAACGTGCTCGCGAAGTGCCACGGTCCCACCAATCCGTACAACGTCGTCCGTGCCACGATCAACGCCCTCGAGGCCGGATCGGCGCCCGCCGACATCGCGAGCAAGCGCGGCAAGACCGTCGAAGAGATCCTCGGAGCATGACGATGAGCGCCGCGAAGAAGATCAAGGTCACGCTGGTCCGCGGCGTTCCGCGGACCCGCGGCGACCACCGCGCCACCGTGCGCGGACTGGGCCTCAAGTGGACGAACCACACGGTGGAGCTCGTCGACACGCCGTCGGTGCGCGGCAGGATCACCAAGGTCGCCTACCTCGTGAAGGTCGCGGAGTAGCGGACCCGGAGCGGAGTCGAGAACATGCGTCTCAATACGATCAAGCCCGCCGAGGGCAGCAAGAAGCCCCGCCGGCGCGTCGCGCGCGGCATCGGTTCGGGCCTGGGCAAGACCGGCGGCCGCGGGCACAAGGGCCAGAAGGCGCGGTCGGGCGGCTATCACAAGGTGGGCTTCGAGGGCGGCCAGATGCCGCTGCAGCGACGGCTCCCCAAGCGCGGCTTCGTGTCCCGCACGCGCGACGACACGGCGGAAGTCCGGCTGTCGGACCTCGCGCGCCTCCCGGTCGCCGAGATCGACCTGCTGGTGCTCAAGGCCGCGGGCGTCGTTCCGGCGTCGGCCAAGACCGCGAAGGTGATCAAGACCGGCAAGATCGAGCGCGCGGTGAAGCTCTCGGGCGTGCTGGCGACCCAGGGCGCGAAGGCCGCGATCGAGGCGGCCGGCGGCAGCGTCGCCTGACCCGGGTTCGGGCGGGCGCGGACAACGAAGGCGAGGAACGGGCGAAGTGGCAACGGTCAATCCGGCCCTGAAGAGCGGATCGCGGTACGCCGATCTCAAGCGGCGGCTGTGGTTCCTGCTGGGCGCGCTCGTCGTCTACCGGATCGGGACGCACATCCCGGTGCCGGGCATCAACTCGCAGGTGCTCGAGGACCTGTTCCGTTCGCAGCAGGACGGCATCCTCGGACTGTTCAACGTGTTCTCCGGCGGAGCGCTGTCGCGCTTCTCGATCTTCGCGCTGGGGATCATGCCGTACATCTCGGCGTCGATCATCATGCAGCTGGCGACGGTCGTCGTGCCCACGCTCGAGGCGCTGAAGAAGGAGGGCGAGGCCGGCCGGCGGAAGATCACGCAGTACACCCGCTACGGCACGCTCGGGCTCGCGCTGTTCCAGGCGCTGGGCATCGCGATAGCGCTCGAATCGCAGGCGGGCCTGGTTCTCGACCCGGGACTCTCGTTCCGCATGATCTCGGCGGTGACGCTCGTGACCGGGACGATGTTCCTCATGTGGCTGGGAGAGCAGATCACCGAGCGGGGACTGGGCAACGGCATCTCGCTCATCATCTTCGCGGGCATCGCGGCGGGGCTCCCCAACGCGATCGGGATGACGCTCGAGCAGACGCGCACCGGCGCGTACTCGATCCCGCTGGTGCTCGGGATCGCGGCGCTGGTCGTGCTGGTGACCGGGTTCGTCGTCTTCGTCGAGCGCGCGATCCGCAAGATCCTGGTCAACTACGCGAAGCGGCAGGTCGGCAACCGGGTCTACCAGGGGCAGAGCTCGCACCTTCCGCTCAAGCTCAACATGGCCGGCGTCATCCCGCCGATCTTCGCCTCGTCGATCATCCTGGTCCCGGCGACGCTGGCGCAATGGTTCGGATCGGGCGAGGGGACCATCTGGCTGCGCGACCTCTCGGCGGCGCTCGCGCCGGGCCAGCCGGTCCACGAGATCCTCTACGCGGCGGCGATCGTGTTCTTCTGCTTCTTCTACACGGGCCTGCAGTACAACCCGAAGGAGACGGCGGACAACCTGAAGAAGAGCGGCGCGTTCATCCCCGGGTACCGGCCGGGCGATCAAACGGCGAAGTACATCGAGAAGATCACGATGCGCCTGACGCTGATCGGCTCGATGTACCTGGTGGTCGTCTGCTTCATCCCGAATTTCCTGATCGCGTGGAAGAACGTGCCGTTCTATTTCGGCGGAACCTCGCTCCTGATCATCGTGGTCGTGACGATGGATTTCATGACCCAGGTGCAGGCCTACATGATGTCGCAGCAGTACGAGAGCCTGCTCAAGAAGGCGAATTTCAAGGGCGGGGTGCCGTCGCGATGAATCGCACCCACGGCCCCGCCTCCCGCCCGCCCTCGGGCGGCGGGAGCCCCCCGGGCGGTCGGCGGTACGGCCCTCACACCCGCCCCGGTCCCGCGCGCGGGCGAGGGGAGGCCCGCGAGTCGTTTCGCGACTGAGAGCGGCATGGCGAAGGAAGACACGATCCAGATGCAGGGCGAGGTGGTGGAGATGCTGCCCAACGCCACCTTTCGCGTGAAGCTCGAGAACGGACACGTCGTCCTCGGGCACATCTCCGGAAAGATGCGGATGCACTACATCAAGATCCTGCCCGGCGACAAGGGGACCGTGGAGCTCACGCCCTACGACCTCAGCCGGGCGCGGATCACGTTCCGGGCGAAGTGATCCGGGAGTCGGAAGTCGGTTGGCAGTCGACAGAAGCGCCGGCGTCTCCGGCGGCGCGCCGGTAAGGCGCGAAGGGACGGCGGTGAGGAGAGCGAAATGAAGGTACTGGCGAGCGTGAAGAAGATGTGCCGGAACTGCAAGATCATCCGGCGCAACCGCGTCGTGCGCGTGATCTGCAGCGATCCGCGCCACAAGCAACGGCAGGGTTGACGGCCCGCGGCCGGCTGCCGACTGCCAACCGAACACTGAAACAGCAGGAGCTTAGCGATGGCTCGTATTGCGGGCGTCAACATCCCCAACCACCAGCACGCGGTCATCGCGCTGCAGTCGATCTACGGCATCGGTCCCGCGCGCGCGAAGGCGATCTGCGTCACCGCCGGTGTCGTCGGCTCGCGCAAGATCAAGGACCTCTCGGACACCGAGATGGACAAGCTGCGCGAGCAGGTGACCCGTTTCGCGGTCGAGGGAGACCTGCGCCGCGAGACGACGATGAACATCAAGCGGCTGATGGATCTCGGCTGCTACCGCGGGGTACGCCACCGCAAGGGGCTGCCGGTGCGCGGCCAGCGGACCCGCACCAACGCCAGGACGCGCAAGGGACCCAAGAAGGGCCGCACGGTCGCGCTGTCCAAGGGCGTGACGGCGAAGTAACCGGAAGGATCGACGATGGCACAGCAACCGTCTCAGAAGGCCGCCGCGGCGGCGCGCGCGCGCAAGAAGGTCAAGAAGAGCGTCTCGGAAGGGATCGCGCACATCCACGCGTCGTTCAACAACACGATCATCACGATCACCGACCGCCAGGGCAATGCGCTGTCCTGGGCGACGTCGGGCGGCGCCGGCTTCAAGGGCTCCCGCAAGTCCACGCCGTTCGCGGCGCAGGTCGCGGCGGAGACCGCCGGCCGCGCGGCGCAGGAGTGCGGCGTCAAGAACCTCGAGGTGCGGATCAAGGGACCGGGGCCCGGCCGCGAGTCGGCGGTCCGCGCGCTCAACGCGCTCGGCTTCAAGATCGCTTCGATCTCCGACGTGACGCCGGTGCCGCACAACGGCTGCCGCCCCCCGAAGCGGCGCCGCGTCTGACGCCCTCCACCGCAACCGAACACACTGGATAGCTACCGTGGCTCGATACATCGGACCCAAGTGCAAGCTGGCGCGACGGGAGGGGACCGACCTCTTCCTGAAAAGCGCGCGTCGATCGCTCGACTCCAAGTGCAAGCTGGATACCAAGCCGGGGCAGCACGGACAGAAGTCCGGACTGCGGCAGTCCGACTACGGCAACCAGCTGCGCGAGAAGCAGAAGCTCCGCCGGATCTACGGACTGCTCGAGCGGCAGTTCCGCCGGTACTTCGCCGAGGCCGCGCGCCGCAAGGGCTCGACCGGCGAGAATCTGCTCAAGCTCCTCGAGTCGCGGCTCGACAACGTCGTCTACCGGATGGGCTACGGTTCCACGCGCGCCGAGGCGCGCCAGCTCGTCACGCACGGCGCGATCACCGTCAACGGCAAACGGGTCAACGTCCCCTCGGCGCTGTGCCGGCAGGGCGACGTGGTCGCGGTCGCCGAGAAGTCGAAGGCCCAGCTTCGCATCGTCGATTCGCTCGCGCTCGCCGAGAAGGTCGGTTTCCCGGCGTGGGTCGAGGTCGATCCGAAGAAGTTGCAGGGGACGTTCAAGGGCGCGCCGGACCGCTCCGAGTTCGGTCAGGACATCAACGAGAGCCTGGTCGTCGAGCTCTACTCGAAGTAGGCCGCGCCCCGACGCCGCGATCAGCGGCGGCCCCGATTCCGGATTCGCCAGAGGGTCAAGCATGCAAAGCAACGCCTTGTTGAAGCCTCGCATCATCGATGTCCAGAGCATGTCGCCGTTCCACGCCAAGGTGGTGATGGAGCCGTTCGAGCGCGGGTACGGGCATACGCTCGGAAACGCGCTCCGCCGCGTCCTGCTCTCGTCGATGCCGGGCTACGCGCCGACCGAGGTCCGCATCTCGGGCGTGCTGCACGAGTACTCGGCGCTCGACGGCGTCCAGGAGGATGTCGTCGACATCCTGCTCAACCTGAAGGGCGTCGTGCTCAAGCTCCACAACCGCGACCACGTCGTTCTGAAGCTCGCCAAGTCGGGCGAAGGCCCGGTGACGGCCGCCGACATCGAGCCCAACCACGACGTCGAGATCATCAATCCCGAGCACGTGATCGCCCACCTGACCGCTGGCGGGAAGATCGAGATGGAGATCCGCGTCGACAAGGGCCGCGGCTACCAGCCGGCCACGGCGCGCGTGAAGCCCGAGGGCGGCCGGACGATCGGCTCGATCCTCCTGGACGCGTCGTTCTCGCCCGTTCGCCGCGTGAGCTACGCGGTCGAGAGCGCCCGGGTCGAGCAGCGTACCGACCTCGACAAGCTGGTGATGGACATCGAGACCAACGGCTCGATCGAGCCGGAGCAGGCGGTGCGCTACGCGGCCAGCATCCTGGTCGAGCAGCTGTCGGTGTTCGCCGACCTCAAGGGCACCGAAGTGCCGGCGGAACAGCGGATGGCACCGCAGGTCGATCCGATCCTGCTGCGTCCGGTCGACGATCTGGAGCTCACGGTGCGCTCGGCGAACTGCCTCAAGGCCGAGAACATCTACTACATCGGCGACCTGATCCAGCGCACGGAGACCGAGCTGCTGAAGACGCCGAACCTCGGCAGGAAGTCGCTGAACGAGATCAAGGAAGTGCTCGCATCGCGCGGGCTGTCGCTGGGCATGCGTCTCGAGAACTGGCCGCCGGCCGGGCTCGAGCGTCCGTGAGGCCGTCCGCCGGCTCCACGGCTCACGCCCCAGCGCGAACGGACAACAGGGAACCGCCATGCGTCACCGTCACGGACTCCGCAAGCTCAACCGCACCAGCAGCCATCGCCTGGCGATGCTGCGCAACATGTCGAACTCGCTGATCAAGCACGAGGTCATCCAGACGACGCTGCCGAAGGCCAAGGAGCTGCGTCGCGTGGTCGAGCCGCTGATCACCCTGGGCAAGTCGCCCTCGGTCGCCAACCGCCGGCTGGCGTTCGCGCGGCTGCGCGATCGCGATTCGGTGGTCAAGATCTTCGACGAGCTCGGCCCGCGCTACCAGGCGCGTCCGGGCGGGTACCTCTCCATTCTCAAGATGGGCTTCCGTGTCGGGGACAAGGCGCCGATGGCGCTGGTCCGGCTGATGGATAGGCCGGAGCCGGCCGAGGCCGCCGGTGAAGGCGAGAAGGAGAAGGCGGCGGCTTAGTCTTCCCCCGCGTTCTCAACTCGAAAGAGCCGGGCTTGGCCCGGCTCTTTCGCTTTGTCCCGTTGTCGACGCGCGCCGCCCCGATGCGTTGCCCGTCGCGCCCGGGCTAACGACGCCCACTCAGCGCACGGCCATCGCCTCGGTCCGGATCTCTTCGGTCAGCCGCGCCTTGAGCGCCGAGAACTCGGGCGCGGTCTTGATCGTGTAGTGCCGGGGGTGCGCGAGCGGCACGGCCACTTCGCACTTGATCCGCCCCGGCCGCGCCGACATGACCGCCACCCGGCCGGCGACGAAGATCGCCTCCTCGATGTCGTGGGTGACGAAGAGGACGGTCTTCTTCTCCTGCTCCCAGATGCCGAGCAGCAGCTCCTGCATCAGCGCGCGCGTCTGATTGTCGAGCGCGCCGAAGGGCTCGTCGAGCAGCAGGATCTTCGGATCGTTGGCGAGCGCGCGCGCGATCGCCGTGCGCTGCTGCATGCCGCCGGAGAGCTGCTTGGGAAAGTGGTGCTCGAAACCGCGCAGGCCGACGCGCTCGACATAGAGGTCGGCGATCTCGCGCTGGCGCGCCGACGGCACGCCCTTCTCGCGCAGTCCGAAGCAGATGTTCTCGCGCACCGTGAGCCAGGGGAACAGCGTGTACGACTGGAACACCATCCCGCGATCGGCGCCGGGGCCCGTCACGGGCGCGCCGTCGAGCAGCACGCGGCCGCTCGTCGGCCGATCGAGCCCGGCGACGATGCGCAGCAGCGTCGACTTTCCGCAGCCGGAGGGGCCGAGGATCGTCACGAAGTCGTTGTCGCCGACCGCGAGGTCGGTGGTCTCCAGCGCGCGAGTGGGGGCAGAGCCCTTGCGGGCCGGCGGAAAGGTGCGGGAAACGGCCTCGACG
>JADZDA010000305.1 GCA_020851255.1 Burkholderiales bacterium | reverse complement strand
CGTCATGTCCGAGGCCTTCCTGTATGTGTTCCGGGATCGCGAAAGCGGCGCGGTATTCACGGCCTATAGCGCCGGTGCGGGCCCCGGGTACGGAGCCGGCGGAAGTCGCTTCCGCGGGAAGCTCGTCGATGGCCCCGGCGTCGACGGTGCTGCGATCGCGAAGGCCGTCGATTCGTTCGATGCACTCCTGGAGGCGACCAAACCCCAAGACTGCGAACTCGAGCTCGGAACGGATGCAGGCCGCATGCGCGTCGGTGTGCGAAACGGACGCCCCTACGACCTACCCACCGGCGCCGGCTGCGCAGGCTGACCAACCCTTTTCGGCCGGCGCTCGTTGCTGCCGTCGTCGCCCATGGCGATTGCCGGGCTTTCCGGGGCGATGGCGGGGCGACTAGACTCGGCGGTTTTCGATCAATTCCGCCGCCCGAGGTGGAGGGAGAGAGAGCCCATGGCTGAGCAGAAGGCGACCAACATCACCTGGCACGACCACGCCGTTCCCCGCGCCGACCGCGAGAAGCTCAACGGTCACAAGGGTCTGGTGATCTGGTTCACGGGTCTTTCGGCGTGCGGCAAGAGCACGATCGCGAACGAGCTCGACTACAAGCTCTACGCGGCTGGCCGGCGCACGTATCTCCTCGACGGTGACAATGTCCGTCACGGCTTGAACAAGAACCTCGGCTTCTCGGCGGAGGACCGCGCCGAGAACATCCGCCGCATCGGCGAGGTGGCGAAGCTCTTCACGGAGGCGGGCTCGATCGCGATCACCGCGTTCATCTCGCCGTACCGAAAGGACCGCGACGCAGTGCGCGCGATCCTCGAGCCGGGGCGCTTCGTCGAGATCTTCGTCGACACGCCGATCGAGGTGTGCGAGAAGCGCGACCCGAAGGGCCTCTACGCCAAGGCACGCGCCGGCCAGATCAAGGGCTTCACGGGCATCGACGACCCGTACGAGGCGCCGGAGAAGGCCGAGCTGGTGCTCGACAACTCGGGTGCGAAGACCCCGGGTCAGCTCGCCGACGACGTGATCGCGTACCTCGAGAAGTCGGGCGCGTTCTCGATCTGAATCCGTACACCCGGCTCGGGCGGGACGCCGCCCGAACCGGACGCAGAAGGCCCGCGGGATCCCTCCCGCGGGCCTTCGCGTCTCCGGGCTGGAGAGCGCCGCCGATCACCCGGTGGCGACCTCGCGCGATCGAATCAGGCCGACAGCGCGGCGAACACCTTGCTGCCCGCCTCGCCGGCGTTGCCGAGGGTGACGGCGCCCTCGAGATCCATGATCTGGTCGAGCTTCTCGCGCACCCCTTCGATCGAGACGTCGCCCTTGATGGTGGCTCCCTTGGCCTCGACCATCTGGGCGACCGCGAAGTGACCGGCGCCGGCCGAGATGATCTTGCCGTTGACCGTGGACTCCTCGGAGCACAGGTAGGCGACCATCGGCGACACCGCCTCCGGCTTGAGCATGTCGAGCATCGGCTGCGGCATGACCGTGGCGGTGAGCCGGGTGCCCGCGATCGGCGCGATGGCGTTCGAGTAGATGTTGTACTTGGCGCCCTCGAGCTTGAGCGTGTTGACGAGCCCGACGATCCCCATCTTGGCGGCCGAGTAGTTCGTCTGTCCGAAATTCCCGTAGAGGCCCGCCGCGGAGGTCGTGAAGATCACGCGCCCGAAGTTGTTGGCGCGCAGATGCTCCCACGCCGCCTTGGTCACGAAGTACGAGCCGTCGAGGTGGACCTGGATGACCTTCCGCCAGTCCTCCTCCTCCATCTTGACGATGCTCTTGTCGCGCAGGATGCCCGCGTTGTTGATGACGATGTCGAGCTTGCCGAACGTGTCGAGAGCGGTCTTCACGATGCCGGCTGCGCCGTCGGGGGTGGAGACGCTGTTGTAGTCGGGCACCGCCTCGCCGCCTGCGGCCTTGATCTCGTCGCACACCTTCTGAGCCATCGTTGTGCTGCCCGAGCCGCTGCCGTCGAAGGCGCCGCCGAGGTCGTTCACCACGACCTTCGCGCCACGGCTCGCGAGCAGCAGGGCATGCGAGCGGCCCAAGCCACCGCCCGCGCCGGTCACGATCGCCACGCGCCCATCGAATCGAACGTCCGCCATGGTCGAGATCCCCCTTGGGCCCCGCCATCGGCAGGGTGCCCTGGATGCCCACCCGCCCTCGGGGCGGCGTGGATCGTTGTCGAGTCGTCAGCTCAGGTCAGGTCAGCCGCTCGCGCTCGAGCCGCACCACCTGCAGCAGGTTGATGTCGGTCGTGCCCGCGCCGAGCTCCAGCATCTTGGCATCGCGCGCCAGCTTCTCCACGTGGTATTCGCGCATGTAGCCGTAGCCGCCGTGGATCTGGATCGAATCCATGGCGACCTCCACGGCGGCCTTGGCGCAATAGACCTTCTGGGCGCAGGTGAAGGCGAGATCCGGCTTGCCTTCGCGGGCGGCCCACGCGAGGCGCATCACCCCGTTCCACACGTTCTGGTAGTGGATGTACATGTTGGCGAGCTTGAGCTGCACCGCCTGGAAGTCGAGGATCGGGCGGCCGAACTGGACGCGCTCCTTGGCGTACTTCATCGAGAGCTCGTAGCAGCGCTCGATGATGCCGAGGCACATGGCGGGGATGCCGCTGCGCTCGTGGCCGAGGTTCTGGCGCGTGTCGTCGCGCGCCGCGTCCGGGTCCTTCTCGCGCTCCCCGAGAAGGTTCTCCGCGGGGATGTGTACGTCCTCGAGGAACACCTCGCTGGTGGGCGAGTCCTGCATGCCCATCTTGTCGAACGGCTGGCCCGTCGAGAGGCCGGTCATGCCGCGCTCGAGGATGAACGCGTGCACGGCCTTGTTGGGGTTGCCGTCGCCCTTGTCGAGCTTCGCGTAGAGCACGAAGACGTCGGCGAACGGGCCGTTGGTGATGAAGGTCTTGGTGCCGTTCAGCACGTAGCCGCCGTCGGCGGACTTCCTGGCGGTGGTGCGCATGCTTCCGAATGCGTCCGAGCCCGAGCCCGGCTCCGAGAGGCACCAGGATCCGACCTTGTCGAGCGTCACCAGCGGGATCCCGTACTTCTCGATCTGCCTCTTGGTGCCCTTCGCCATGACGTTGAAGCCGGCGAGCCCCGTCGAGACGCCGAAGCTGGTGGCGTATCCCGGCGAGATCCGCGACATCTCCTTGACGAGCAAGAAGGAGATCAGCGGATCGCGCATCGCCGACTCCAGCTCGTCGCCTTCTTTACCCTTGGCGTCGCCGCTCGCCCGCGGTTTGCCGTCGTCGCCCATCTTGGAGAGGCGCTTGTTCAGCGACGCGCGCAGCGCGTCGCGCATCCCGAACGCGTCGAGCATCTGCCGCATCAGGTCGTAGGGCGGCTCGCCCTTCTCCAGGCTCGGCACCTTCGGCAAGAGCTCCCGCTCACACCACTGCCGGAACATGTCCTGGACCATGCGGTGCTGATCGCCGAGCTCGAACATGGGACGACCTCCGGGTGCGCTGTGAAGGTCAGCCTACCGATCGGTAGGCTGGGGGCGCGGGAGCAAAGCCGCGCCACGCCCGCGCCGTCAAGGGACGACCGATGCCGCGGTGCGGCACGTCTTGGAGGGGCCGCGCGTGGTGACTCGCCTTCCCGATCCTCACCTCGTCACCAGCGCCGCGCGGCCTCGCGTCGCGTGGTTTCCACCCGCGTAGCACCAGGGAGAGACAGTCATGAGCGCGATCACCACCGGTTCCAAGACCATCGGCCCGCAGAGCGGGACCGTCACCGTGAAGACCTTCAAGGAAGGCCTCTTGAGCAAGATGGGGCATGACCTGGTGATCGAGGCGCGCCAGTGGTCCGCGAAGATCCAGCTCGACTCGGCCGAACCG
>JADZDA010000304.1 GCA_020851255.1 Burkholderiales bacterium | reverse complement strand
TTCTGCGTCGAGCGCATCGACGCCGGCACCGCGGCCGGCCTGACCCCGGGTGTCGATCCGGACGCGACGCCGGCGTGCGTCAACGCCTGCATCGCGCAGGCACTCGCGTTCGGCGACCTGGACGATCCGAAGAGCAACGTCTCGACGCTGCTCGCCGAGAACCGCCACTTCCGGATGCACGAGGAGCTGGGCACGGGGCCCGGGTTCTACTACCTTTGGGACAAGATCGTCGCCGCGGACGCTCGGCCCGCCAGGATCGAGTCGCCGGCTGCCGAAGGGGAGCCCGCATGAACCGGGGCGCGCGATCACGATGAGCTACGGTCCGGCGCCCTGGGTGCAGCGCAGTTGGGACGTCCGCGCGGTGGTCAACTTCGCCGCCGGCGGAGCGGGCGGCGGGCTCGCGCTGGCCGCCTGCGCGTTCGGCGGCGCCGGTCCGCGCACCGCGGCGATGTACGCGATCGCGATGGCGCTGGTCGGCATCGGCCTCGCCGCGGTCTGGGCCGAGATCGGCCGGCCCTGGCGGGCGTTGAACGTGTTCCTCAATCCGCGCACGTCGTGGATGAGCCGCGAGGCGATCGCGGCGGGCGGATTGGGCCTCGCGACTCTCGCGGCGGTCGCGGTGCTGGCGAACGATTCCTCGCTCGCGGCTCGCTGGGCGGCGCTGCCCGTGGCGCTGTTCGCCGCGCTGTTCGTCTACTGCCAGGGCCGCATCCTCGCGGCGGCACGCGGCATCCCGGCGTGGCGTTCACCGGCGACCGTCGCGCTGATCGTCACGACCTCGCTCGCCGAGGGCGCGGGCCTCTGGTGGCTCGCCGCGGCCTTCCACGCGCAGGGTACGCGGACCGGTCTGGTGCTGTTCGGATTGCTGCTGATGGCCCGCATGGCGGCGTGGCTCGCGTGGCGACGCTCGCTCGCCGGCTGGCCGCGTGTGGTCGAGGCGATGGCGCCGGCCGGACGCGTGCTCACGCTCGCCGGAACGCTCGCGCCGCTCGCGCTGATCGCGATCGCGGCCTCGATCAGCACGGAGGGCTGGGTACTCGGGCTCGCCGCGACGGCCGGCGCGTCGGCAACGCTCGCCGGCGTGTGGTTCAAGGCGGCGCTGATTCTCAGGGGCGCCTACAACCAGGGATTCGCGGTTCCGAAGATGCCGGTGCGCGGCGTGCGGGACTGAGCGCTCGCACGGCCCGCGACCGGGATCGGCGACGGGCATCGACGACGGGGAGGGAGCGATGGGAGCGACGACGCGCACCGAAGCCGGACAGCTCGCCCGCAGCGGGCAGGTCCGTTACCACGACCGCGAGGTCGAGACGATGCCGCGCGATCGCCTGCGCGTGCTCCAGCTCGAGCGGCTGCGCGCGACCGTCGACAACGCCTACCGGAACGTGCCGCTGCACCGCGCGCGCATGGACGCCGCCGGCGTGAAGCCTTCGGACATCCGCACGCTCGAACACGTCGCGCGCCTGCCGTTCACCGTCAAGACCGACCTGCGCGACCATTATCCGTTCGGCATGTTCGCGCGGCCGGTCGATGCGCTCGCGCGGCTGCACGCGTCGTCGGGCACGACCGGCAAGCCGACGGTGGTCGGCTACACCGCCGGCGATCTGGACCGCTGGGCGACGCTGATGGCGCGTTCGATGACGAGCGCCGGGGCGAGACCCGGCGACATCGTCCACAACGCCTACGGCTACGGATTGTTCACCGGGGGACTGGGCGCGCACTACGGCGCCGAGAAGCTGGGCGCGGTCGTCGTGCCGATGTCGGGGGGGTCGACCGAGCGGCAGATCGCGCTGATCGTCGACTTCGGCGCGCGCGTGCTCTGCGCGACACCCTCGTACGCGCTGGCGATCGCCGAGGTCGCCGAGACCATGGGCGTCGACCTGCGCAAGTCGGGGAAGCTCGCCGTGGGGCTCTTCGGCGCCGAGCCGTGGAGCGAGGCGATGCGCAGGGAGATCGAGGCGCGGCTGGGACTCAAGGCGGTCGACATCTACGGGCTCTCGGAGATCATGGGCCCGGGGGTGGCGTGCGAGTGCGAGCATCAGGCGGGCTTGCACGGCTGGGAGGACCACTTCCTGTTCGAGGTCATCGACCCCGAGACCGGGAAGCCCAGGCCCGACGGCGAGGCCGGCGAACTGGTCATCACGACGCTCACCAAGGAAGCGCTGCCGATGCTGCGCTACCGGACGCGCGACATCACGCGGCTCACCGACGAGCCCTGCGCCTGCGGGCGCACCCACCGGCGGATCCTGCGCGTGACCGGCCGCAACGACGACATGCTGATCATCCGCGGCGTGAACGTCTATCCGTCGCAGATCGAGGCGGTGCTGGTCGGGCTGCCGGGCATCTCGCCGCACTACCAGCTCGTCGTCGAGCGCCGCGGCAGCCTCGACCATGTCACCATCGAGGTCGAGGCGGCGCCCGGCTCGCCGGCATCGGACTGGCCGGAGACCGCGGCCCGCGTCGTCCACCATGTCAAGTCGCTGATTGGGATCACCACCGACATCGTGATGAAATCGGTCGGCGAGGTGCCGCGCTCGCAGGGGAAGGCGGTGCGCGTGCGCGACCTGCGGCCGAAAGGACCCTGAATCCATGCCCAAGCGCATCCTCTCGCTCGTCGTCAACGGGCGCCGCCGCGAGGAGGCGGTGTCGGATTCGACGCTGCTCCTCGATCTCCTGCGCGAGCAGCTCGGACTCACCGGCACCAAGCGCGGCTGCGACGGCGGCGAGTGCGGCGCCTGCACGGTGCGGGTCGACGGCGAGCCGCGGCTCGCCTGCCTGACGATCGCATCACGCTGCGAGGGCGCGAGCGTGGAGACGATCGAGTCGCTCGCGGCCGGTGGCCGGATGAGCGCGCTGCAGGCGGCGTTCCACGAGAAGCTCGGCACGCAATGCGGCTTCTGCACGCCGGGCATGGTGATGGCGGCCGAGGCGTTGCTGCGCAGGAATCCGAACCCCGACGATCCGGCGATCCGCGAGGCGCTCTCCGGCAATCTGTGCCGCTGCACCGGTTACGTCAAGATCATCGAGTCGGTGCAGGCGGCGGCGGGGACGCCGGTCGCGGGAGGCACGCGATGAGCGGCGCCGGTGCGCATCCGGCGATCGGTCCGGTCCGCTCGGTCGGCGTCCGCCAGCCGCTGGTCGACGGCATCGAGAAGGTCACCGGCGCGGCACGCTACACCGCCGATCTCGCCCCCCGCGACGCGCTCGTCGGCGCGATCCTGAGAAGCCCGCTCGCGCACGCGAAGATCCGCGCGATCGACGTCGCGCGGGCCCGGGCGATGCCCGGCGTGCGGGCGGTCGTCACCGGCGAGGATTGCGCGATCGCCTACGGCGTGATCCCGATCGCGCAGAACGAGTTCCCGCTCGCACGCGGCAAGGTCCGCTACCGCGGCGAGCCGGTCGCGGCGGTCGCCGCCGACGACGCGGCCACCGCGCAGGCGGCGCTCGCGGCGATCGAGGTCGACTTCGAGCCGCTGGCGGCGGTCTTCGACGCGAAGTCGGCGCGCGCGGACGGCGCGGCGCTGCTGCACGACGACAAGCGGGGGAACCTGGAGCGCAGCGTCGAGCAGGATTTCGGCGACGTCGCGGCCGGCTTCGCGGCGGCGGACCTCGTGTGCGAGCGCACGTCGCACTACGAGGAAGTCACCCACGCGATGATGGAGCCGAACGCGGCGCTGGCCGAGTGGGACGCCGAGCGCGGTCGCCTGACGCTGCATTCGGTCACCCAGGTGCCCTACTACGTGCATCTGGCGCTCGCGCGTTGCCTCGACCTCGACGAGGGCGCGATCCGGGTGGTGAAGCCCTACGTCGGCGGCGGCTTCGGACACCGGACCGAGACGCTCAACTTCGAGATCGTCGCGGCGCTGCTCGCCCGCGCGGCCGGCGGCGTCGTGCGGCTCGAACTCACGCGCGAGGAGAGTTTCCTCACGCACCGGGGGCGTCCCGAGACCGACGTGCGGCTGAAGATCGGCATGACCCGCGCCGGCGCGATCACCGCGGTCGAGGCCGAGGTCGTCCAGCGCGGCGGCGCCTACGCCGGTTACGGGCTGGTCACGATCCTCTACGCGGGTGCGCTGATCCACGCGCTCTACCGGGTGCCGGCGTCGAGCTACCGCGGCTTCCGCGTCTACACGAACACGCCGCCCAACGGCGCGATGCGCGGCCACGGCTCGGTCGACGTGCGCCACGCGTTCGAGTCGCTGCTGGACGAGATGGCCGCGGAGCTGGGACTCGATCCGTTCGCGGTCCGCCGCGCGAACCTGATCGAGGCGCCGCACCGGACGATCAACGACCTGCAGGTGAACTCGTACGGACTGGGCGCGTGCCTCGACATCGTCGAGCGGAAGAGCGGCTGGCGCGAGCGCAGGGGCCAACTCCCGCGCGGACGCGGGCTGGGCGTCGCCTGTTCGCACTACGTGTCCGGGAGCGCCAAGCCGGTGCACTGGACCGGCGAGCCGCACGCGGTCATCAACCTGAAGCTCGACTTCGACGGGCGGATCACCGTGCTGACCGGCGCGGCCGACATCGGGCAGGGCAGCTCGACGCTGATCTCGCAGGCGGTCGCCGAGGTGCTGCGGCTGCCGATGTCGCGCCTGTCGGTGTACGCCAACGACAGCGTGGTCACGCCCAAGGACAACGGCTCGTACAGCTCGCGCGTGTCGTTCCTGGTCGGCTACGCGGCGAGCCGCGCCGCCGACGAGATGTAGCGGGTGCTGGTCGCCGCCGCCGCGCGCAAGCTCGAGGTGAGCGCCGACGACGTCGAGTGGAACGGCGAGTCCTGCCGCGTCGCCGGCACCGACCGGGAGCTGGGCTATAAGGAGGTCGTCACCGAGGCGCTGCGCGAGGCGGGCACGCTCACCGTCAAGGGGACCTGGTCGACGCCGCCGGAGACGCAGGGCGGCAAGTTCCGCGGCGCGGCGGTCGGCTCGA
>JADZDA010000303.1 GCA_020851255.1 Burkholderiales bacterium | reverse complement strand
GCGATCACCGAGGAAACCGGCACGACGATCGACATCCAGGACGACGGGTCGGTGACCATCGCCTCGGTCAACGCGGACGCGTGCAACGTCGCGCGCGCGCGCATCGAGCAGATCACCGCCGAGGTCGAGGTCGGCAAGATCTACGAGGGTCCGGTGCTGCGCCTGCTCGATTTCGGCGCGATCGTCCAGCTGATTCCCGGCAAGGACGGTCTGCTGCACATCTCGCAGATCGCCAGGGAGCGCGTGAACCAGGTCTCCGACTACCTCAAGGAAGGCCAGGTGATCCGCGTCAAGGTGATCGAGGCCGACGACAAGGGCCGCGTGCGCCTGTCGATGAAGGCGGCCGCCGAGGAGGACGCGCAGCGCGCCGCGGCCGGCAACGCGCCGGCGCCCTAACCGGCGCGAACGCGACCGCCGCCGTCTTCCCCCCGTCGGGGGGCGGGGCGGGGACATCGGGCGAGGCCCGGGCGAGCGTGCCCGGGCCTTCGTCTTTCCGCGGCCCGCCGGTCAGCGCGGACGCGCCGGCTCGAGGATCGCCTCGCCGCTCACGTTCACCGTGACGTCGGTCGAACCGGCTTCGAGCGGCACCGGTGGCGGCGCCGCGCCGGCGGCCATCGCCATGTCGGCGCGCGCGGCCATCGGGTACGGACGTCCGCCTTCACCGGTCTGGATGTTCACACGCCCGGCGCGCCACCCCGACGCGCCGAACCCCTGCGCGGCCGACTGAGCCCGCGCGCGCCACGCGGCGATCGCCTGCTGCGTGATCGCGTCCTGCGTGCGCCGCTTGAGCTCCTCGGACAGCCCGAACGAGATCCCGGACAGCGCGAGGCCCTCCTCGGCCTGCAGGCGGCCGGCGGCATCGCCGATCGCCGCGAAATCGGAGCCCTCGACCTTGATCGTCTGGACCACGCGCCAGCGTGACGGCTTGCCCTTCTCGACGATCTGCTGGGTCGCGTAACCGGAGGTCGCCACGTGCACGTCCGGCAGGGACCTGAGCCGCGGCAGCGCGCGCGCGACCCTGGTGTTGACCTCGGCGGCCGCCTGCGCGGCGCTCGTGTGATCGGCTTCGGCGCGCAGCCACGCGTGCAGGCGGTCGTTGGGCACGCTGGTCGTCGCCGACGCGCTGACGGTCACGACCGGGACCGGCGTGGGCGCGCCGTCGTCGGCGGCCCGCGCGTGCGGGGCCGGCGCGACCAGCAGCGCCGTCGCGAGCAGTGGCAGGTGGACCAGGACGCGCTTCATCGGGGACCTCCGGGGTGATGGGCGGGCAGCGCGAGGATCGCGAGCCGGTTGGACCACGAGTACACGCGCTCGGCGGCCTCCCGCCAGGGGAGCCATTCGTACGCGCGGTGTTCGCGCGGCGCGAGCCGGACCGGGACCCGTTCCTCCAGCGCGATTCCGTAGACGTGTTCGGTGTTGTGCGTCGTGCCCGCCGGGTAGCGGTGGCGCCAGTTCGGGTAGATCGCGTAGACGTTGGTCATGTGCCAGTCGGTCAGGCCGCCCCGGGCCGACCCGTCGATGCCGGTCTCCTCGGCGAGTTCGCGCAGCGCGGTCCGTTCCAGCGGTTCGTCACCCTCGCGGCTGCCGGTCACCGACTGCCAGAATCCGGGGAAGTCCGCGCGTTCGATCAGGAGCACGTCGAGCGCGCGGGTGTGTACGCAGACCAGCACCGAGACGGGTTGCTTGGCGGGGGCGGCTGCGGGCGCGGACATCGGGATCGGCTCGTGGTCCGGGGCGGGGAGGGCGGCAGGTCCGGATTCGCGGACCGCGGCGCCGCGACGGCGGCCATCGGAGCCGCCTGCCTCCCGCGGGCGCGGATCGGGCCGGGGGTCAGACCGCGACGAACACCCAGAACGGGACGTGGCGTTCCTGCCAGAATTCCGAGGCCTCGCCCAGGATCTCCTCGAGCATGCCCCAATCGGTCGGATGGTCCTTGCGGTAGGCCGCGGCGTGCGCGAGCACGACGACTCGGCCGTGCTTGCCCAGCCAGTCGCGGTCCTCGAGGACATCGGCCAGCGCGTCCCAGTTGTGGCCGAAATGGTCCGGCAGCGCGAGTGCGCGGTCGATCTCGGCGAACAGCGTCGCCTTGTCCCTGGCGCGGGCGAGGTCGATCGCGGCGTAGCCGAGACTCGCGTGCGATGCGGCCGACTTGAGCGGTTCGGCAGCGCCCTTCCAGTCGCGCACGCCGGCGTCGTCGTACGAAGAAAGGTCGGGCACCTTCATCGGCAGCTCGCGTTCATTCGAGGATGCGCCGGAACGACGCGTAATGGTCGCCGGTGTACCAGCAGGCATCCGGCGCCCGCGGCGGGCCGCCGCAGACGATCCGCCGCGCGCCGCGGGTCTTCGCGCCGGGCGTACGGACCGTGTACTCGCGATAATAGCCTCGCGGCCGGGCCGGCAGGCGCCCCTCGCGGTTGCCGAACGCGATGCCGTCGCGTTCGTAGGGGAACGGAGGCCCGCGGCGGATGTTGTCGAGCGCGTCGCGCGCCTCGCGCGGGAGCGCGGCCGCCTCGACGACAGGGACATCGCCGCGGGCGTACGCGGCCGGCGCGTACACAGCCGCCGCGAATGCGGCCGCGGCGGCGAGGGCGGCGACCCGGAGGAACATCATCCGAGTGTAGCGCAACGCCGCCCGCCGGACTTCAGGGCTTCAGCGAATCGCTCGGGCGGACCTTGATGTGCAGGTCGCGCAGCTGCGCCTCGGTCACCGGCGAGGGCGTGTCGACCAGCAGGTCCTGGCCGCGCTGGGTCTTGGGGAAGGCGATCACCTCGCGGATCGACTCCGCGCCGCACATCAGCGTCGCGATCCGGTCCAGACCGAACGCGATGCCGCCGTGCGGCGGCGCGCCGTACTTGAGCGCGTCGAGCAGGAAGCCGAACTTGCGCCGCTGGTCCTCCTCGGAGATGCCCAGCGCGGCGAACACCCGCGCCTGGACTTCGGGCCGGTGGATGCGCACCGAGCCGCCGCCGATCTCCCAGCCGTTCATCACGACGTCGTAGGCCTTCGCGATCGCGGCGCCCGGGTCGGTCGCGTAACGCTCCTCGTGGCCGTCCTTCGGCGCGGTGAACGGGTGGTGGCGCGCCGCCCAGGCGCCGGTGGCGTCGTCCTGCTCGAACATCGGGAAGTCGACGACCCACAGCGGCTTCCAGTCGCCCGACGCGAAGCCGCGCTCGTGGCCGACCTTGGCGCGCAGCGCTCCGAGCGCGTCGTCGACGACCTTGGCGCGGTCGGCGCCGAAGAACACGAGGTCGCCGCTGCGCGCGCCGGTGCGCTCGACGATCGCGGCGAGGACCTCGCGCGGCAGGAACTTGACGATCGGCGACTGCAGTCCCGACTCGTCGGGTTTCGACGCGTCGTTGACCTTGATGTAGGCGAGTCCCTTCGCGCCGTAGATCGCGACGAACGCGGTGTAATCGTCGATCTCCTTGCGCGTGAGCGACCCGCCGCCGGGGACGCGCAGCGCCGCGACGCGTCCGTTCGCGAGCTCGGCCGCCGCGCGGAAGACCTTGAAGTCGACGCCTTTCATGAGGTCGGTCAGCTCGGTCAGCTTCAGCGAAACGCGCAGGTCGGGCTTGTCGGAGCCGTAGTCCCGCATCGCGTCCGCGTAGGCCATCACCGGGAACGGCGAGGGCAGCTCGACGCCGATCGCCTCGCGGAACATCGTGCGGACGAGCTCCTCCATCATCGGCCGGATCTCGTCCTCGCCCATGAACGAAGTCTCGATGTCGATCTGCGTGAACTCGGGCTGGCGGTCGGCGCGCAGGTCCTCGTCGCGGAAGCACTTGACGACCTGGTAGTAGCGGTCGAAGCCCGCCATCATCAGCATCTGCTTGAAGAGCTGCGGCGACTGGGGCAGCGCGTAGAACTGGCCGTGGTGCAGTCGCGAGGGGACGAGGAACTCGCGCGCGCCCTCCGGCGTCGACTTGTAGAGGAACGGGGTCTCGATGTCGATGAAGCCCAGGCCGTCCAGGTACCGGCGCGCCGACATCGCCGCGCGGTAGCGCGTGATCAGGTTCTTCTGCATCGAAGGGCGCCGCAGGTCCAGCACGCGGTGCTCGAGCCGCACGGTCTCGGACAGGTTCTCGCTGTCGTCGAGCGGGAACGGAGGCGTCGCCGACGCGTTCAGGATCTCGATCGCGTGCGCGAGCACCTCGACTTCGCCGGAGACCAGGTTCGGGTTCACGGTTCCGTCCGGACGGGCGCGCACCAGGCCGTCGACGCGCACGCAGTACTCGTTGCGGAGCTTCTCGGCGGTCGCGAAGGTCGCGGCGCGGTCCGG
>JADZDA010000302.1 GCA_020851255.1 Burkholderiales bacterium | reverse complement strand
GGCGCCCGATCTCAGCGGGCGGCGCCGTCAGGCGCCCGGAGCCGCCACAGCGCGAACGCGGCGACGTCGGTCTCCTCGTCGATGCGCGCGTCGAGCGTCGTTCCGCCGTGTCCGCCGGCGAAATCGAGCCGCAGCAGCACCGGCTGTCGGCCGCCGCCCGGACCGCCGGCGAGCGCCTGCAGGCGGGCGGCCATCTTGCCCGGATCCCAGGGCTCGACGCGCGGGTCGTTGTAGCCGGCGGTGAAGAGCACCGCCGGGTAGGCGACACCGTCGCGCGCGCTCGCGTACGGGCTCATCGCCAGCAGCCGGCGCAGGCCGTCGGGTGTGGCGACCGAGCCGAACTCCTCGACGTTCGCCGGTCCCGACGCGGCGAACTCGCCGCGCAGCGTGTCGTGGAAACCGACCTCGCTCACGACCGCGCGCGCGAGGTCCGGACGCGCGATCATGGCGTTGACCGCGGCGAGCGCCCCGGCGCTCCCGCCGCGCAACGCCACGCGGCCGGCGGCCGCGTGTCCGCGGCCGACCAGCCAGTCGACGCAATCGACGACGTCGAGCCAGGTCGCCGGCTTGTTCGCGAGCCGTCCGGCCTCGTGCCAGGGCTTGCCGAGTTCGCCGCCGCCGCGCGCGTGCGCGATCGCATAGACGCCGCCGCGGTCCAGCCACGCCTTGAGCTGGGGGCGGAAGCGCGGTTCGAGCGCGTAGCCGTAGGCGCCGTAGGCTTCGACGATCACCGGCGCCCGTCCGTCGCGCGGCAGGTCGCGCGGCGCGATGAGCGTGAGCGGCACGAGCGTGCCGTCGCGTGCCGGAACCCGGTGCATCGCCACGCTCGCGCCGGAGAGATCGACCGGCGAGGCGGGCTGTATCGGCGTGCGCGTCAGCGCGCCGGTCCTGGGGGCGACCGAGTAGTACCCGGGCGCCCGGGTCCAGCCCGCGAGCCGCACCAGCGTGCCCGGCCTCAAGGGATCGGCGACGACCTCCTGCACCGAGCCGGCGAACGGCAGCGCGATCGGCGTCGTGCGCGCCACGCCGGCGACCTTGGGCAGCGCTGCCGGCGGCTTCGGTTTCCCGCGCACGGTCCGCGGTGCGCGCGGCGCGTTGACGAGCTTCACGTTGAACTCGAGTCGCTCGACGCGGCCCACGCCGGCATCGCTGTGGACGACGTAGATCGCGTCCTTCGCGACGGCGAACCCGGTCAGCACCGCGTCGGTCTCGGCCAGCACGGTCTCGGCCGCCGCCAGGTCGAGCGGTGCGCTGCCCCGCAGCGAGTGTCGCAGCAGCCGGTAGCGGGGTGCGCCGTCGTGCGTGCGCAGGTACAGCCACTCGCCGCGCAGCGCGACCTCCTCGACGCCCTGCGACCGGTCGACGATCTTGCGCCAGGGCGTCGCCGGGCCGCGCAGCGCGGTGAGCGGCGCCGCGTACACCGAGATCTCCCGCGCGACGCCGTGGCGGATCACGCCCAGCGCGTACGAGGACACCGGCGAGACCATCACGGCCGGCGCGTCGTCGGGCGCGAGGTCGAGGCCGCCGCCGACCGTACGGCCGAGGACCGGGACGTCCGGGCCGACGCCCGTGGGCACGAACGTTCGCATCCAGACGCTGGCGTCCTTGTACCGGTCCGCCGGCGGCGAGCCGGGCGGAGGCTCGCGGTGGCGCAGGTAATAGAGGACCGTGGAATCGAAGCGCCAGTCGAGTGCGCCGAAATCGGCGCGCGTCACCGCGGCGCCGACCTCGAGCCCGGTATCGACGTCGACCACGCGCAGCGTCGCCGCTTCGCTGCCGGCCAGCGACACGGCGTAGGCGACCAGGCGCCCGTTCGGTGACGGCGCGTAGTACTCGATCGATGCCGGCTCGGCGTCGGTCCGGTGGCGGGCCGGATCGACGACGACGCGGGCGGGTCCGTCGGTGCCCTGGCGCACGGTCAGCCGGTAGACGGCCGATCCCGCGTCGCGCTCGAGCGCGAACAGCCGCTCGCCGCCCCATTTGGCGTCGACGACCACCGGGACCGCCGCCATCAGGCCCGCGATCTCGGCGCGCAGCGCCCTGCGTTCCGGCAACGCGTCCAGCGTCGCGCGGGCGTAGGCGTTCTGCGCCTCGAACCACGCGCGCGTCCAGGGCGCGCGCGTGTCCTCGAGCCAGCGGTAGGGGTCGGCGATCCGCTGGCCGTGGAAGACGTCGACGTGCGCGTCGGCGTACGTGGCCGGCGGCGCGCTCGGCGCCTGCGCGTGCGCGCAAGCCGAGGCGCACGCCAGCGCCGCGGCGAACCCCCGCAGGCGCGCGGCGATCCTGGGCCCGCCCGCCGCTCGCCGGAGGATCAGGGCGCGCCCAGCCATCGATCGCGTCGCGCGCACGCGTCCGGACCGGCGTCCGCGTCGATCGCGAGCCAGGCGGTGTCCGGCGCGGCGCCCACGAGCACGACGTCGGTTGCGATGAGCTCGTCGCGCCGGAAAGCGAGCACCGGGATCCGGTCGCCGGGGCGACCGTCGCGGGCGAGCGCCTCGAGCCGCTCGCCGGGGGCGCGCAACCCGTCGCCGGCGACCAGCGAGTCGCCGGCGGCGAGTCCGGCGCGCTCGGCGGCGCCGCCGCCGAAGACGTGCGCGAGCTTCAGGTCCGGCGACCATGTCGCCCCGAACGACGTGCGCGGGACCTCGCCGGAGCCGCGCGTTCCGCCGCGGTCCTTGGGCCCGAGCGCCGGTCGCAGTTCGAGCTCGACGCCGTGGGCCGCGAGCAGTTCGGCGAGCGGCGGGTCCTCGGTGCCGTCGACGTACGCGTCGAAGAACGCGGAGAGGTCGGTGCCGGCGAGCTGCGACGCGCGTACGCGCAGGCCGTCCTCGGGCACGCCTCGGCCGGTCCGTCCGTGGTCGCGCCACAGGTCGCGCATCAGGTCGTCGAGCGATCCGCGACCGCGTTCGCGCAGCACCAGGTCGAGCGCGAGCGCGCACAGCGCACCCTTCGCGTAGTAGCTCACCTGCGCGTTGGGCGTGTTCTCGTCGGGCCGGTAGTACTTGATCCAGGCGTCGAAGCTCGCGTCGGCGACGCTCTGCACGCGGCGGCCCGGGGTGCGCAGCACGGCGGAGATCGTGCGACCCAGGAGCTCGAGGTAGCTCGGCGTGTCGATGACGCCGGAGCGCAGCAGCGCGAGATCGTCGTAATAGGACGTGATGCCCTCGAACGCCCAGAGCTGGCGCGTGTACGCCTCGCGCGCGAGGTCGTAGGGGACGAACGCCGCGGGCTTGATCCGCTTGACGTTCCACGCGTGGAAGTACTCG
>JADZDA010000301.1 GCA_020851255.1 Burkholderiales bacterium | reverse complement strand
GGAGCGACGACTCGAACGATCGAGAAGAACTGCGTGCGCGCGACGTCCGGTACGTTCTGTTGACTTCCGACGCTCGCCCGTGCACCAATGAGGAAGGCGGAGGGTGCTGGGTTCGAGTCGCCAGGGGTCAGTGTCAGAGATCCATCTTGTGCGGTTACTCCGAACGCGGTCCCATTGTTCGCGCACACCGTAACGAGAAACGGGGCATTGAATCCCGCGAACTGGAATTCATCCCAGTTCATCGCGCAAGCGGGATCGGTTGTAATGGTCCCTTGGACATGAACCGGCACGCCAGCCATCGGCGCACCGGTCGAATCAAACGTTCTTACCCTGAACGGCGACTTTGCCGCGCTTGACGATCCGGTGACGATCTGGCGGTCTCCGGCAACCTTGACCATCTTCCCGAAGTCGGCCAGCGCACTTGCGGGACGTGCCGCGACCAGCGCGCAACCAATGATCGCAAGTACCAGGGAAATCCGATCGCGTGACGTCATGATCGTCTCCCGGCCTCAGTTCGGTACCACCCAGCCCAGCGACGTCTGGAACCGCGTGTACCCGAGACTGTTGGCGAGCGCGACCTTCGACGACGGCACGAGAATGTAGGAATCCGCCGCCGGGTTATAGATCTGGAACAGTTCCTGCAATCCGCCGAGATTTGACGGCGCGACGTACCCTTCGACGCCGTCGTACTTGTAGCACTGACCCGCGCCCGTGCCAGTCAATTGGATGCGCGTATTCTTGTTCGTCGTGTAAGTGTGGATCACCGGAGTCGGCTTGGTCGGCACCGGCATCAGATTTCCGCACTCGTCGCGCCCATTGCCCAGATTCTGGAGCTTGCTCAGCCGATAGAGAGGTTTCAGTACTGTCTGGCTGGCCTTGAGTTTCGTATAGACCTTGAAGTACGCGCGCGGTTGCACCGTTGAGTCCGGAAATGCGGTGTATCCAGTCACCACCGGTGCATTCGGGTCCGGAACGTAATACACCGGCGAAAACGGCGAGACCAAAGTCGGCAACATGGTCCCGGCGATCGCCGCCCTGGCCATCTGCGGCGCCGCGGTCGTGAACCGGTTCCATTGGCCAGTGTTCGTCACCATCGCGAACGCGGGCCACGTGTAGCCGTTGGCGATCGCCTGATTCACCGCCGCCAGCAGGTTCGGCTTCTTGTAGTAGCCGGCTGGGAAAATCCCGGATGGCGTCGGCACGTTGGTGCCGGTCGTGCTCAGCAGCGAAATGGTCGACGCGGCCGTTGCCAGCGGATTGATCGAACGCACGAGGGCGAACGACGCGGTGACGTGCGGCGCAGCCATCGAGGTCCCGGTACATTCTTCGTAGCCGAAGGGGGAGACCAGATCATTGCAGATGAAGTTGGTGTTGTAGGTCGCACCCGAGTAGAACGTCGAGACGATACGCGCGCCTGGGGCGACGAAATCGACCTCCCCGAGACTGGATCCAGTCTCAGCGTTCCCCGCGGGGTTGCCTACGCCGTGGTACCAGACGGTGCCGGCGCTATTCATTGCGGCGACTGCGACAACATTCGGCTCGCTCGCCGGAAAATTGACCTGATTGTCGACATCTGCGTTTCCGGTTGCGGCGACAAAGATCAATTCGCGCACGCGAGCAAGCGCGATCGCGTCACAGAATCCGTCCACACCAGCGGGTAGATGCGAGCACAGGTAGATGTTCTGCCCGTAGGTCGGCTGATAGATGATCGAATAGTAGGGTTGCCCCGCACTCAAGTTTGCAACTTGGGATCCGCGGATGATGGCGTGGTACAGCCCATTGGCGAAGTTCTCCATGAGCGGGATATTGTTTTCGTATCCCTTCGCGATAATCAACGAGCAGTTCCAACAGACACCGCCGACGCCGATCGTGTTGTTCGCCGTGGCGCCGATGATGCCGGCGACATGCGTACCGTGTCCGATCGCGGTATTCGGACAGGTGTTGCCCGCACCGCCTGTTTCATCGACTTCGACCTGCGAGTTTCCGATGCACGCGTCGGAGTAGAACGCCTGGGAGAAGTGCGGTCGGAAATTCTCCTGGAGATCCGGGTGCGTCTTCTGGATGCCGGAGTCGATCACCGTCACATACCCGAACCCGGTCGCCTTGTCCCAGGCGCTTTGCACGGTCAGGTTGTTCCACGGCGTCATCGCGCCGATGGCTTCCAGCCCCCACTGGTAGCCCTGCGGAATCTGCGTCGGACCGGTCGTCGCGACGTAATAGTCGTTGATCCGCGCGCTGAAGCCCATCCGTGAATTCGGCCGGAACGACCGAACCGCCTTGTCATTGCCGAGCTTGCCCTCGGCCACCATCCGCGTGCCGACGTCGGCGTAGCGCAACACGACGTACTCCTGCAGGTGCAGCTCGGGATGGTCGGGATCCTCGGCGCGCAGCGCGTCGAGATAGTCGGCGGGGAAGCGGTGCTGGATCAGCCAGTTCGCCCCAACCGGCGAACCGATGCGCGCGAACAGCGCCCAGTCGGCGCCGGTGAGCGCGGCGCCTTGCGTGGACACCGCGTCGGTGACGACGTCGACCGCGTCCTCGGGCAGGATCGGGCTCGCCGCCAGGCGCTCGAACTTGACGATGAGGCTCGTCGATTCGAGGTCAGGTCCGGGCGCGGCGGCTGCCGATGCCCCCCCGCGCACAGGGTCAATCCGCTGATCAGGGTTGCGAGGGAAATGGCGAACTGCGCGGCGAACGACACAGCGAACGATACGGTTCTCACGGGACCTCCTGGCGAATGGCCGACTCGCGGCGGAGGCCCCCAGTTCCTCGCGCCTGTCGTGAACAACACTATTCGCGGTTGGATTCCCGACGCAAGCACGACCGCCAGCGAGAAACGCCTTGCTTGATGCAGGGCAAATGCGCGTGGCCGGCGTACGTGAAGGCCCGAAGTCGCGACAGGCGAGTTTCCTTCGAGGCGACGGCACCGAAACGCTCGCCCGCGATCTGCCGCCGCGGGAGCGTCGCCACCGGCCGGTTCCGCCGCCGTTCGCCAGGGCGCTACGCCGAGACGGCCCTGGTGCCGCCCGCAACGAGATGGTCGATGAACGCCCTCACCTTCGCCGACAGATGCCGCCGGCTGGGATACGCGGCATGGATCGGGATCGGCGGCACCTCGTACCCGACGAGGATCGGCACGAGCCGCCCGGACGCGATCAGCGGCTCGACGATGAAGTCGGGTTCTAGCGTGACGCCGGCGCCCTGGGCCGCGAGCGCGGCGAGCATCTCGCCGTTGTTGCCGTGCATCGGGCCGGCGACCTTCGCGATCTGCTCCGCGCCGTTCGCGTCGACGAAGCGCCACTGGGAGCGCACCGGCGCGTACTCGTAGGTGAGGCAGGCGTGGCGCGCGAGGTCGGCGGGCGTCGCGGGCGTGCCATGCGCGGCGAGGTAGGCGGGCGATGCGCAACAGACGAGCCTCGTCTCGCCGACGCGGCGCGCGACCAGGTTGGGATTGCGGATCGCGCCGATGCGCACCGCGAGGTCGAAGCCTTCGTCGACCAGGTCGACCGCGCGGTCGGAGAGCTCGATGTCCAGGCGAACATCGGGATAGCGCGCGGTGAACGAGGCGAGCCGCGGGGCGAGCACGCGCACGCCGTAGGTGATCGGTGCGGTCAGCTTGAGCGTGCCGCGCGGCGCCGCCCCCACGCCGCCCGCGGCCTGTTCGGCCTCGTCCAGATCGGCCAGGAGCTGGACCGATCGCTCGTGGAAGTCGCGGCCCGCCTCGGTCAGCGACAGCCTGCGTGTCGTGCGGTTGAGCAGCCGTGCGTCGAGGTGCGCCTCGAGGTCGGCGATCTGGCGCGACACCGACGACACCGACTGGTCGAGGCGGTCGGCGGCCCGGGCGAAGCTCCCCTGCTCGACGACGACGACGAACGCGCGGATCGCCTGGAATCGGTCCACCGGGCAATTATTGCGAAATACGGAACAATCTGTCAATTAACAGACTATTTATCCTGTCACGGACAACATCTATCGTTCGCTCCGTCGCGGCCATCCGGCCGCTCAACCTGGAACGGAGAGCCTCATGAACGACCGTCGCATCGACCTGGCCGCGCTGCTGCTGCGGCTTTCCCTGGGCGTGATGTTCATCGCCCACGCCTGGCTCAAGATCTCGGTGTTCACCGTCGCCGGCACCGTGAAGTTCTTCGAGTCGATCGGGCTCCCCGGCCCGCTCGCGTACCTGACCATCGCCGCGGAACTGATCGGCGGCGTGCTGCTCATCGCCGGGTACCGGACACGCGTCGTCGCCTCGGCGCTGGTGCCGATCCTCCTGGGCGCGACCTGGGCGCACGCGGGCAACGGGTGGCTGTTCACCGCGCAGAACGGCGGCTGGGAATACCCGGCGTTCCTCGTCGCGGCCACCGTCGTCGCTGCGCTGCTCGGCGACGGGCGGTATGCTCTGCGTCGCACCGAAATCGCGACGACCGGCTACGCCGCCGCCTGACGCCTCACGATCGTCGAACCCCGACCGTTCCGCCGCCCGTCGCGGTGGAACGGCCCTCTTCCCGCCCCACCGAGGACCGACCCCATGAAGCTCTACTACGCCGCGGGCGCCTGCTCGCTCGCCCCGCACATCGCGCTCTCCGAAGCCGGCATCGCCGCCAAGACGATTCCCGTCGACCTGAAGACGCACAAGCTCCCCGACGGCAGCGATTACTACGCCGCCAATCCGAAGGGTTACGTGCCGATGCTCGAACTCGACGACGGCACCAAGCTCACCGAAGTCGCCGTGCTGCTGCAGGTGATCGCCGACAAGAAGCCGGGCACGCTCGCGCCGGCGGCCGGCTCGATCGAGCGCTACAAGCTGATGGAGTGGCTCAACTTCATCGCGACCGAGCTGCACAAGGGCTTCTCGCCGCTGTGGGCGCCGGACACCCCGGACCTCACCAAGGAGCGCGCGATCGCCGGCATCAAGCGCCGCCTCGGCCTGATCGACGCGCAGCTCGCGAAGACGCCGTTCCTCACCGGCAGCGCGTTCACGATCGCCGACGCGTACCTGTTCACGATCGTCAACTGGACGAATTTCATGAGCATGGACATCTCGGAATTCAAGCACGTGACCGCGTTCATGAAGCGCGTCGCCGAGCGCCCGGCGGTCCACGCGGCGATGAAGGCCGAAGGGCTCGTCAAGTAGGCGCGGACGGGAAAGCGCGGACGGGGAAGCGCGGACGGGGAAGCGCGGACGGGAAAGCGCGGACGGGAAAGCGCGGCGGGCGGGCGCAGCACGCGCCCGCCGCGAGGTCCCCTCCACCCGTCTCCCGTCGCCGATCCGCCCCGCCACGATCCTCCCCGCCCCGACCCGCCCCGATCCTCCCCACCCCGCCATGAGCGAACGTCTGCCCACGCTCTTCCTCTCGCACGGCTCGCCGATGCGGGCGATCGATCCCGGTGCCGCCGGCGCCGCGTGGTCGTCGCTCGCGCGCTCGATCGGCAAGCCGCGCGCGGTGCTGGTCGTCTCGGCGCACTGGGAAACCGGCGTGCCGATGGTGAGCGCGAACGCGAAGCCGGAAACGATCCACGACTTCGGCGGCTTCCCCGAGCCGCTTTACCGGCTACGCTACCCGGCACCGGGCGCGCCCGAGGTCGCCGCCCGCGTCGTCGAACTGCTCAAGGGCGCCGGCATCGCCGCGGGTGCCGACGGCTGCCGCGGGCTCGATCACGGGGCGTGGGTGCCGCTGATGCACATGTACCCGGACGCCGACGTGCCGGTCGTCGAACTCGCCGTGCAGCCGGAGCGCGATCCGCTCCATCATCTGAACGTCGGACGCGCGCTCGCGCCGCTCGCCGGCGAGGGCGTGCTGGTCGTCGGCAGCGGGCACGGCACGCACAACCTGCGCGACTGGATGCTCGCGGGCGGCCGCGGCGACACACCGCTGCCTTACGCCGCGCAATTCTCCGACTGGCTCGCCGGGACGCTCGACGCCAACGACGAGGAAGCGTTGCTCGCCTATCGCGACGTCGCGCCCGGCGCGGCGCGCGCGCATCCGTCCGAAGAGCATTTCCTGCCGATCTACGTCGCGCTCGGCGCCGCCGGACCGCGCGCGCGGGCGCGCCGGGAATACGTCGGCTTCGACGGGGCGGCGCTCGCGATGGACGCCTACGCGTTCACGCCGGCGAACTAGTCAACGCTGCAGCGCCACTCGCGCCGGAGCCACGCGCGCATCTGCTAGCATCCGCCGATCGAATCCGCATCGGGGACCTGCCATGGCCGGCCAGCAAGACCGTATCGACGACATCCAGATGGACGCGTCCTCGCTGTGCCGCGAGGAGATCTACACCGACCGCCGCTTCGGCACCATCCGCGTGCTGACCCCGGTGGTCGCGAGCGGCGCCGACGACCCGTCACGCCGCACCGTCTACGCGGGCGAAGCGCAGATCATGACGCAGGTCGGCGCGCTGCCGATCAGCTTCGAGATCGAGGCGAAATCGCTCGCCGAAGCGGTCGCGGGCTACGGCGCCGCGGCGAAGGCGGCGCTCGACCGCACGATGAAGGAGCTGGCCGAGATGCGCCGCCAGGCGCAGACCGGGCTGGTCATCCCGCAGGGCGGGATGGGCGGCATGGGCGGGATGCCCGGCGGCGGGTTGGGCGGCGGCGGGAAGATCCAGCTTCCCTGACGCGACACCCGACGCGACGCGCGTCAGGGCGCCGCGTAGGCCGGCTGGACCGCGGGCGCGCGGGCGCCGGCCGCCCTGGCCGAAACGCGCGCGTGACCGCTCGCGCCCGGGTCCGCGCCCGGATCGGTGCCCGCGTTCGCGAGCGGCAGCCGGAACAGCTCGGCCAGCGCCTGCCGATACGCGGCCGAGCCGACCCAGGATGTGTTGTAGTGCCCGCCGCCCTCGACGAGCACCAGGCGCTTGGGATCGCGGGCCGCCGCGTAGAGCGATTGCGAGAAGCGGTACGGCACCATCCGGTCCTCGGTACCGTGGACGATCAGTACCGGCGCCGGCACCCGCGCGATCTTCGAGCGCGTGTCGAACTGCTGTGTGACCAGCTTGTCGATCGGCAGCCACGATGGCGCGAGCGCGGCCGCCATCTCCGGCAGGTTGGTGAACGCGCCTTCGAGGATCAGCCCGCCCATCCCGTCGCGGGTGCCCTCGTCGGAGGCGAGGTGCGTCGCGACCGCGGTGCCCAGCGAATGGCCGTAGACGAAGCGCTTGGCCGGCTCCCTCTCGCGTTCGACCACCCAGCGCCAGGCCGCGTGCGCGTCCTCGTAGACCGACTCCTCGGACGGCATCTCGCCGTCGCTCTCCCCGAAGCCGCGGTAGTCGATCGCCAGCACGGTGAAGCCGAAGCTCCGCAGGTTCTCGATGCGGCGCAGGTGCGCGGTGAGATTCCAGCGCACGCCGTGCAGGTACAGGAGCGTGGGTGCGCTCGGGTGCGGGTGCGGCCAGAACCACGCGTGGACGCGTTCGGGGTTCGGACCGCCGGTCACCGGCAGGTAGAACACCTGGACATCGGACGGCAGGCCGGTGAACCAGCCGGACACCCCGCGCTCGGGTCGGAAAGTGAGCTCCCGCTCCTTGGCGACGAGCGCGGCGCAGCCGGCCGCGGTCAGCGCGGCCAGCAGCACGATCGCGACGCCGGCACGGCGCCAGAGACGGGAGACGATGGACATGAACGGGATTCGAGTCGCTCGGGCGCGCCTGAGTTCCCGGGCGCGGCGTGCTTCGCGCCGATTCCCGGCCGCGGCGGGTCCGCGGGCGGTTAGCATAGCGCGCGCCCGGCCGCCTGGGGACCCCTCATGACCAACGCCGCCATCCTCGTCGCGTCGTCGCTGCTCCTGGGCGCCTATCTCCTCGACATCGTGGGTCGCCGATTCAAGCTGCCCTCGGTGGTCCTGCTGATCGTCTCCGGCATGATCGCGCGCCAGGTCCTCGACCGGCTCGGGCTGCATCTCGGCCACGTCGGAGCCGTCGTGCCGATCATCGGCACGCTCGGGCTCATCCTGATCGTGTTCGAAGGCGCGCTCGACCTCGAGGTCAGCCGGGAGCGCCTGGCGGTCATCGCACGCGCGGTCCTGTCGTCGATCGGGGGCTTCGTCGCCTGCACGATCGCGTTCGCCGCGCTGTTCCACTGGACGCTCGGCTTCACGCCCTACCTCGCGGCCCTCGCCGCCGTGCCGTTCGCCGTGATCTCGTCGGCGGTCGCGATCCCGAGCGCGACCGGACTGCCGGCGCAGGCGCGCGAATTCGTCATCTACGAGAGCTCGTTCGCCGACATCGTCGGCGTGCTGGTGTTCACCGCGCTGCTCTCGTCGCAGGGCGACCCGGCGGCTTTCGCGCGCGATCTGTTCGGCGGCGGCGCGATCTCGGTCGTCGTCGCGCTGGCGGCGTCGGTCGCGCTCTACGCGCTGGTCAACAAGGTCGACGGGCACGTGCGCTTCCTGCCGCTCATCGCCGGACTGTTCTGCCTGTACGCGATCGGCAAGGCGCTGCACCTGTCGCCGCTGGTCTTCGTGCTGGTCGCCGGGCTGGTGATCGCCAACCCGCACCTGCTCGACCGCTGGGCGCCGCTCGAGGCGATGCGCGCCGCCAACGACTACGAGCGGACGGTCGCCGAATTCAAGAGCCTGGTCGCCGAACTCACGTTCGCGACCAAGTCGTTCTTCTTCCTGTTGCTGGGCTACTGGACGGAGGTCGGCCTGCTCGCCGTTCCGGTCGCCTGGGCGGTCGCGGCGGCGTGCACCGGGTTCGTCTTCGCCTCGCGGCGCGCGCTGCTCGCGGCACTGCGTGTCGAGCACGCGGCGGCGCTCACGTGGATCGCGCCGCGCGGACTCATCACCGTGCTGCTGTTCCTCGCGGCGGCCGAGGCCGGCGGGCTGGAGGGTTTCCCGTTCGGCGCGCTGATGCTGACCGTGCTCGCGACCAGCACGCTGGTCGCGCTCGCCCATCACGGGCAGGACGATCGCCGCGAGGCGCTGGCGGCCTCGGCGATCGACTCGGCGCACGCACCGCTGGCGTCGCACGCGGTGCCGGCGCCGCCGGACGGGCGTCCGGCGGCCTGATCCGGGTCGCCGGAGTCGCAAGGCTC
>JADZDA010000300.1 GCA_020851255.1 Burkholderiales bacterium | reverse complement strand
GCGACGGAAATTCGAGTCTGACCCCAATTCTCCGGGAATTCGAGTCTGACCCTAATTCGAGTCTGACCCCAATTCTCACTCGCGCAGCCAGCGCGCGGCGTCCAGCGCGAAGTAGGTGAGGATCGCGTCGGCGCCGGCGCGACGGAACGAGACCAGCGCCTCGAGCACGCAGGCGCGCTCGTCGAGCCAACCCTGCCGGCCCGCCGCCTTGAGCATCGCGTACTCGCCGGAGACCTGGTAGACGGCCGTGGGCATCGCGAACGCGTCCTTCACGCGCCGGACGATGTCGAGATAGGGCATGCCGGGCTTGATCATCACCATGTCCGCGCCCTCGGCGATGTCGAGCGCGACCTCGCGCAGCGCCTCGTCGCCGTTCGCCGGGTCCATCTGGTACGTGGTCTTGTTGCCGCCGGCGAGGTTCCCGGCCGAGCCCACCGCATCGCGGAACGGCCCGTAGAACGCCGACGCGTACTTCGCGGAGTAGGCGAGGATCCGGGTGCGCTGGAACCCGGCGCCGTCGAGCGCGCGCCGCAGCGCGCCGACGCGGCCGTCCATCATGTCGGACGGCGCGACCATGTCGGCGCCGGCCTGCGCGTGGTTGAGCGCCTGGCGGACCAGCGCCTCGACCGTTTCGTCGTTGACGACATAGCCGGTCTGGTCGATCAATCCGTCCTGGCCGTGGCTCGTGTAGGGGTCCAGCGCGACGTCGGTGATCACGCCGAGTTCGGGAAAGCGTCGCTTGAGCGCGGCGACCGTCCGGGGCACGAGGTCGTCGCGGCGCCACGCCTGAGAGGCGTCGGCCGACTTCAGCGCCGTCGGGATCACCGGGAACAGCGCGATCGCGGGCACGCCGAGCGCGACGCAGGCTTCGGCGTCGGCGTACAGCCGGTCGATCGACTTGCGGGCGACGCCGGGCAGCGACGCCACCGGTTCCTCACGGCCTTCGCCGTCGAGGACGAACACCGGGTAGATGAAGTCCTCGGGTGACAGACGTGTCTCGCGCATGAGGCGGCGGGAGAAGTCGTCGCGCCGCATCCGGCGCGGGCGGGCGTCGGGAAATCGGGCGTCGTAGGGTCGGGTCATGGTCTTCCTCGGTCAGCGCATCGGGCACGTCGATGCCGCGGGTCGATCGACTCGGCGGGCGGCCGGTTCAGTCGGCACCCAGCCATTTCTGCTGCCGGGCGGCTGCGAGCAGCGCCTTGAATTCGCGCGAGCCCTGCCGGGCCGCGTCGGCCCGCAGCCTCAGGAACAGCTCGGCGGTCGCCAGCGCGTCGCCGGCCGCGTTGTGCCGCGCGGCGACGCCGATGTTGAAGGCGGCCAGCCAGTCGTCGAGGCTGCGCCCGCCGGAACGGTACGAATCCGGGTGCAGCGCGCCGGCGAGCGGTGCGAGGTCGAGCCAGGGACGCTCGTCGAAGTCGATGCCGTGCGCGGCGAACGCCCGGCGAAGCACCTTGCGGTCGAAGTCGGTGTGGAAGCCGATGCAGCGCGACCGACCGACGTAGTCCCGGTACGCGGTGAGCGCCACCTCGGGCGGCGTGCCCAGGGCCTGCGCCTGCAAGCCGATGCCGTGAACGATCACGTTGGACGCGTCGCGCTTCGCCTCGTTGCGCAGCACGACCTCGAAGCTGTCCTCGGGCGCGACGCCCTCGCCGTCGATCGCGACCGCGCCGATCGCGAGCAGGTCGTCGCGTTCCGGATCGAGCCCGGACGTCTCGGTGTCGACGACGACCAGCCGCCCGACGGACGCGGCGTCCTCGGCGGGTTCGCGCCCGAGCAGACGCGAGATCCAGTTCATCCCGGATAGTCCGCTTCGAGCCGCTGCTGCAGCCTGCGCACCTGCCGCAGCGCCTCCTTCAGGATCCGTCGATCGAGATCCGACAGTTCGGCGATCGGCGCGACGTTCGCGCCGCCTTCCACCCCACCGTCCGACGCCTTGCGGTGTTGGGTGCGCAACCTGAGCATCTGCACGAACTCGAACGCGTCGATCCAGCCACGGATCTCGTCGGGGCGCACGCCGACCTTCGGCCCGGCCTGCTCGAGCCGTTCGACCGTGTTGGTGGTGGTGACCCCGCTCGCGAGCGCGAGAATGCGCGCGCCGTCGACGATCGGCACGCTGCCGCTCATCTTGAGGTCGATGCCCTCGACCCCACCGGCGTCGGCCTGCGCGGAGAGTTCGCCGAACCAATTCAACGGCGGGCGGTTCCTGAGCGCGTTGTCGCTCATCTGCTTGAGGAAGCGCGGATTGGCCTGCGCGTGAGCGGAGATGTCGGAGCGCAGCATCTCGGCCAGGCGCCCTTCGCCCCACAGCGCGCGGAAATCGAAGAAGATCGCGCTCGCGAGCAGACTGTCCGGATCGCCGCGGTCGATCCACTGCCAGAACGCCGCGCGCCACTCGTCGAGCGAAGCGCACCAGCGCGGATTCATCGCCATCACGCCGCCCTTGCACAGCGGGTAGCCGCAGCGGTCGAGCGCCTCGTTGACCGCGCGGGCGAACGGCAGCAGCCGCTCCCGCACCGCGTCGGAGGTCGTCGATTCGTCCTGCGCGACGAACACGAGCCCGTTGTCCTGGTCGGTCGCGATCGTCTGCTCGCTGCGACCTTCGGAACCCAGGCCCAGCCAGCACACGGCGAGACCGGCGAGGTCGTGCGCCGGCTTGACCAGGTCGAGGACGCGCACGGTGAGCTGATCGTTCAGGCTCGCGATCATCCGCGTGAGCTGCCCGCTGGCGACGCCTTGCGCGACCAGCGCGTGCGACAGCGAACGGACATCGGCGGCGGCCTGGACGAGGGAGCCCAGGTCCGGCGCGCGCCGGATCGCGCTGGCGAGTTCGCGCACCGACAGCCGCTGCAGGCCGAAGAGGTCGCGTTCGGATACGACGCCGGAGACCCGCCCTCCCTCTCCGGTGACGACGACGTGGCGAATGCCGTGTCGCGCCATCATCAGCGCCGCGTCGCCGGCCGTCGCGTTCGCGGACAGCGTCAGCACCGGCTTGCTCATCACGTCGGCGATCGGCGCCGACAAAGGTACCGCCGGCAGGACGATCCGGCCGATGACGTCCTGGCGCGTGAAAATGCCCAGCGGCTGCGCCTGATCGTCGACGACCGGCACCGACCCGATGCGCCGGTCCTCCATCGTCTTGAGCGCATCGACGATCGGCGTCTGCGGCGCCACGGTGACCGGCGTGTTGCGCGTGAGCGCGGAGAGCGGCGTCGCGAGCCCGCGCTGCTCGGTCACGCTCGCCGCGTACTCGGCCTGCATCCGCGCGCGCGACAGGTCGAGCAGGTGCGCCAGTCGACGGGTGCAGAAGTCCTGGAACACCGGCGAGATCTCGAGCAGCCGGTGGAACACCGTGCCCGGGAACGCGAGGCAGAACACGTCGCCGGACGCGCGGTAGGTGCTGGTGACGCCTCGCCTGGCGAGCAGCGCGCCCAGCGGGAACATCTCGCCGGCGGCGAGTTCCCATTCAGGCGACGAGACACCGTCGGGCGACTTGTGCTCGCCGCGGACGATGCCCTGACGGATCACGTAGCAGGAATCCGACGGCGTGTTCGCCGGCGCCAGGATCACTTCGCCCGGCGCGAAATAACGGATCTGCGAGGCGCGCACGATGCGTTCGACATCGTCCGCCGCCATCGCCGAGAACGGCGCGTGCGGCAGCAGCGCCTGCTTCAAACCCGACAGCACCGTCGGTGCCGGCGTCGTCCGCGCCATCCGCCCCTCCCCTGGTCATGGTCATGAAACGCAACCGAATCCCGAGTATCCCGACGACATCGTTCGGGAACCCTGACGCGCGTCAACGGTCCTAGCATCGGACGGCAACGTCTCCCGCTTCCCTCCCTGAGCGGGTGCCCGCCGCGGTCGGCAAGCCGCGGCGGGCGTTTCAAGGCCCCGGGTCACTCCCCTTGACCGCGGGGCCTTTCTTTGCCCGCATTCCCCGCGGCCGGCTGCAAGAATGTCCGGGGACGCCCTCAGGCCATGCCCAGCCAATCGGCGAGCACGCGGTCCGCCTCGGCGAGACCCATCCGGTCGGAGGCCGAAAAGACCACCGTCGTCACGTTCCGGGCCTGGGGACCGTATCGCCGCTCGAGCTCGCGGCGAATCGCCGCGACCGAGGTTTTTCGATCGCCGCGCGACAGCTTGTCCGACTTGGTCGCGAGCAGCAGCACCGGACGACCCGAGGGCAGGAAGCCGTCCAGCAGCGTGGCGTCGAGCGGCTTGAGTCCATGCCGCGCGTCGACGACCAGCACGAGTCCGACCAGCGTCGGCCGGGTCGCGACGTACGCGCCGAGCACCCGCTGCCAGTCCTCCTTGATCGCCTTGGGCACCGCCGCGTAACCGTAGCCCGGCAGGTCGGCGATCCGGGCGCCGGACGGCAGTTCGAAGATCACGATCTGCTGGGTGCGGCCGGGCGTGCGGCTCGCAAAGGCGAGCCGGCGGCGGCCGGCCAGCACATTGATCGCGCTCGATTTTCCCGCGTTGGAGCGGCCGGCGAACGCCACCTCGGGAGGGCCGGGCGGCGGGAGCTGGTCGAGCGCCGCGGCGGCGACGACGAAACGCGCCCCCAGGAGCGCCCGGGGGTCGGGTCCGCCCGGGGCGCCCTTCTCGGATACAATGTCGCGTTCGTTCAAGGCGTATTCCGAAGGCGTCTTCCGGCGCCGGCATCGCGCTCCGTCCGGGGCCGGCCGGCCGCCCCCTCAGGAGTGGGAAAGATGACACGCAAGCTGCTCGCGGCCGCCGCGCTCTTCGTCGGGGGATCGTCCCTCGCCGGCGCGCAGGCGCCGGCCCAGCCCGACCTCGACAAGGCCAAACAGATCGTCAGCCAGATCTGCGTGGCGTGCCACGGCACCGACGGCGTGAGTTCCACGTCGGCGAATCCGTCGCTCGCCGGACTGCCGGCCGACTATATCACCCTGCAACTGGCCCACTTCAAGGCCGGCATCCGGGTCAATCCGGTCATGCAGGGCATGGTCGCCACGCTCAGCGACGCCGACATGCGCTCGCTGGGCGCGTATTTCTCCCGGCAGAAGCCCAAGGCGCTCGAGGCGAAGGACGCGGCCCTCGTGCGCACCGGGCAGCAGCTATGGCGCGCCGGCGACGCCGCCTCCGGCGTTCCGTCGTGCAGCGCCTGCCACGGACCCACCGGCGCGGGCATACCCAAGAGCTATCCTCGGCTCGCCGGCCAGTGGGCCGACTACACCTACGCCCAGCTCAAGTCGTTCAAGGGCGGAGAGCGCGGCGCGGACGCCGCCGGCAAGGACCAGAACGGCCGGATCATGGCTGCCGTCGTGCGCGGCATGACCGATGCGCAGATGAAAGCGGTCGCCGAGTACGCGCAGGGCCTGCGCTGATCCGGGTTCCCGGGAAGAACGCCGGGCTCGACGCAGACGACCGCATCAGCCGTAGCGCAGTGAAGCCGGTCCGCCCCGTTCGATGACCGACGCGGTCGTCGCCTCGCTCGCCGTCTACCCGCTCAAGGGCGCGCGGGGTATCGACGTCGAGCACGCGCGGGTCGACATCCCGGGTCTGTCGACCGGCGGTGTCGGCGACCGCGAATGGATGGCCGTCGACGCGACCGGCCGATTCGTCTCCCAGCGCGAGCACCCGGACCTCTGCCTCGTCGGCACCGCGGTCCGCGACGCGGCGGTCGAACTCGATTTTCCGGGCGCCCCGCCCTTGTCTCTGCCCCCCGATCCGTCCGGATCGACGCGCGAAGTCGTCGTCTGGAATTCGCGCATCCGGGGTCTGGACGCCGGGGACGCAGCGGCCGGATGGCTTTCGCGCGCGTTGCGCGCCGACGTGCGCATCGTCCGGTTCGATCCGTCCGACCGGCGCGCGTGCCATCGCGACTACGCGGGTGATTCGGGCGCGCACACCCGGTTCGCCGACGGCTATCCGATCCTCGTCATCGGGCAGGCGTCGCTCGACGAACTGAATCGCCGGCTCGGCGAGCGCGGGATCGCACCGATGCCGATGCGCCGCTTCCGGCCCAACCTGGTCGTGGCCGGACTCGAACCGCACGACGAGGACCATCTGGACACGATCGAAGTGGACGGCGTGGTGCTCAGGCTCGTCAAGCCCTGCACGCGCTGCCAGGTGACGCCCGTCGACCCGGAAACCGGCCACGCCGGCCGCGAGCCGCTCGCCACGCTCGCCGCCTACCGGCAGGACGAGCGCGCCGGCGGCGTCACCTTCGGGATGAACGCGATCGTCGTCGAAGGCGCAGGGCGCCCGCTCGCCGTGGGCGGGCGGGCGCGGTGCGCTTACCGCTTCGACTAGGCGAGTATCCCGACGGGCGCGGCAGCCGCGGTCACGTACCCACCGGTACGCACATGATCGGGAACAGCGGTCCGGGGCCGTAGCCTTCCGGCGTCCACCCCGGCGTGGCCTTGAGCTCGTTGGCGACCGTCACCTCGATGGTGAAGCGGTGGTTGAGTTCCGACGGACGGAAGTAGCGATACACCGCCTGGGTTCCCGTCGGGCAGGCTCCGGTCGTCACGTCCGGCAATGCCGTGTAGTACGCCGTCGAGGTCTCGAGAACCCACGCGCTGCCGAACTGCTGCGCCACCAGCGCACACTCAGACGGACTCGCCGAATAGAAGTGTGAATTGCCGACCTCCGGTATCAGGTAGTACCGGCATACCGGACTGCGACCCGAGCCGGCGCTCGCGTACGCGAGGAAGCGGAAGCCGGTCCGCTCCCAGCCCGGAACGAAGCCACCGTCGAGCAACATGATCTCGGACGCGAGTGCGGTGACGAAATAGTGGTTCAGGCCGGCGTGGTAGAACTCGATCACGGGCACGAGGCCCGAGACCTGCGAGTTCGGCGTCAGGTATTCGCGAGTCTTCACGAGCATCGCGCCCAGCTGGGAGAAATAGTCCGAGCCGGTTGGATTGCTGCAAAGGGCGTCTCCTCCGAGGAGTCCGCCGCGGACCTCGTACTGAGAACCGTTGTTGAACAGCAGCGCACCGCCGCTGGACCCGCCCTCGGTCGTGCCGTTGGACCAGACGACGCGGGTGAACAGACCCGCCCCGCCCGACGCGGTGCCGAAGGTCACCGGCACCGCGGCGAACGTCGTACCCTGGCTCCATTTCTTGAGATCGCCCGATGGGTGGTGGAGGATCGTGACGTTGTTGCCCGCTGCGAGCGCCGCCGAGTTCCAGCCGCTGAAAGTGGCGTCGAGCGGTGGCGCCGTATTGAGCTGCAACAGCGCCCAGTCCCAATCCTGACTGCGGGCGAGCAGGAACGCGCCGCCAGTCTGCACGACATACGATCCCGGGGTGCTGCCACCGCAGGCCGTCGCATCGAAGAACCACCAGACGTTGAGCGTCGACGCCTCGTACGCGGACTCGAAGCAGTGGTTGGCGGAGAAGATGTAGGGCGTGAACGAACCGATCTGGTCGTTCAGCATGGTGCCGGTACAGCGCGCGGTGCCGCCGGACACGACCGAGAACACGAGTTTGCCGACCGCCTTTCGCTGCTTCACGAACTCCGACGGCAGGCCGGCGTTCACGCAGGCGGCGTCGATATTGCAGCTTCCCGAATCGCCGATGTCGGAGAGGATCTTCGCCGCGTCCTGCGGCGAGGTCCGCGGTCCGACGACCAGGTGGGAGACGCGGACGAGCTCGAGTTTCGCGCCGGCGAGCGCGGCACCGGCCGGGGCCTCGAGCTCGATCACGACCCGCTCGCCCTCGATGACCGGCGACCAGTACTCGCCGTGGCGCCGCGCCGTCGCGGCGATCTCGGTGGCGGCCACCGAGTCGACGGCGACCGTCGCACCGGCCGCCGCGAAGCGCACCACGAGGCCGTCGGGAACGCCGGTCAGCCGCAATGCGACGCGAATGGCCGCCGCGCCGCCCGAGCCGACGTCGACACGCGCCGCGCGCGCGCCGCCTTCGACGGTCGACCTGCCGAGCGAATCGAGCCGCACGTCGCGCGAGGCGGACGGCAGCTCGCGCCCGAAGCCGATGAATTGCGGCCGGCCCGCGGTCTTGCCGTCGCGGTTCAGCGCTGCGAGCTTGCTCGTGCGCTCCGACGATGCCGGTGCGTCGAGCCGGACATCGCGCGACGGCGCGCGGCCGTCGAGGCGCATCGACGGCGCCACCGACACCTTGGCGGCTTCGGCGGCGGGACGCGAGATCCCGGGCACCGACGTCACGAGCGATTGGGCATGCAGACCGGCCGCCCCGCGGGCGGCGACCGCGGCGAGCAGAATTCGGGACGACATCGAGGATCTCCTGGGTACACGTCCGAGGCTCGGGCCCCGGAACGTCGACAACGCGCGACGGCGCCCGCGCGACTACGCCGGATTCGACTCCCGCGACGAGGCGAGGCACTCCGCCAGCGTCGCCTGCCACTCCGGCAGCGCGAACCCGAACGTCCGTTCGAACCGCCCCGTCGACAGCACACCCCACGCCGGCCGGCGCGCCGGCGTCGGGTACTCGGCGGTGGTGATCGGCACCACCCGGACCGCCGGGCGGTCCGCGAGGATCGCCCGGGCGAAACCGTACCACGTCGTCGATCCGCGCGCACTCAGGTGGTAGACGCCGGCGCGCCCGGCGAGCCACGGCAGACCGTTGGCGACGATCCGGGCGGTGGCGCGCGCGAGTTCGCGCGACCAGTTCGGCGTGCCGGCCTGGTCGTCGACGACGCGGATCTCGGGGCGCTCCGACGCGAGCCGGCGCATCGTCAGCAGGAAATTGCGCCCGGAGAGGCCGTAGACCCAGCTCGTGCGCAGGATGAGCGCGGTCGCGCCCGACTCGCGGATCGCACGCTCGCCGGCGACCTTGGATCGGCCGTAGGCCGACAGCGGCGCGACCGGGTCGTCCTCGACGTAGGGCACGCGCGAGGCACCGTCGAAGACGTAGTCGGTCGAGGAGTGGATCTGGACGGCGCCCAGCGCGCGCGCTTCCTCCGCGAGCACCCCCGGCGCCACGCCGTTGACCGCGTCGGCGATCCCGGGCTCGCGCTCGGCCTGGTCGACGTTCGTGTACGCGCCGGCGTTCACGATCAGCGCGGGCCGGACGCGCCGCACGGCGTCCGCGACCGCGGAGGCGTCGGCGAGGTCGAGCGTGGAACGGTCGGTGGCCACGACCTCGCCGTGCGGCACGAGGGCGACGGCGAGCGCCGCCCCGAGCTGTCCGCGCGCGCCGGTCAGCAGGATCGTCGGGCGCATCGGTCCCGGTCCGCCGGCGGGGGCTCGTGCGCCGGCACGGTCACGGATAGCATTCGGCCCGGGCGAGCGGCGTTCCCGCGGCGTCCTTCGGAGCGACGATCGGGGCCGCGCCCAACGGCCAGTCGATGCAGAGCGCCGGATCGTTCCACAGCAGCGTGCGTTCGTGCTCGGGGAACCAGTAGTCGGTGGTCTTGTACAGGAAGTCGGCCGATCCCGACACGACGCAGAATCCGTGCGCGAAGCCCGGCGGCACCCACAGCATCCGCCGGTTCTCCGCCGAGAGCGTGATCGCGACATGCCGGCCGAACGTCGGCGACGAGCGCCGCAGGTCGACGGCGACGTCGTACACCTCGCCGGCGACGACGCGCACGAGCTTGCCCTGCGCATGGGCGATCTGGTAGTGCAGGCCGCGCAGCACGCCGCGCGCCGAGCGCGAGTGGTTGTCCTGCACGAATTCGGCGTCGATGCCGGCGGCTTCGAGCGCGCGCCGGTTCCAGCTCTCGTAGAAGAAGCCGCGCGCGTCGCCGAAGACGCGCGGCTCGACGAGCCTGACGTCGGGGATCGCCGTCGGCGTGACCCGCATCGTCAGCGCAGTCCGGGTTCGCGCAGGAGCGCGAGCAGATAGCGGCCGTACCCGTTCTTGGCGAGCGCCTGGCCCATCGACTCGAGCCTCGCGTCGTCGATCCAGCCGAGCCGCCAGGCGATCTCCTCCGGGCAGGCGATCTTGAGGCCCTGCCGTCGCTCGATCGTCTCGATGTACTGCGAGGCCTCCAGCAGCGACTCGTGCGTGCCGGTGTCCAGCCACGCATGCCCGCGGCCCATCAGCCGCACCTCGAGCAGCCCCTCGTCGAGATAGGTGCGGTTCAGGTCG
>JADZDA010000299.1 GCA_020851255.1 Burkholderiales bacterium | reverse complement strand
TTCGAGATCGCGATCTTGAGCGGGTTGCTGTGGTGGTCCTCGGCGGTGCCGATCATCACGAACAGCTTCGCGCGCGCGAGGTCGGGGCCGCCGAACTCCCAGAACGAGCCGCCGATCGTGTAGATCATCCCGGCGGCCATGTTGACCGAACAGAAGCCGCCGTGCGCGGCGTAGTTCGGCGTGCCGAACTGCCGGGCGAAGAGCCCGGTCAGCGCCTGCATCTGGTCGCGGCCGGTGAACAGGGCGAACTTCTTCGGGTCGGTCGCGCGGATGCCGGCGAGGCGCTCGGCCAGGAGCGCATACGCCTCGTCCCACGAAATCGGCTCGAAGTCGCCGGCGCCGCGCTCGGCGCCGGGCCTGCGCCTGAGCGGCCGGGTCAGGCGCGCGGGCGACAGCTGCTTCATGATGCCCGAGCTGCCCTTGGCGCAGATCACACCGCGGTTCAGCGGATGATCGGGATTGCCTTCGATGTAACGAACCTCGCCGTCGCGCAGGTGGACGCGGATGCCGCAGCGGCACGCGCACATGTAGCAGGTCGTCTCCCGCATGACGTTCGTCGCGTCCGGCGCGGGCGCGGCGAGCGGGTCGTGGAGCGGGGCCGGGGGCATGGGGTCGAGGCGCTCCGGGGCGAGGTTCCGAGCGGGCGCGAACGATCGCCGGCGCCGCCTTGTCTCACACGGGGAAGGACGCATATCAATCGGCGGGCCGGCATGCGTCAATCCCCATGAGGGAGGGGCGGCCGATACCCCCGATGGGTGATCGTCGCGCGGCGGGACGCGCCAGGGACGCGAGGCGCGCCTGTCGCGGGCTTCGGGGTCGCCGGCCTCCGCCGGAGGGCCCGTGCCGGGTGCTCTCGGTTGCCGGTCCGGTCGGCGGCGGACCATAATGCCGATCGGCTCCCCGGGGAACACGGCGACAGACCGGCGCGGGGCGGCCGCCGGCCGTTTGGCCCGACGGAGGATTCGAAAGACATGCTCGAGTCGAAGGACGCGGTGGAAGCCGGTCGGGGCGTCGCGCCGCCCGCGTCGCCGGCCGCCCGTGCCCCGGCGGTCGAGCCGCGCGCCGCGCCGGCGACGCCGGATCGCCGCCCGGCCACCGACCTCGAAGAGGCACTCTCGCCGATGCTCGAGGCGGTCGTTCATTTCGCCGGTGCCGCCGCCGGGGCGATCCGGATCTCGCAGCCCGGCCGCAGCGATCTCGCCCCGGTGGTGTTCGTCGGACCCGGCTCGAAGGCGGCGACCGGATCCGGCGTGCTGGCCCGCTGGTGCGACCGCTGCGCCGAGTCGGCCGATCCCCAGGCCGCCTGCGTGCGCGCCGAGCTCTGCCGCCACGACGAGCGGCTGCCCTCGCGCCGGCTGGAGTCGGTCTGCCGGCACGTCCTGGTGGTGCCGCTGCACCACGGCGGCCGCCCGGTCGGCATGCTCGACCTCGTGTTCGATGCGCCCTGCGAACTGCCGCCGGGGATGCCGGTGATGCTCCAGGCGGCGGGCGACCTGATCGGCGTGTCGCTCGACAACGCGCGTCTCGCCGACGAGATGATCCGCGTCGTGCTGATGAACGAGCGCCAGCGGATGGCGAGCGAGGTCCACGACTCGCTCGCGCAGGGACTCACCTACATGCGGATGCGGATGAGCCTGCTCAACGACGCGATCCGCCAGCACGACGAACTGCGGGCGTACAAGTACTGGGGCGACATCGACGACGCCATCTCGCACTCGCACGCGAAGCTGCGGGAGCTGATCACCTGCTTCCGCAGCCGGATGGACGCCCGCGGCCTGGTGCGCGCGCTCGAGGAGACCGCCGGCGGTTTCTTCGACCGCACCGGCGTCCAGGCGCGGTTCGAGTGCCGGGCAGGGGACTTCCGCCTCGATCCGGGGCGCGAGGTCGAGATCTTCCACATCGCGAACGAGGCGCTCGCCAACGTCGCCCGCCACGCGCAGGCCCGTCATGTCCTGCTGACGCTCGACCGGATCGCCGGCGGTTACGAGCTCGCGGTGCAGGACGACGGCGTGGGCATCGTCGCGTCGGCTCCCGCCGACCGCGGCGGCCAGTACGGCCACCACGGGCTCGCGATCATGCGCGAGCGAGCGGCGCGCATCGCCGGCGACCTCGTCATCGAGCAGGTCGCCGGGCGCGGGACCCGCGTGCGGCTGCGCATACCCGAACATCCGACCCCCTCCGAAGGAAGAACATGAGCGAGCCGATCAGCGTCGTCCTGGTCGACGATCACGGACTTTGCCGGAGGGGGCTCGCGGAGCTCCTCGAGGCCCACGCCGGGATCCGCGTGCTGGGCACGGCCGGCACCGCCGACCAGGCGGTGCGCCTGCTCGAGACCGAGAAGCCGACGCTGGTCATCATGGATCTCAAGATGGCGCCGGTCGACGGCTTCCGCCTGCTGACGCGACTGCGTGCCGAGGGCATCGACACGCCGGTGGTCGTGCTGACGATGAGCGATTCGCAGGACGACCTGGCGCGCGCCTTCCGCGCCGGCGTGCGCGGCTACCTGCTGAAGGACATGGACCCGGACGACGTCATCGACGCGATCCGCCGCACCGCGCGCGGCGAGGTCGTCGTCGCGCCGACGATGGCGGTCAAGCTCGTCGACATGCTGCTGCCCGGCGAGACGCGCCGCACGCACGAGAGCACGATGCGCCTCCTCACCGAGCGCGAGCGCGAGATCCTCCAGCACCTGTCGTCGGGCAAGAGCAACAAGGCGATCGCGCAGTCGCTGTCGATCAGCCACGACACGGTCAAGCTCCACGTCCGCCACATCCTGTCGAAACTCGGGCTCACTTCGCGCGTCGAGGCCGCGGTGTTCGCCGTCGAGCACCGGGTGGCGACCGAGCAGGCCGACCCGTCGCACCAGGCGTCGGGCTGACGCGCTCCCCGGGGCGCGCGCCGATCGATGATCGTCCCGCCGCGGCCGGACGCTGCCGGGAGCCGCGCGGTCGCCGCGGACGACATCGTCCGCCGGTTCGGCATCGAGCCCAACCGCCGTCCTCCGGGCGCGCTCGACCTGTGGTTGCGCTGCCAGGTGCGGCGCCTGCGCATGATCCGCCACGAGCTCGCCGCGCGTTCGCCGCTGCCGTGGACCCGCCGGCTCGCGTACTGGCGGCGCGGGTTCCGGGCGAACAGCGTGCTCGTCTGCCGTCTCGACCAACGCGATCCACGCGAATACGTCGACGATTGGGACTACTCCGCCTCCGGATACCGCTACAACGGCTTTTTCAACCCGATCGTCGGCAACAAGCTCGTCCTGTCGCAGGTCCTGGCCGGACACGGATTGCCGCATCCGCGCCTCCACGGCGTCGTGCGCAGGGGCCGGGCGATCGGCGTCGGACCGTCGGCTGCGGCAGGGCCGGCGGGCGACGGCTGGGCTCGGTTCGAGCACTGGGCGTCCGACGGCCGTCCGCTGGTGCTGCGGCCGCACTGGTCGGGCGCCGGAGAAGGCGTGTTCTTCGCGCAGCGCCTGCCCGACGGCTGGCGCGTCAACCGGCAGCCCGCGACCGAAGCCGAGGTGCACCGGCTCGTCGGCTCGCTCGATCGTTACGTCGTGACCGCCTACGTCGATCAGGCCGCGTACGCAGCGGCCATTCACCCGGAGACCGCGAATACGATCCGGGTGCTGACGATCATCGACGCTGAAGGACCCTTCGTCGCCGCGCTCGCGCATCGGTTCGGCACTCGCCGCTCGGGAGCGCTAGACAACTGGCATCAGGGCCGCGGCGGCGTCAACGCCCCGATCGATCGTGCGCGCGGCACGCTGGGCCCGGCGCTTACGCTCGCGCCCGACGGAACGCTCGCGGAACACATGAACCACCCGGACACCGGGGCGCCGATCGCCGGCGTCGCGATCCCCGGGTTCGAGCGCATGCTCGACGGCGTCCTCGACGCCGCGCGCTGCTTCCCCGAGGCGCCGCTCGTCGGCTGGGACGTGCTGATGACCGACGACGGCCACGTGATCATCGAGGCCAACTCACCGCCGGGACTGAGCGTGTGGCAGGTGCACGCGCCGCTCAAGCGCGATCCGAGGGTTGCGAAGTTCTTCGTCGCGGGGGGCGCGTAGCGGAGGACTGCAACGCCGCTGTCCGGCGGCGCGCGGGGCGGGGGCTCGCCGCTATCGGGTCCGGCCGCGACGAGGGGGCCGCGCCGCGGTCGCGTGCGGAGCGCTGAACCAGTCGAGCCGCTCGCGCAGGCTGACGACGCTGCCGACGATCGTGAGCGTCGGTGCGTGCAGCTTCGCCTTCGCGACCTTCGCCGCGATGTCGGCGAGCGCGCCGGTGACGACGCGCTGGTCGCGCGACGTGCCCTGCTGGACGACCGCGACCGGTGTCGCCGCCGCCAGTCCGTGCTCGACCAGTTTCGTGCACAGCGCCGCGAGCGCGGTGAGTCCCATGTAGACGACGACGGTCTGGCGCGGACGCGTGAGCGCCGTCCAGTCGAGGTCCATCGTGCCGTCCTTGAGGTGCCCGGTGACGAACAGGCACGATTGCGCGTGGTCGCGGTGGGTGAGCGGGATGCCGGCGTAGGCGGCCACGCCGAGCGCGGCGGTGATGCCGGGGACCACCTCGAAGCGCACGCCGTTCGCCGAGAGCGTGTCGATCTCCTCGCCGCCGCGACCGAACACGAAGGGGTCGCCGCCCTTGAGCCGCAGGACGCGCCGGCCCTCCTGCGCGAGGCGCACCAGCAGCGCGTTGATGTCCTCCTGGCGCATCGTGTGGTTCGCGCGTTCCTTGCCGACGTACACGCGCTCGACCGCCTTCGGCAACAGCGCCAGGACCTCGTCGGAGATCAGGTGGTCGTAGAGCGCGACGTCGGCGCGCTGGATCAGTTTGAGCGCGCGGATCGTGAGCAGTTCGGGGTCGCCGGGTCCGGCGCCGACCAGATAGACCTCGCCGCGCGCGGCACGACGCTTCGGCGCCGCCTCGCGCGAGAGGCGTGCGAAGTCGGCGGCGGTCGGCCGATCGCCGCGCGGACGGCCGCTGCTGCGCTCAGCCGCCACCGGCGCAGCCGCAGCCACCCCCGCCGCCGCCGCAGCCGCCGGCACGCGGCGCCGGGGCGTCGTTGGGGTTGATGAAGATGAAGCGGAAATCGCCTTCCTCGTACTCGACGTAGTCGAGGGTCATGCCTTCGAGCAGTTCGCGCTGGTCGCCGGCGATCACCAGCGCCAGGCCTTCGGACGGGACGACGACGTCTCCGTCGCGCATCTCGTCGAACCCCATCGCGTAATGCAGCGAGCCCTGGTCGTCGCGCCGCGCGGCGATGCGCAGGCCCAGGTCGTCGGCCTCGGACTGCGAGGCCGCGACGCGGATCTGTCGCGCGGCGGCCGGTGTCACGTTGATCATCGTCGTGCTCCTCGATCCGGGGCGAACCGCGCGGTGCGCGTCAGTGCTCGCCCTTGGTGCGCAGGAGTCCGGCGAGCCGGTTGCCCTGCTTCTGCGGACCCCCGCGCGGGAACATGTCGTGCAGGTGGTGGTTCGAACCGCGCTCCGCGCCCCAGCGGCGCGTGAACTCCCTGATCATCACGCGAACCTGCGGCTGGACGCCATGCTCGGCCTCGAACTCGCGCAGGAACTCGATCACTTCCCAGTGCGCCGCGGTGAGTTCGAGCCCTTCCTCGCGCGCGAGCGCCCGGGCGAACGCGGGGCTCCATCGCGAGCGGTCGATCAGATAGCCTTCGCTGTCGACGGCGATGCGCTGGCCCTCGACGTCGATCGAACGTCCGTCGCGAACCGGTGTGGCGGTCATGCGCTTGCGTCTCCCTGTCCGTTCGATGGTGGATGAATCTACACGATCAGCGCCTCGCGGCCGCGGATCGGCGCGAGGTAGACGACGTTGCCGTCGCGGCGGTGCCGGTAGTCGCTCGAACGCACGAATTCGACGAACCGGGCGGCCCAGTCGCGGCCGCCGGTCGAGCGCAGGTGCGTGAACGACGCGAGGGTGTTGCCGACGACGATGCCGTCGCGCTCGCCGTCGACGCCGTGGCCGCGCTTCACCCGGTAGACGCAGCGCACGTCCGGCGCGAGGTTCTCGAGCGAGGCGTAGTGGAATTCGTGCGCGCGCGCGGCGGTGCCGGGCCCCTCGGCCGCGGCCCGCGCCGGCCAGGGGAAATCTCCGGACTCGACGAGCTCGACGTAGCCCCGGCCCACCGGGCGCTCGTGCATGACGGCGTCGCCGGGGATCGCGCCGACCATCCGGTGCACCTGCCCGCCGTGCGCGATCGAACGCGCGAGGTACATGAGCCCGCCGCATTCGGCGTACACCGGCATGCCCGCGTCGATCGCGCCCTTGATCCGCCCGCGCAGCGCGGCGTTGGCCTCGAGCTCGCGCGCGTGGAGTTCCGGGAAGCCGCCGCCGATGAACAGCGCGTCGACCGAGGGCAGGTGCGTGTCCGCGAGCGTGTCGAAGCGCACGAGCGTCGCACCGGCGGCGCGCAGGGCGTCGAGATCGTCGGCGTAGTAGAAACCGAACGCGCGGTCCTGCGCGACGCCGATGCGGACATCGGCTTCGGCGGTCGCCGCCGCGGGCACGGCGGGCGCGACGGCCTTCGCCGGCGCAGCCGCGCCGACGCGCTCGAGCAGCAGGTCGAGGTCGACCTGCCGGGCGATCGCTGCGCCCATGTCGGACACGCGCCGCTGCGCGTCGTCGGATTCGTTGCTGGGGACGAGTCCCAGATGACGCTCGACGATGGTCAGATGCGGGTCGTGGTGGACGGCGCCGAGGACGGCGACATCGGTGTAGTGCTCGATGACCATCCGGAGCTTCGCCTCGTGGCGGCCGCCGCCCAGGTTGTTCAGGATCACGCCGACGATCGCGATCTCGCGGTCGAACGCCTGGTAGCCCAGGATCAGCGGCGCGATGCCGCGCGTCATCCCCCGCGCGTCGAGCACGAGCACCACCGGCAGGCGCAGCATCCGCGCGAGCGCGGCGTTGCTGTTGCTGCCGTCGAGCGCGAGTCCGTCGTAGAGCCCCTTGTTGCCCTCGACCAGCGCCACGTCGGCGCCGGCGGCGTGGCGCTCGAACGACGCGACGATCTCCGGCTCCGGCGTGAGCCAGGGATCGAGGTTGCGGCAGCGCCGTCCGCTCGCCGCGGTGAGCCACATCGGGTCGATGTAATCGGGGCCCTTCTTGTAGGTCTGGACGACGAGTCCGCGCGCGCTGAGCGCGGCGGCCAGTCCGACGCTGACCGTCGTCTTGCCGCTCGACTTGTGCGCGGCGGAGACGAGGAACCGGACCGGGTGCGCGGGCGCGGTCAAGAGCCAACCTCCCCCGGGCTCGCCGCCGGCGCGGCTGCGCCTCCCCCCTCCGCGAGGAGGGGGCGAGCGCCTCGGGGCGGCCCTTCGGCGCTCCGGGCGCTGTCCCCGGGAGCGTGCGCGTCGCGGATCACGTCGTCTTCGGCTGCGCGGCCGGGGCCGGGGCGGACGCGACCGCGGAGAGGTCGTCCTGCGGCAGGAAGTGGAGGACGCGGACGCCGACCACGGTGATCACGAACGCGACGCCCAGGCCGCCCATGCCCAGCGCGACCTCGGGCAGGCCGGGCGCGTAGCCGGCGATCGCGCCGTCCAGCGCGCTGCTCGACAGCGTGTAACCGGGGAAGATGTCCAGCGGCCAGGCCTGGCCGCCGATGATGAAGACCGCGAGCAGCGCGAACGCGCCGCCGATGACGAGCAGCGCCGCCGCCAGCATCGCGCGCGTCGAGCCGCCGTCGTCGCGCCAGAGGAGCGCGAGCGGGACGACGCTGCCGGCCAGCACGTAGCCTCCCCAGAACAGCAGCGGGTAGGCGCCGCCGTTGACCAGGACGAAGCGTTCGAACGCGAGGTTCTTCGCGAAATACGCGTTGACCAGGTGCAGCGCGAGCGTCAGGAACAGGACGGTGACCACGAACAGCGCCAGCAGGTTGCGCATCCGTCGCTGGATCGGCGCGGGCAGCTCCATCGCGTTCCACGCGTACATCGTCGACTGGACGACGAGGAACACGGCGAGGCCCCAGGCGAACGACATCGCGAGGAACAGCGGGATCAGCAGGGCGGTTCCGTAGGCCTGCCGCGCGACGAGGAACGCGAAGATCGAGCCGGTGCCCGTGGTCAGGACGATCCGCCAGACGAACGCCGCGAGGCCGGCCGGCTTCGAGTACGCGTTCATCCGCCGCTCCATCAGCGTCCACAGATAGACCGCGACGATGGTGAACATGCCCGAGTAGAGGAACACGTTCCACGCGAACACCGAGCGGAAGTTGTAGTGCGTCGCCGCGACGATCACGCGCTCGGGGCGGCCGAGGTCGAGCATCAGCACGAACAGGCCGCCGGCGAGCAGCGCGATGCACAGGAGCCCGGAGAGCGGCGCGCGCGCCTTGTAGACCGCGTGCCCGAACACCGATCCGATCGACGCGACGTTGAGGACGCCGGACGCGGCGACGATCATGAAGATCGCGAACACGTGCGGAGCGCCCCAGACGATCCGGTTGTTCATGCCGGTGACGGCGTGCCCGTGCGACTCCATCGTGTGCGCGCCCCACAGCCCGGCGAGCACCGCGGCCGCGCCCGCCGCGGCCAGGACCCAGTACCAGCGCGCCTCCAGCGCCTCGAATCGTTCGAATCGGTGCGACACCATGTCAGAGCCCCGCGTAGCGGACACCCGGGTCGAGACGCAGATCCGCGCGGACCGCGGCGCCGCCGAACCCGGCCACGCGCTTCGCGATCTCGGAGTTCGGGTCGTTCAGGTCTCCGAAGAGGAGCGCGCGGTTGCCGGTCGCTTCGCAGGCCTCGACGCAGGCCGGCCGCCCGTCGCGGTCGATCCGGTGGACGCACAGCGTGCACGACTCGACGCAGCCCTTGCCGCGCGGGACTTCGGGCTTCTGTGCGGTCGTCGGCTCGTGGACGAACGAGCGCGCGCCGTACGGGCAGGCCATCATGCAGTACCGGCAGCCGATGCAGGTGTGCCGGTCGACGAGCACGATGCCGTCGGCGCGCTTGAACGACGCGCCGGTCGGGCAGACGTCGACGCAGGGCGGATCGGCGCAGTGCTGGCACATCATCGGGATCGCGCGTTCGCGCCCGCGCGCGTCCTTCAGCGCGATCTTGCGGATCCACTGCGCGGACGTCGGGGTCTTCTCGGCAGGCAGCCCGTTCTCGCGGTCGCACGCGCTGACGCAGGCCTGGCAGTCCTTCGGACAGCGGTTCAGGTCGACGAGCATGCCCCAGCGGACCTTCGACGACGCGGCCTCGGCCGGCGGGCGTCCCCACGCGACCTCGTAGAGCATGACGCCGGGCGCGATCGCGGTGCCGGCGATCGCGGCGCTCCAGGCGAGCAGGCGGCGGCGCGAGAGGTCCACGCCGGTCCCGGCGTCCGGCCCCGTCCGCTCCGGCCCGCTCATCGCGGCGCTCCCGGCGGGCCCGCGCTCACCTTCGAGGCCGCCCG
>JADZDA010000298.1 GCA_020851255.1 Burkholderiales bacterium | reverse complement strand
CGCGATCGTGATCGCGAACTGCTTGTAGAGCTGTCCGGTGATGCCGGGGATGAACGCGACCGGGACGAACACCGCGCACAGCACGAGCACGATCGCGATCAGCGCGCCGCCGACCTCGTCCATCGCCCTGTAGGCGGCCTCGCGCGGCGAGAGCCCGTACTTCGACATGTTGTGCTCGACCGCCTCGATGACGACGATCGCGTCGTCGACGACGATGCCGATGGCGAGCACCATGCCGAACAGCGTCAGCATGTTGATCGAGAAGCCGAGCGCCGCCATGCCGATCGCCGCGCCGACGATCGAGACCGGCACCGCGAGGATCGGGATGATGGTCGCGCGCAGGCTCTGCAGGAACAGGAAGACGACGGCGACGACCAGCACCAGCGCCTCGAAGAACGTGTGGACGACCGTCTCGATCGACGCGCGGGTGAAGCGCGTGGTGTCCATCGCGATCTTGTAGTCGAGTCCGGCCGGGAACGTCTTTTTCATCTCGGCGAGCGTCGAGGAGACCGCCGCGGACACGTCCAGCGCGTTCGCCCCGGGCTGCTGGTAGACGACGAGCACCGTCGCCGGCAGGCCGTTCATCCATCCGCGCACCGAGTAGTCGAGCTGGCCCAGCTCGGCGCGCCCGACGTCCTTGAGCCGCACCAGCGCCGCGCCGCCGGCGGCCGCCCGGATGATGATCTGGTCGAACTCCTGCGGCGTGGTCATCCGGCCGGTGGTCGTCACCGCGAACGTCTGCTCGACACCGCGGCCGGTCGGCGCCTGGCCGATGCTGCCGACGGCGAACTGCTGGTTCTGCGACGCGACCGCCGACTGCACGTCGGCCGCGGTCACGCCGAGCTGCGCCATGCGGTCGGGCTTGAGCCAGATCCGCATGGCCATGTCGGGCGAGCCGATGACGCTGGTCTGCCCGGCGCCGGGGACGCGCCTGATCGCGTCGAGGACGTAGAGGTTGGCGTAGTTCGCGATGTACTGCGTGTCGTAGCGGTTCTCGGGCGAGTAGACCCCGATCACCATCATGAACGACCCGGAGCGCTTCTGGACCTGCACGCCCTGGCGCTGGACCGCGTCGGGCAGCGTCGGGATCGCGAGGTTGACGCGGTTCTGCACGTCGACCTGCGCGAGCTCGGGCGAGGTGCCGATCTCGAAGTAGACGGTGATCGACGTGCTGCCCGGTGAACTCGACGACTCGACGTAGAGCATCCGGTCGGCGCCGTTCAACTGCTGCTCGATCGGCGCGGCGACCGACGTCGCCATCACCTCGGCCGACGCGCCCGGGTACGAGGCGGAGACGGTGATCGTGACCGGCGTGATGTCCGGATACTGGGCCACCGGCAGCGACCGCATCGCCACCGCGCCGGCGAGCGTGATGACGATCGACACGACCGACGCGAAGATCGGCCGGTCGATGCAGAACCGCGACAGGTTCATCGGATGGCGCGCCTCAGCGGGCGGGGGCGATGGCGACGTCGACACGGCGCGCCTGCCGGTCGTCGCCGTCGCCGGTCACTTCGGCCGGCGGCTTCATCAGCGTCTGGTCGGGGTGGGCGCCGGCGCCGATCAGCGCCGCGCGCACCGCCTTGGCGCGGTCCCTGGCGAGCTGGACGTTGCGCTCGGCCGGACCGGTGCGGTCGGCGTAGCCGGTGATCTCGACGCGGGACGACGGCGCGGCCGCGAGCGTGCGGGCGATCGGCGCGAGCGCGGCGGCCGCCTCGGCGGGCAGGAGGTCGCTGTCGCGCTCGAAAAGGATGCGCGCGCGCGCGCCGGCCGGTGCCGCGGACGACGGCGCCGCCGCGACCGCGCCTGCGGCGGCCGCACCCGCCGGGGGCACGGCCTCGCGTTTCGCCGCGGCCGGGGCATCGGGGACCGCGCCCGTGGTTCCGGCGACCGGCGCGGCGGCGCTCTTCGGTGCGTACGGCGCGGCCTTGAGCGACGCGCCCGCCGAGACCCGGATCGCGCCGTCGACGACGACGCGCTCGCCGGCGGCGAGCCCCGAGTCGACGAACCAGTCGTCGCCCAGCCACTGGCCGACCTCGACCGGCCGCTGCTCCGCCTTGCCGTCCTTGCCGGCGACCCAGACGAAATGCGACTTCGCGCCCTGCTGCACCGCGCGCTGCGGCACCAGGATCGCGCCCGGGCGCACGGCGCCGTGCACGACGACGCGGACGAACTGGCCGGGACGCAGCTGCGACTTCGGATTGGCGAGCACCGAGCGCACGAGGAAGGTCCCGGTGTCCTTGGAGAACGACGGGTCGGCGAAGCTGATGCGCCCGCGCTGCGGGAATACGCTGCCGTCGGCCAGCACGACCTCGACGTCGAACTGGTTGTCCCTGGGGAAGCGCAGCCGCCCGCGCTGCGCCTCGTCACGGTAGCGCAGCGCCTCGTTCTCCGAGATCGAGAAGTTGACCCAGATCGGATCGATCTGCGCGACCGTCGTCAGGAGGTTCGCCTGCGGCGACAGGTAGCTCCCCTCCTGGAGCTTCGCGAAGCTGGAGAGGCCGGTCAGCGGCGAGGCGATCGTCGTGTAGCCCTGGTTCAGCTCGGCGCTCTGCACCTTGCCCTGGGCGGCGATCACCGCGGCGCGCGAGCGCTGCTCGTTGGCGATCGCGTCGTCCAGGTCCTTCTTGCTGACCGCGTTCTGCTCGGCGAGCGGACGCACGCGCGCGAGCGTGGCGACCGCGGCATCGAGCGCCGCCTGCTGCTGCGAGAGTTCTCCGCGCGCCGTCTGGACCGTCGCGTCGAACGGCTTGGTGTCGATCTGGAACAGCGGCTGCCCGGACCGGACCAGCGTACCCTCGTCGTAGAGGCGCTTCTCGAGGAAACCGTCGACGCGCGCGCGGATCTCGATCTCGCGCGAACTCTGGGTCTGGCCGACGAACTCGAAGCCGATCGGCACGTCGCGCGCTTCGACCGCGAGGACGGTGACGTCGACCGGCGGGCGTTCCGGCGGCGCCTTCGGCGCCTCCTTGCCGCAGCCGGCCGCCAGCGCGCCCGCGGCGAGCGCGAACGCGAGGCATGCGCGACGCGACGGGGCGGAGCGGGCTGCACCGTGGAGCGCCGGGTGCCCGCGCTGCGGTCGGACGGCAGCGGCACGCCCGGCACGCCCGTCGGTCACCGCCATGAGGCCGGTAGGGATTATCGGGGTCATCGGAGGCATCGGGGAGATCCGCGGCGCGGGTGCGCCGCCCGCGAGGCCGCCATTGTGGCGGCGCATGCCCGGCTTGTCATGCGCCGGGCCCCGGGCCGGACTCAATCGGCGAGGCGGGCGTCGAGATCGTGCGCGTCGGCGCCGACGATGCGCACGCGCGCGAAGCTGCCGGCGGTAAGAACATCGCCGTCCGCGATCCGCACGATCCCGTCGATCTCCGGCGCGTCCGCCGCGCTGCGGGCGAGCGCGTGCGCGCGCTTCGCACGGCCGCGTCCGGTCGTTTCGTGGCCGTCGACGAGCACCGTCGTCGTCCGGCCGACCCGGCGCGCGAGGCGGGCGGCGCTGATCGAGGCCTGGGTCTGCATGAAGCGGGCGCGGCGCGCTTCGCGTTCGTCGGCGTCCACCGGGTCGGGTAACGCGTTGGCGACCACGCCGTCGACCGGTGAATACGCGAAGCAGCCGACGCGGTCGAGCTCCGCCTCGCGCAGGAAATCGAGGAGCTCGTCGAACTCGGCGGCCGTCTCGCCGGGGAAGCCGGCGATGAACGTGCTGCGGATCGCGAGGTCCGGCTTCGCCTTGCGCCACGCGCGCACGCGTTCCAGCACGCGCTCGGGCGCGGCCGGGCGTTTCATGAGCTTGAGTATCCGCGGGCTCGCGTGCTGGAACGGCACGTCGAGATAGGGCAGCAGCCCGCCGCGCGACACGTCGTCGGCCATGAGGTCGATCACCTCGTCGACGTGCGGATACGGGTAGACGTAGTGCAGCCGGACCCACGCGCCGTGCGCCCGGCCGAGCTGGTCCAGCTCGCGCGCGAGCTCGGTCATCCGCGTCTTGACCGGACGGCCGCGCCAGAAGCCGGTCCGGTAGCGGACGTCGACGCCGTAGGCACTCGTGTCCTGGGAGATGACGAGCAGGTCCCTGACGCCGGCGGCGAACAGCCGCTCGGCCTCCGCGAGGACCTCGCCTAGCGGCCGCGACACGAGATCGCCGCGCAGCGACGGGATGATGCAGAACGTGCAGCGGTGGTTGCAGCCTT
>JADZDA010000297.1 GCA_020851255.1 Burkholderiales bacterium | reverse complement strand
CTTCGCCGACCTCGCGCGGCGGCTGGTCGACACGGGCGCGCGCGTCTGGATCATCGGATCGCCGAACGACAAGCTCGCCGCCGACGCCGTGATGGCCGCCGCCGGGGAGACGGCGAAGTCAATCCGCGACCTCGCCGGCCGCACCGACCTCGGCACCGCGATCGACCTCCTGTCGGCGGCCTCGGTGGTCGTCAGCAACGATTCCGGGCTGATGCACGCGGCCGCCGCGGTCGGCGTGCCGGTCGTCGCGCTGTTCGGATCGTCGTCGCCGGTCTACACGCCGCCGCTCTCGGCCCAGGCCCGGGTCGCGCGGATCGACATCGCCTGCAGTCCCTGTTTCAAGCGCGAGTGCCCGCTCGGCCATTTCCGCTGCATGCGCGAGCTTTCGTCCGAGCTGGTCTACAATCTGGCGCGCGCGTCGCTGCCCGGGACACCTGCCGCGCCCACCCGCTGATTCCGATGGCCAAGGTCCGCACGCCTCCGATCTACACCACGCCGCAGGACGCCGCGGCGGCCTTCTATCAGGCGTTCGAAGCGCGCGACCTGGACGCGATGATGGCGACCTGGGCCGAGGACGAGGACATCGTCTGCGTGCACCCGGGCGGACCGCGGCTGGTCGGCTACGACGCCGTGCGCAACGCCTGGGAGCAGCTGTTCTCCGGCAACGCCCGCCTCAAGTTCCGGCTCGAGGCCCCGATCGCGATCGACACGGTCGGTCTCGCCGTGCAGAGCGTCTCCGAGCATGTGTTCCTCGCCGACGGCACTCCCCGCGGCACGGCGGTCGCCACCAACATCTTCCTGCGCACGCCGACCGGGTGGCGGATCGTCTGCCACCACGCGTCGCCATCGCCGCCGGTCGCGGCTGCCACGCCCGCCGGACCGCTGCACTAGGACCCGGGTTCCAGGGCCGTCCCACCGGGAGCTCCCGGCGCGTCAGCCGGTGCCGCCGACGGTCAGCTCCTCGATGCGCAGCGTCGGCTGCCCGACGCCGACGGGGACGCTCTGCCCGTCCTTGCCGCAGGTTCCCACGCCCGTGTCCATCGCCAGGTCGTCGCCGATCATGGTCACGCGCGTGAGCGCGTCCGGGCCGTTGCCGATCAGCGTCGCACCCTTCACCGGGTAGACGAGCTTCCCCTTCTCCACCTTCCAGGCCTCGGACGCGGAGAAGACGAACTTCCCGCTGGTGATGTCGACCTGGCCGCCGCCGAAGTTGACCGCGTACAGGCCGTCGTCGACCGAGGCGAGGATCTCCGCCGGATCGCGGTCGCCCGCGAGCATGAGCGTGTTGGTCATCCTCGGCATCGGCAGGTGCGCGAACGACTCGCGCCGGCCGTTGCCGCTGCCGGGCACGCCCATCAACCGGGCGTTCAACCGGTCCTGCAGGTACCCCCTGAGCACGCCGTCCTCGATCAGGACGGTGCGCTGCGTCGCCTCGCCCTCGTCGTCGACATTGAGCGATCCGCGTCGTCCGGCGATCGTTCCGTCGTCGACGACCGTCACGCCCTTCGAAGCGACGCGTTCGCCCACGCGTCCGGCGAAGGCGCTCGTGCCCTTGCGATTGAAGTCGCCCTCGAGGCCGTGGCCGATCGCCTCGTGGAGCAGGATGCCCGGCCAGCCCGGGCCCAGCACGACGGTCATCGGACCGGCCGGCGCGTCCCGAGCGGACAGGTTCAATACCGCCTGGTCGACCGCGCGACGCGCGTACTCGGCGAGCATCGCGTCGTCGAACATCGCGTAGCCGGTGCGCGCGCCTCCGCCCGCGTGTCCCTGCTCGCGCCGGCCGTTCTCCTCGACGATCACGGTGATCGACACGCGCACGAGCGGTCGGACGTCGGCGACCAGCGATCCGTCGCTGCGCACGATCAGCACCGTTTCCTGCTCGCCGGCGAGCGAGGCCATCACCTGGGTCACGCGGGTGTCGCGCGCGCGCGCCATGCGCTCGAGCCTCTCGAGCAGCGCCACCTTCGCGTCGTCCGCCAGCGATCCGACCGGGTCGATGCCGGCGTACAGGTCGCGCGCCGCGCCGCGCGCGCCCACCGGCGCGCACGCCGACTGCCCCTGGCGGCCGATCGCGCGGACGGCGGCCGCCGCCTCGTCGAGCGCCGCGGCGGAGATGTCGTCGGAGTACGCGTACGCCTGCCGCTCGCCGCTGACGGCGCGCACGCCCACGCCGCGATCGATCGAGAAGCTGCCGGCCTTCACGATCCCCTCCTCGAGGCTCCAGCTCTCGAAGCTCGCGTGCTGGAAATACAGGTCGGCGAAATCGACGTCGTGCCGATGGATCGCGGCGAGCACCGACGAGAGTCGCTCGCCGGTGAGTCCGGACGGCGCGAGCAGCAGGTCGCGGGCCCGGGCCACGAGCGCATCGGATACGGGCGGAACGCTGAGATCGGTCATGGGCCGCGGGTCGGCAGGTCGTGGTGACGGTCCGAGGATACATCGAGCACCCGCCACGATATCCCGACCGGCGACACGGACTTCGGAAAACCGGCGCTGCTGCCGCGGTGCGACCCGGCGCCCGCGGCATCCCGCCGGGAAACCGGGATCAGTGCCCCGCGCCCTGCCCGAGGTAGGTGGCCGCGACCTTGGGGTCGGCCGCGAGCTCCGCCGACGGACCGGACAGCACGAGTTCGCCGGTCTCGAGGACGTAGCCGTCGTCGGAAACCTGCAGCGCGGCGCGCGCGTTCTGCTCGATCAGCAGTATCGACACGCCCGCCGCGCGCAGTCCGACGATGATGCTGAAGATCTCGCGGACGATCAGCGGCGCGAGCCCCAGGGAGGGCTCGTCGAGCATCAGGAGCTTCGGGCGTCCCATCAACGCGCGCCCGAGCGCGAGCATCTGGCGCTCGCCGCCCGACAGCGTGCCGGCGAGCTGGTCGCGACGCTCGGCGAGCCGGGGGAAGCGGCCGTAGACTTCGTCGAGCGAGCGCCGCGTGGCGGCCTCGCCGTCGCGGCGTCGCGCGAAGGCCCCCAGCGCGAGGTTGTCGCCGACGGTCATCGACGCGAACAGCTCGCGCTTCTCGGGAACGAGCACGAGACCGCGTCCGACACGCTCCTCGACCGAGGCGCCGGCGAGCGGCTCGCCCAGGTAACGGATCGTTCCCCGGGACGGCAGCAATCCCATGATCGCGCCGAGCAGCGTCGTCTTCCCCGCGCCGTTGGGCCCGATGACCGAGACGATCCGCCCCTCGCCTGCGCGGATCGAGACGCCGTGGACGGCCTCCACCTTGCCGTAGCTCACCGACAGCGACTCGACTTCGAGCAGCGGAGTCGTCACTCGGCGACTCCACCCAGGTAGGCCTCGCGAACGCGAGGATTGCGCTGGATCTCGGCAGGCAGTCCCTCGGCCAGCTTCTCGCCGAAATCCATGACGACCAGCCGGTCGGTGATGCCCATGACGAAGTCCATGTCGTGCTCGACGAGCAGGATCGTCATGCCCTCGGCCTTGAGTCCGCGCAGCAACGCGGCGAGCTGCTGCTTCTCCAGGTAGCGCAGCCCGGCCGCGGGCTCGTCGAGCAACAACAGCGTCGGATCGCAGGCGAGCGCGCGCGCGATCTCGACGATCCGCTGCTGCCCGAGCGCGAGACTGCCGGCGGACTCGAACGTGTGTGCGGTCAGTCCGCAACGCGCGATCTGGCGCGCCGCCTCGGCGCGCGTGCGTGCCTCCTCCTGCCGGTCGAGCTTGAGCGCCGCGCGCGCGACGCCGGTCGTGCCGCGCAGGTACGCGCCGAGCGCGACGTGGTCGAGCACGCTCATGCCCGGGATCAGCTTGACGTGCTGGAAGGTCCGGCCGATGCCGCGCCGCGCGATTTCATACGGCGGGCGGCTTCCGATCGACCGCCCCCGGAAGACGACATCGCCGGTTGTGAGCGGCAACGCTCCCGAGATGAGGGCGAAGGTCGTGCTCTTGCCCGCGCCGTTGGGACCGATCAGTCCGAGGATCTCGCCGGCGCGGATGTCGAACGTGAGGTCGTTCACGGCGACCAGGCCGCCGAACGCCTTGCGGGCCGCCCGGACCTCGAGCAGCGGACCCGGGTGCTCCGCGTGGTGGCGCGCCTTGAGCGGTGGCGCGTCGGGCACCGGCCGCGGAGCGGATCGCGGCAGCAGGCGTGCGATCCAGGGCCAGACTCCCTCCCGTGCGCGCTGGAGCAGCACGACCAGCAGCACGCCGAACACGATCATCTCGAAATTGCCCGACCGTCCGAGCAGGCCGGGCAGGATGTCCTGCAGCACCTGCTTGAGCAGCGTGATCAGCGTCGCCCCGACGACCGCGCCCCAGACGCTCCCGGCGCCACCGACCACAGCCATGAACAGGTACTCGATGCCCATGTTGATCGAGAACGGGGTCGGATTGACGAACCTCTGCAGATGCGCGTACAGCCAGCCCGACACGCAGGCGAGCAGAGCCGCGTAGACGAACACGACCGTCTTCATCCGCGCGCCGTCGACGCCGAACGCCTCGGCCATCTCGAACCCGCCGCGCAGCGCCCGGATCGCGCGGCCGGGCCGCGAGTCGAGCAGGTTCGCGGTCGCCCACAGCGCCGCGAGCGCGATCGCCCACACGAACAGGAACAGCGCGCGCTCGGCCTTGAGCTCGAAGCTCCCGATCGCCAGCGGCGGGATGCTGGTCAAACCGGTGTGGCCGCCGAGGAAGTCGAGGTTGCCGAACAGGAAATACAGGCTGATGCCCCAGGCGATGGTCGCCAGCGGCAGGTAGTGCCCCTTCATCCTCAGCGTGATGGCGCCCAGCGCGAGGGCGACCGCCGCGGTGACCGCGAGTCCGATCGCGAGGGTGATCCACGGCGTATACCCCAGCGAGGTCGTGAGCCACGCGGTCGTGTACGCGCCGATGCCCACGAAGGCCGCCTGGCCGAACGAGGTCTGGCCGGCGACGCCGGTCAGCAACACGAGCCCCAGCGCGACGATGCTGTAGAGCCCGATGTAGTTGCCGAGCGTCACCCAGAACGCGGGTGCGACGGCCGGGACAGCGACCAGCACCGCGACGAATGCGACGAACGCGTAGCGGGTCCAGGAACCGCCGCTCACGCCGCCTCCATGTCCGCGCCGCAGGCCACGCTACTCGTCTTCCTCGTGGTGCTGCGTCGTCAGCGACAGCCACAGCAGCACCGGGATGATCAGCGTGAAGACGATCACCTCCTTGAACGCGCTCGCCCAGAAGGAACTGAACGACTCGAGCACGCCGACGAGCAGCGATCCGGCGGCGGCCGCCGGGTAGGTCACCAGCCCGCCGAAGATCGCGCCGACGAAGCCCTTGAGCGAGATCAGGAAGCCCGAATCGTAGTAGACGGTCGTGATCGGCCCGATCAGCACGCCGCAGAACGCGCACATCAGCGCGCCCAGCGTGAACGTGAGCGTCCCCGCGAAGCCCGGGGAAATCCCCGCGAGGCGGGCGCCGACGCGGTTCACCGCGGTCGCGCGCAGCGCCCGGCCGTAGAGCGTCCGGTTGAAAAAGAGCGCGAGCGCGAAGATGAGCGCGATGCTGGTCGCCACGACCAGCACGCTCTGCCCGCTCACGGTGACACCGCCCAGCTCGAACGATGCCGACGTGAACGGCGGCGTGCGCGAGCCCTCGGCGCCGAAGAACCACAGTCCCAGCCCGACCAGCGCGAAGTGCACGGCGACCGCGACGATCAGGAGCACGAGCACCGACGCCTCGGCGACCGGCTGGAACGCGATCCGGTAGAGCAGCGGACCCAGCGCGGTGACCGCCGTCAGCGCGAGCAGGATCTGCACGAAAAACGGCGGCTGCAGCGGCGCGATGAAATAGAGCGCCGCCGCGATCGCGAGAGGCAAGCCGGTCCACAACGCGAGCCGGGCGGGAAGCCGGCGGGCTTCGCCATCCCCGATCGAACGCCAGGCTTCCATGGCGCCGGCGACGACCGCCATGCCGGCGAGCAGGCCCGCGATGCCCGAGGCCTTGCCCAGTTGCAGGCCGGCCAGCGTCAGCGTGCCGTAGGCGAGGAACTCGCCCGACGGCACCCAGATGACGCGGGTCACGGCGAAGACGAGCACCAGCGCGAGCGCGAGCAGAGCGTAGATCGCGCCGTTGGTGATCCCGTCCTGCGCCAGCAGCGCGACGATCGGCAGGTCCATGGTCCTTCCGGTCGGTGGACGTGAAACGGGCCGGCGCTTCCGCCGCCGGCCCGTCGCAGCGAACTATCGGATCAGCGCGAGACGACCCACTTGTCGTTGTCGATCCTCACCATGGTCCGCGCGCGGTTGTCGAGCCCGTTGTGGTCGTTCGGCGTCATCACGTACACGCCGTGCGTGGCGACGACGTTCGCCTTCTCCAGCGCGTCGCGCAAGGCCGCGCGGAATTCCTTGCTGCCAGGCTGCGCGCGCTTCAGCGCCTCGGGTATCGCGGCGTTGAGCAACAGGTAGGCGTCCCACGCGTGGCCGCCGAAGGTCGAGCGCGTCCCGAATCTGGCCTCGTACTTGTTGATGTAATCGGCCGCGACCTTCTTGACCGGGTTGGAGTCCGGCAGCTGCTCGTAGACGAGCATCGGCCCGACCGGCAGCAGCGTGCCGCTGCCGTCCTTGCCCACCACGCGCAGGAAGTCCGGGTTGGCGACGCCGTGCGTCTGGTAGATCCTGCCCTTGTAGCCGCGGCTGACCAGCTCCTTCTGCGGGGTGGCTCCCGGCGTACCGGCGGCGCCGACCAGCACCGCGTCCGGCTTGGCGGCCACGATCTTCAGCACCTGCCCGGTGACCGACGTGTCGTTGCGGTTGTACTTCTCCTCGGCGATCACCCGGATGCCGGCGGTCTGCGCCGAGCGCTTGATCTCGGCGAGCCAGCCGTCGCCGTAGGCGTCGGCGAATCCGATGTAGCCCATCGTCTGCACGCCGTTCGCCTTCATGCTGACGGCGATCGCGTCGGCCATCAGCGAGTCCGACTGCGGCGTCTTGAAGATCCAGCGGGTCTTCGGATTGCCCGGATCGACGATGCGCGCCGACGCCGCCATCGAGATCATCGGCGTCTCCGCCTCGACCGCGGTGTCGATCATCGCGAGCGACGCCGGAGTGATCGTCGAACCGACGATCACGTCGACCTTGTTCTCGGCGACGAGCTTCTTGGCGTTCTGGACCGCCTTGGTCGTGTCCGAGCCGTCGTCCAGCACGATCCAGTTGATCTTCTGCCCGCCGATCGTCGTCGGAACGAGGTCGAAGGTGTTCTTCTCGGGGATGCCGAGCGAAGCGGCCGGACCGGTCGCCGACAGCGTCACGCCGACGTTGATGTCGGCGCGCGCGGACTGCGCGGCGAAGGCGAATGCGATCGCCAGACCGGCGACGAGCGGACGCCGAAGCATGCGAGCTACCATGAACTCCTCCTGGACACGATTTAGGGAAAGGCACGGTCGCCGGGCGTAGCGCCGCCCGGTCGCCGCTGGTTCGTATCGGCCGTCCCGGTCCGTCGCCCTGGCGGCGCGGGTGCCGGTGCCTTATCGGCCGGATTCTGTGCCGGCGGGGCCGGCCGGTCAATGCGCGTTCTTGACCGCCATCAAGACGGCGGCGCGATGATCGCCGGAGCGACACCCATCCCTCGGCGGTGCGGCCGGGCGCGTTCTGACAGCGTCGGGTCGTTCAGCGCGGCGCGCACCACGCGACGCCGTCCGGCCCGTACCCCTCCGGGACGCCGCCAGCGGCCCGCATCGCTTCGCGGATCGCCGGATCCCGGGTGTACCGATGGTTGGTGTCGGCGCGACGGTTCCACACGCGATAGACCGGATCCTGCGTGGCCGGAGACGGACAGGCGCCGGTGAGCGTGTCGGGCAGCCAGACGTGCATCGCGGACGGCGTCTCGAGCACGAACGCGGGAAACGCGGCGCGCACCCGGTCGCACTCCGCCGGGTCGGCGGAATGGAAGTGGCTGCCGCCGGGCACCGGCGCGAGGAAATATCGGCAGACCGGGCTCGTGCCCGCCGCTGCGTTGGACCGGGCGGAGAACGCCGCTCCGGTCCGTCGCCATCCGGCGATGACGCCGGTGTCGAGCACGGCGATCTCCGCGGCATCGGCGGTGATGAAATAGTGGTCGATCGCGGCGTTGCGAAACTCGACGACCGGGACGACACCGGCCGGTGCGGGCGCGCCGATCCGGAGCACGCGTCCGCCGCCGAAGTCGGCGACGAGGATCTCGCCCGTCGCGTCGCGCCCGAACGCGCTGACGTTGAACCCGGTGCGCCCCAGTTCGACCAGGTCCGCGGGCGCCGGCTCCGCCGTGCGGGCGAGCGCGTAGACCGCGCCGGTGCAGAAATCGCCGAACACGTACGTGCCCGGGACCAGCGCGGCGACGGTGTTGCCGGCACCCCGGTAGACCTCGCCGCCGGTGACCGAGCAACCGGTCGCGTGGTCGTACTCGACGATCGGCGCGACGAATCCCGGCGTGCCGCAAGGCGCACCGCCGGTCAGGCCGGTGCAGCGCGTGCCCTCGAGCACGCGCCAGCCGAAGTTGGCGCCGGCGCCGGTCGTCGCGTCGATCGCGTCGATCTCCTCGCGCTGGTCCTGGCCGACGTCCCCGATGAGGAGCGTCGGACCGTCGAACGAGAACTTCCAGGGGTTGCGCAGACCCGATGCCCAGATCTCCGGCCGCCCGCCCTGGCCGGACGCGTGAGGGTTGCCCGGCGGGATCGCGTACGGCGCGCCGCCGTCCACGTCGATCCGCAGCATCTTGCCGAGCAGGCTCTGCGGGTCCTGCGCACGATCGCCCGGATCGTTGCCGCTGCCGCCGTCACCGGTACCGATGTAGAGGAGTCCGTCGGGTCCGAAGCGCAGCGTCCCGCCGTTGTGGTTCGGATACGGCTGCGCGATCGTGAGCAGGACCTCGCCGGACGCCGGATCGGCGAGATCGGGTGCGCCGTCCGTCACGCGATAGCGCGCGACGACCGTCGCGCCGTCCGGCTGCCTCGTGTAGTTCACGTAGAACCGGCCGTTCGCCGCGAAAGCGGGATGGAACGCGAGTCCCAGGAGTCCGCGTTCGTCGCCGGAGAGCACCAGCGCCTGGATGTCGAGGAACGGCTGCGCGGAGGGCGCCCCGCCGCGCACGAAACGGATGCGGCCGGGCTGCTCGACGACGAACAGCCGGCCGCTGCCGTCACCGGCTTGGACGAGGTCGCCCGGCCGGTCGAGCCCCTGCGCGACCACCGTCATCGGCAGCGGTCCCGGCGATCCGGGCGGCGCGATCAGGAAGGCGTCCGACGGCGCGGCGGCGAGCACGGACAACGCGATCGCCGCCGCGGCGGCGCGGGGGGAACGTCCGGTCATGGAGACTCCCGGCGCCCGTCCCCCCGGCGGGCGCGTTCGGATCGATGTCAGCGCTTGATCGCGTCGCGGATCTCGCGCAGCAGGACCAGATCCTCGCGCGGCGGGGCCGGCGGCGGCGGCGGCGTGTCGCGCTTCAGCCGGTTGATCTGCTTCACCATGAGGAAGATGATGAACGCGAGGATCGTGAAGTTGATCGCGACCGTGATGAAGTTGCCGTACGCGAACAGCGGCACGCCGGCCTTGGTCAGCGCCTCGTAGGTCATCGGCCCGCCGTAGCCGGCCGGCGGACTGCCGAGCATCACGAACCAGTTCGAGAAGTCGATGCCGCCGATGATCCTCGAGACCACCGGCATGATGATGTCCTTCACCAGCGAGTCGACGATCTTGCCGAACGCCGCGCCGATGATCACGCCCACGGCGAGATCGACGACGCTGCCCTTGAGGGCGAATTCCCTGAACTCGGTCGAAAACGACATCATCGCCTCCCCATCCCAGCTGCCGGCCCGGACGGTCAGGTCACGGGTTCCCCCTGCGGCTTCGACTGCGAACGGCGCCGCCGCCCCCGCGGCGACGCCCCTGGCGGCCGGACGTCGATCCGATCAGATCGCCGCCTCGCCCGATTCCCCGGTGCGGATCCGCACCACCTGCTCGACCGCGGTCACGAAGATCTTGCCGTCGCCGATCTTGCCGGTGCGCGCGGCCTTGACGATCGCCTCGATCGCGCGGTCGACCAATGCGTCCTGCAGGATCACCTCGACCTTGACCTTGGGCAGGAAGTCGACCACGTACTCCGCGCCGCGGTAGAGCTCGGTGTGGCCTTTCTGCCGCCCGAATCCCTTGACCTCGGTCACGGTGAGCCCGGTCACGCCGATCTCGGACAGCGCCTCGCGCACCTCGTCCAGCTTGAACGGTTTGAGCACCGCCTCGATCTTCTTCATCGCCGCCTCGCCGATCGCGCCGGTACCTCGGCGCCACGAGAACGTAGCTTACACGATGCGCCGGGACCGATCCCGCCTCCGGGGGGCCGCGGAACCCCTCCCGCTCAGCGCAGGTGCTCCCACTCGCGCCACGCCGAGGTGATCGGGTACCGCCAGTCCTTGCCGAAGCCGCGCGGCGTGATGCGGATGCCGACCGCCGACTGGCGCCGCTTGTACTCGTTGACCTTGATGAGGCGCACGACGCGCGCGACCGCTTCGGCCGGCAGGCCCCGGGCGACGATCTCGGACGGGCTCGCGTCCCCCTCGACGTAGGCCTCGAGGATCGCGTCGAGCACCTCGTAGGGCGGCAGCGAGTCCTGGTCGGTCTGGTCGTCGCGCAATTCGGCCGACGGCGGCCGCGTGATGATGCGCTCGGGGATGACGCGCCCGAGCTCGTTGCGATAGCGGGCGAGGCGCCAGACGAGCGTCTTGGCGATGTCCTTGAGGACGGCGAAGCCGCCGGCCATGTCGCCGTAGAGCGTCGCGTAGCCGACCGCCATCTCGCTCTTGTTGCCGGTCGTCAGCACGATCGAGCCGGTCTTGTTCGACAGCGCCATCAGGATCGTGCCGCGAATGCGCGCCTGGATGTTCTCCTCGGTCGCGTCGACCGCCAGCCCGCGGAACTCGACGGCCAGCGTGTCGAGGACCGCCGAGAACGGCCCCTCGATCGGGATCTCGTCGTAGCGGACACCGAGGAGCCCGGCCATCTCGCGCGAGTCCTCGAGGCTGATCGGCGCGTTGTACCGGGACGGCAGCATGACCGCGCGTACGCGACCGCGGCCCAGCGCGTCGACGGCGACCGCGAGGGTCAGCGCCGAGTCGATGCCGCCGGACAGGCCGAGGATCACGCCGGGGAAGCCGTTCTTGCCGACGTAGTCGCGCACGCCCATGACCAGCGCGTGCCAGACCTGCGCCTCGATCCGCGGATCGAGCGATCCGCGCACCGGCCGTGGCCGCGCACCGTCGAACGCGGCGAGCGCGAGCGTCTCGTGCCAGGCCGGAACCTGCTGGGCGATCGACCCGTCGGCGGCGGCGACGAACGACGCGCCGTCGAAGACCAGCTCGTCCTGCCCGCCGACCCGGTTGACGTACACGACGGCGCAGCCGTTCTCCGTCGCGCGCGCGCCGACCGCCGCCGCCCGCGCCGCCTGCTGCCTGGTGTGGTAGGGCGAGCCGTTGGGCACGACGATCAGCTCGGCGCCGGCCGCGCGCGCCTGCGCCGCCGGTCCCGGGAACCAGACGTCCTCGCAGACGATCGCGCCGACCCGAAGTCCGTCGACGTCGAACACGCAAGGGGCGTCGCCCGGCGAGAAGTAACGCTGCTCGTCGAAGACCGTGTAGTTCGGGAGGATCTGCTTGCGGTAGACATGGCGGACGGCGCCGTCGCGGATCACCGCGAGGGCGTTGTGCCGCCGGCCGTCGCGCCGCTCGGGAAAGCCGACGACGAGCGTCGTCCGCCCGACGGCCGCCGCGAGCGCCGCGAGTTCGCGCTCGCAGGCGTCAAGGAACGCCGGCCGCAGCACGAGATCCTCGGGCGGGTAGCCGCACAGCGAGAGTTCGGGGGTGACGACCAGCGCCGCGCCGGCGCGACCCGCTTCCGCGCACGCGGTGAGGATGCGCCGGGCGTTTCCGGCCAGGTCGCCGACGACCTGGTCCCCTTGCGCGAGCGCGACGTGCATCGGTCGATGTTAGCAGAACGAAAGCGCGTGGCAGCCCGGGCCGCGACCGCTGGCCGGGCGCCGCCGCGGCGCGGAGGTTGAGTCCGCGCGGCCGCGCG
>JADZDA010000296.1 GCA_020851255.1 Burkholderiales bacterium | reverse complement strand
AGGAGAAACTGCTGGCGGCCGGACGCGGCGGCATCAAGACGGTGCTGATCCCCGAGGAGACCGGGAAGGACCTGACCGAGATCCCCGACGAGATCAAGAACCGCATCGAGATCCGCCCGGTGCGCTGGATCGAGCAAGTGCTCGACGCGGCGCTCGAGCGGATGCCCGCGCCGCTCGTCGACGAGAAGAAGGAGGCCGAGGCGCCGGCGCCGCCCGCGGCGGCGTCCGAGGATCCGAGCGCGCTGATCAAGCACTGAACGGACGCCGACCGCGTCCGGCGCGCACGGGTGCACGAAGCGTGCCCGTGCGCGTTGTATTTTTCGCCGGCGACCCGCACCTGCGCCGCGTCAGACACTTAGGGCGCTCTACTTCATCCGGGATCTGACGGACGCGGTCACGCGTCGCGCGCGGTGTCTTGACATCGCGCGCGCGCGGGCGAACCATCCCTCATGCGCGCGATCGACACACGCGCATCGCAACGACGGCCGGCACACCCCGAACGACAACCACGAGACGCCCGCTCGCCGCGCGCGCCGCTCCGGCGGTTCGAACGCGGCGCGACGGGACATTGCCCGCGAGGATGGACCGCATGAACAAGAACGACCTCATCGACGCGATCGCGTTGCACGCCGACATCTCGAAAGCCGCCGCCGGCCGCGCGCTCGACGCGGCCGTCAATTCGATCAAGGTGTCGCTCAAGAACGGCGAGGGCGTGACGCTCGTCGGCTTCGGATCGTTCTACGTCGGCAAGCGCACGGCGCGCGCCGGCCGCAATCCGCGCACCGGCGACGCGATCCGGATCGACGCCGCCAAGGTGCCCAAGTTCCGGGCTGGTAAAGCACTGAAAGATGAGCTAAACTAGACGTTTTCCGCGGCCGCACCCGGAGCAGTTCCGGACCGAGGGATGCGCGGCGGCGCGGGTGCTTAGCTCAGCCGGTAGAGCGTCGCCCTTACAAGGCGAATGTCGGCGGTTCGATCCCGTCAGCACCCACCAGCGGCCACCGGCCGCCGCGGGCGAGTTCGCAGTGGTGTCGTAGCGTCGGAGTGGTAGTTCAGTTGGTTAGAATACCGGCCTGTCACGCCGGGGGTCGCGGGTTCGAGTCCCGTCCACTCCGCCAATCCCGAAGGGCGAACGCGAGTTCGCCCTTTTTCGTGCCGGGTCCGCCGCGCGGGGAACGACGCGCGGGGGACCGGTGCTCAACCCAACCGTAGCTCGGCGGGCGCCATGTACGATTTCCTCGACAAGCACAAGCGGGCGGTCCAGGTCGTCCTGGCCATGATCGCGCTGCCGTTCGCCTTCTTCGGCGTCGATTTCTATTTCCGCGGCGCCGACCAGGAGCAGGTCGTCGCGACCGTCGGGTCCCAGAAGATCACGCGCGCCGAGTTCGAGAACTCGCTGCGCGACCACGGCGACCGGCTGCGCGCCCAGCTCGGCCGCGGGTTCGACTCGGCGATACTCGACAATCCCGAGGTCCGGTACGCGGTCGTCGAGCAGTTGATCAACCAGCGCCTGCTGTCCGACGAGGCGTCGCGGGCGGGCATGCGGGTCTCCGACGCGCAGCTCGCGCAGTTCATCGCCGATCTGCCGCCGTTCCAGGAGGACGGCAAGTTCTCGCCGGAACGCTACCGCGACCTGTTGCGCTCGCAGAACATGAACCCGGCGAACTTCGAGGCGCGCGTGCGCGGCGAACTGACGCTCGCTCCGCTGCAGGAGCCGCTGACCGCCGGCAGCATCGTCGCCCAGCCTTCGGCCGCGCGCTATCTGAACCTGCTCGAACAGAAGCGCGAGATCGCCATGGCGACGGTCGATGCGGAACCGTTCCTCAAGGAGGCGAAGGTCGCCGATGCCGACGTCAAGGCCCACTACGACCAGAACAGCGCCGCGTTCACGACCCCGGAGCAGGTCCGATTCGAGTACGCGATCCTGACTCCGGACGCGCTCGCGCGCAACGTCGCCGTCGAGCCCGCCGAGGTCCGCAAGCATTACGACGACCACCTGGCGACGTACTCGACGCCCGAGGAGCGCTCCGCCGCGCACGTCCTGATCACCGTCGCGCGCGACGCGAAAGACGCCGAGAAGGCCGCCGCGAGGAAGAAGGCGGACGAGATCGCCGCGCAGGTGCGCGCCCAGCCGGCGCGCTTCGCCGAGATCGCGAAGGCGCAGTCGCAGGACCCGGGCTCCGCGCCGCAGGGGGGCGACCTGGGCAGCTTCGGCCGCGGAACCATGGTCAAGCCGTTCGAGGACGCGGTGTTCTCGGCGCAGCCCGGCGCGATCGTCGGGCCGGTCGAGTCGGACTTCGGCTGGCACGTGATCCGTGTCAACGGCGTCAAGGCGTCGACGCAGCGCACGTTCGACCAGGTGAAGAACGAGATCGAGGCCGAGCTCAAGCGCCAGCGCGCCCAGCAGAAATTCGCCGCCGCCGCCGACCAGTTCCAGAACCTGGTCTACGAGCAGGCCGACACGCTCGCCGGCGTCGGCAAGGCGCTCGACATCCCGGTCCAGACCTCGCCGCCGGTCACGCGCTCGCAGGCGCAGCAGATCGCGCTGGGCAGCGCGAAGTTCGCCGAAGCGCTGTTCTCGCCGACGTCGCTGCAGGCGAAGCGCAACAGCGACGCGATCGAGGTCGCGGCCAACACGCTGATGGCCGGTCGAGTGATCGAGCACAAGCCGTCCGCGCCCCGGCCCTACGACGAGGTGAAGGACGAGATCCGCCGCCAGCTCGAGCGCAAGGTCGCTTCCGAGGCGGCGGAGAAGGCCGGTCGCGCGAAGCTCGCGTTGCTCGAGCAGAGGAAGTCCGACAAGGACGCCGGGCTCGTGTTCGCGAAGCCGATCGAGGTCGTCCGCAACCAGGCCGGGCCGGGCCTCGCGCCGGATGCGCTGCAGCGGATCTTCCAGGTCGAACCGGCGAAGCTGCCGGCCTACGTCACCGCGGCCAATCCGCGGGGCGGGTTGACGATCTACCGGGTGAGCCGGGTCATCGATCCGCCGACACTCGATCCGGCGCGGCTCAAGCTCGCCGCCGACCGGATGGGCGATCAGATCGGGCGGGAGTTCGCGAACGCGTACATCGCGTCGCTGCGCGCGCGCGCCGACGTGCAGATCCGCCAGGGTCAGCTCGACAAGAAGTAGGACGCGGCGCCGCGGGGCGCCCGGACCCGATGCGACCGGGCGCCCGCCCGGTCGCCGGCAGCCCGCCGGTCGTCAGCCGCCGGCGCAGGCTTCCTTCACGACGCGCTGCTGATCCTCGATGGCGCGCTTGCGGTCCTCGGGGGTCATCGGGATGCGCTCGCCCTTCTCGCCGTAGCGCGCGAGCGGCTGGGACTCGTCCTGCAGCAGGCGGATGCGGCCGCGGGCCTGCGTGCAGGCCTCAGCCAGCCGGGCGGCGTCGGCCCGGGCCTTCTCGGACTTGGCGGAGGCCTCGGACTTGTCGGACTGCCGCTTGCGGAACTCCGCATCCTGCGCCGCCATGTCGCGCACCGCGTTCGGGTTCGCCGGCGGCGGGGCGGCGCCGACGATCTCGTACTTGACGTTGCCGGCCGGCGGCTGGTCCGAATAGACGACGCGGCCGTTCGCGTCGGTCCATTTGTAGAGCGTCGCCGCGGCGCCGCCCGCGCAGAGCGCGAGGCCGAGTCCCAGCATCGCGGCGGCGAGCGCGGGGCGGGCGGAGCGGAGTCGTACGGACATCGGTTCTTCGCGGCGGGCGGTGCGGACGCTGCCACCCTACCCGACCGGGGCGCCGGCCGTCAACGCGAGGGCGAGCGCGGGCCGGCGGGCGCCTCGTCGCGCGCGGGTATAATCCGTTTTTGCGCACGTGGAGTCCCGCCCCCATGCGTGTGGTACGCACCGCCCTGACGTTCGACGACGTCCTGCTGATTCCGGCGCATTCGACGGTCGTCCCCCGGGAAGTCTCGCTCGCCACCCGCGTCGCCCGCGGCATCGAGATCCAGATTCCGGTCGCGTCCGCCGCGATGGACACGGTCACCGAGGCGCGGCTCGCCATCGCGCTGGCGCAGGAAGGCGGCATCGGCGTCGTCCACAAGAACCTGGCGCCGGCCCGGCAGGCCGCCGAGATCGCGAAGGTCAAGCGCTTCGAGAGCGGCGTCGTCAAGGATCCGGTCACGATCCCCCCGACGATGACCGTGCGGGAGCTGATCGACCAGATCGCCCGTCACAAGATCTCCGGCATGCCGGTCGTCGAAGGAAAGCGCGTCGTCGGCATCGTGACCAACCGCGACCTGCGGTTCGAGACGAGGCTCGACCAGCCGGTGTCCGCGATCATGACGCCCGGCGACCGGCTCGTGACCGTGCCCGAGGGCACCGACCTCGAAACCGCCAAGGCGCTGATGCACCGCCACCGGCTCGAGCGCGTGCTGGTCGTCACGCCAGACCGCGAGCTGCGCGGGCTCATCACGGTGAAGGACATCCAGAAGTCGACCGAGCACCCGAACGCGTGCAAGGACGAACTCGGCCGGTTGCGCGTCGCCGCGGCGATCGGCGTGGCGCCGGACAACGAGGCGCGCGCCGAGATGCTGGTGGCCGCCGGCGTCGACCTGATCGTCGTCGACACCGCGCACGGTCATTCCCAGGGCGTGCTCGACCGCGTCGCCTGGGTGAAGAGGCGCTTCCCGCAGGTGCAGGTCGTCGGCGGCAACGTCGCGACGGCCACGGGCGCGAAGGCGCTCGTCGACCACGGCGCGGACGGCGTCAAGGTCGGCATCGGACCGGGGTCGATCTGCACGACGCGGATCGTCGCCGGCGTCGGTGTGCCGCAGATCTCCGCGATCCAGTTCGCGCTCGAAGGCGCGGCGGCGGCCGGCGTCCCGGTGATCGCCGACGGCGGAATCCGCTACTCGGGCGACATCGCCAAGGCGATCGCCGCCGGCGCCTCGTGCGTGATGCTGGGCAACCTGCTCGCCGGCACCGACGAGTCGCCCGGCGACATCGAGCTCTACCAGGGCCGCTCGTACAAGAGCTATCGCGGCATGGGGTCGCTCGGCGCGATGCAGCAGGGAAGTTCCGATCGCTACTTCCAGGAACTCGAGGGCGAGGACCCGATCGCCGCGGCCGAGAAGCTCGTGCCCGAGGGCATCGAGGGCCGCGTTCCGACCAAGGGGCCGGTCGTCAACGTCGTCCACCAGTTGATGGGGGGCTTGCGCGCGGCGATGGGCGACTGTGGCTGCGCGACGGTCGCCGAGCTCTCCTCGCGCGCCGAGTTCGTGCAGATCACGTCCGCCGGCATGCGCGAGTCGCACGTCCACGACGTGCAGATCATCAAGGAAGCGCCGAACTACCGCGTCGAGTGACCGGCGCGCACGAACGAGCGATGGCCGAACGAAACCACGACCGGATCCTGATCCTCGACTTCGGCTCGCAGGTCACGCAACTCATCGCGCGGCGGCTGCGCGAGACCCGGGTCTACTGCGAAATCCACCCCTGCGACGTCGACGACGCGTTCGTGCGCGGGTTCGGCGCGCGCGGCGTGATCCTGTCGGGCAGCCATCAGAGCGTCTACGACGAGGGCGCCGGCCGGGCGCCGGACGCGGTCTGGCAACTCGGCGTGCCCGTGCTCGGCATCTGCTACGGCATGCAGACGATGGCGGCGCAACTGGGCGGCAAGGTCGAGCCGGGGCGCGTGCGCGAGTTCGGCCACGCGGAGCTGCGCGCGCGCGGGCACTCGAAGTTGCTGCGCGACATCCAGGACCGTTCCAACGCCGAGGGCCATGGACTCCTCGACGTGTGGATGAGCCACGGCGACAAGGTCACCGAGCTGCCGTCCGGCTTCAAGGTGATCGGCTCGTCGGACGCCTGCCCGATCGGCGCGATGGCCGACGAGTCGCGTCGCTGGTACGGCGTCCAGTTCCATCCGGAGGTCACGCACACGAAGCAGGGCGCGGCGATCCTCGGCCGATTCGCGCACGAGATCTGCGGTTGCGGCCAGGACTGGAACATGCACGACTACGCCGGCGAGGCGGTCGCGTCGATCCGCCGGCAGGTCGGCGACGACGAGGTGATCCTGGGCTTGTCCGGCGGCGTCGACTCGTCGGTCGCGGCCGCGCTGATCCACCGCGCGATCGGCGCGAAGCTCACCTGCGTATTCGTCGACCACGGGTTGCTGCGCCTGAACGAGGCGGCGCAGGTGATGGACACGTTCGCCCGCAACCTGGGCGTGCACGTGATCCACGTCGACGCATCGGCCGAGTTCCTCGGCGCGCTCGCCGGCGTGACCGACCCGGAGGCGAAGCGCAAGATCATCGGACGTCTCTTCGTCGAGGTGTTCCAGCGCGAGGCGGCGAAGCTCCCGAACGCGCGCTGGCTCGCGCAGGGGACGATCTACCCGGACGTGATCGAGAGCGCGGGCGCGAAGACGAAGAAGGCGCACACGATCAAGTCGCACCACAACGTCGGCGGATTGCCGGAGTCGCTGCATCTCGAGCTGCTCGAGCCGCTGCGCGAACTCTTCAAGGACGAGGTGCGCGCGCTCGGCCTCGAGCTCGGCCTGCCGCGCGACATGGTGTTCCGTCATCCGTTTCCCGGTCCCGGACTCGCCGTGCGCATCCTGGGCGAGGT
>JADZDA010000295.1 GCA_020851255.1 Burkholderiales bacterium | reverse complement strand
CCGATCAGGCCGACGACGATCACGTCCGCGCTGGTGTAGCGCGCCATCATGCCGAGCAGCACGCTCTTGCCCACGCCGCTGCCGGCGAACAGGCCGAGCCGCTGTCCGCGGCCGACGGTGAGCAGCGCGTTGATCGCACGCACGCCGACGTCGAGCGTGCGCTCGATCGGGGATCTCTCGATCGGATTGACCGGCCGGCTCGCGATCGACCGCAGTTCGGCGTCGACGAGCGCGCCGCGCCCGTCGAGAGGGCGGCCGGCGCCGTCGACGACGCGGCCTAGCAGCGCGTTGCCCACCGGCAGGCGCTTCGCCTGGTCGCTCGAGCGTCGCGACGGCTGCCAGCGCTGGCCGAGCCTGGGACGCGGCGGTCGCGGCTCGACCGCGCGCACGGTCGCGCCAGGTGCGATGCCGGCGAGGTCGCCGGTCGGCATCAGGTAGAGGCGATCGCCGGAGAAGCCGACGACCTCGGCCTCGACCTGGCCGCCGTCGCGCTGGCCGATCGTGCAGGCGGTGCCCAGCGGCATGCGCAGGCCGACCGATTCGAGCACGAGGCCGGCGACCCGCGTGAGGCGCCCGCGCGTCTCGACGGTCGGCGTCGAGCGGACGCGGACGTGGCAGTCGCGCAGGAACTCGGCGCAGGCCGGTCCGAACTCAGGCGGGCTCGAGCCAGTCATCGGAGCGGCCCAGTCCGGCGAGCAGGCGGCGCCAGCGGGAGGTGATCGTCGCGTCGATCTCCGCGTGCTCGGATTCCACGCGCACGCCGCCCGGCGCGATCGACGGATCGGGAACGAGGTCGCAGCGTTCGCCGACGCTCTCGCGGCCGATGTACGAGCGGACCAGGTCGACGTCGGCGGGATTGAGCACGACGGCGACCCGCTGCGTCGACTGGGGGAGCTGCTTGACCGCGTTGGCGACGACCGGCAGCACGAGTTCGCGACGCACGGAGAGCGCCTCGCCGACCAGGTGCCGGGCGACGACCAGCGCGAGGTCGAGCACTTCGTCGGCCAGCCGCTGCGAGTGCGCCCCCGCCTGGTCGGCGAAGGTGTCGAGCAATCGGACGAGGCGCGCCTGCTCGGCGGCGGCGGCGGCGCGGCCCTCGGCGTAGCCGGCCGCGCGTCCGGCCCCGGCGGCCGAGGCGCGGGCCTGTTCGAGCACCGCCTGCTGCGCGGCCGGATCGGGTTGCCGCCGGCCGTGCGCGTCGAGGGTGGAGAGCTCCCAGCGCTGCCACGCGGACATCCGCGCGGTCGCCGGCTCAGACGAAAGCGTCGTCACCCTTGCCTCCCAGCACGATCGTTCCCTCCTCGGCCATGCGCCGGACGATCTTGAGGATCTCCTTCTGCTCGGCCTCGACCTCGGACACGCGGACCGGACCCTTGGCCTCGAGGTCGTCGCGCAGCATCTCGGCCGCGCGTTGCGACATGTTCTTGAAGATCTTCTCGCGCAGCTCGGCGTTCGCGCCCTTGAGCGCGACGATCAGCGACTCGGACTGGACCTCGCGCAGCAGCGACTGGATGCCGCGGTCGTCGACGTCGAGCAGGTTCTCGAACACGAACATCTCGTCGAGGATCTTCTGCGCGAGATCGCCGTCGTACTCGCGCACCGAGTCGATGATCGCGGTCTCGGCCGTGCTGCCCATGAAATTCAGGATCTCGGCGGCCGTCCGCACGCCGCCCAGGGCCTTCCGTTTCAGGTGTTCGCTGCCGGACAGGAGCTTCGCGAGCACGTCGTTCAGCTCGCGCAGCGCGTTGGGCTGGATGCCGTCGAGCGTGGCTATCCGGAGCAGCACGTCGTTGCGCGTGCGCTCCGGGATGTGCGAGAGCACGTCCGAGGCGTGGTCGCGCTCGAGGTGCACGAGGATCGACGCGATGATCTGCGGGTGTTCCTGCCGGATCAGCTCGGCGACGGCGACCGGGTCCATCCACTTGAGGCTCTCGATGCCCGACGAGTCGCCGCCCTGGAGGATGCGGTCGAGCAGGTAGGCCGCCTTGTCGTCCCCGAGCGCGCGCGTGAGCACCGTGCGGATGTAGCCGTCGGCGTCCAGCCCGAGCGAGGTCTGCGTCGACGCCTGTTCGTGGAAGCTCGAGAGGACCTCGTCGATCCGGTCGCGGGAGACGCCGGAGAGCTTGGCCATCGCGTGGCCGATCTGCTGGACCTCCTTCGGGCCGAGGAACTTGAAAACCTCGGCGGCCTCGTCCTCTCCCAGCGACATGAGGAGGATCGCGCTGTCGGCGAGGCCGGCTTCATTCATCCTTGGTCACCCACGAGCGGACGACGTTGGCCACGATCTTGGGATCGTCGCGCGCGACCTGGCGCGCGCGCGTCAGCGAATCGAGGGCCGGCGGACCCGCGGCCGGCCTCGCCGGCGCCGCGCCATCGTCGGCGGACCCTGTGTCGAACACCGGCTCGGCGACCGGGGTCGACGCACGCCGAAGCATCGGCCGTGCCACGCCGAACCACAGCCAGGCGAGGAGGGCGGCGTAGGCGGCGTACCGCGCGGTTTCCTTCGCGGTCGAGATCGTGTCGGCCGACTTCCACCAGGGCGTCTCGACGGCCGGCGCGGTCTCGGGCTCGGAGAACGGCGCGTTGGCCACCGACAGGCCGTCTCCGCGCTCCTGCGAGTAGCCCATCGCCTCGCGGACCAGCGACTGGATCTGCTCCATCTCCTGCGGGGTCCGGGCGGTGAACGTCGGCTTCGCGTCGGCGGCCTTGGCATCCGCCTTGGCGTCGCCCTTGGCGTCGGCGGCCTTCGCCTCGCCGGGTGCGACGCGCTTGTGGTTGACGATCACCGCCGCCGACAACCGGCGCAGTCCCGCCGAAGGGCCGCGCGTGTGCTGGATCGTCTTGTCGACTTCGTAGGCGGTGGTCGCGTCCTTGCGCGTCGCCATCGGGCCGGCGGTCGCGGCGGCGGCGGCGGTCGCGGGCTTGCCGTCGATCGGCGCGCTCGCGCTGGCGGGCGGCTGGTTCGTCAGTGCGCCCGGCACGCCAGCCGCGCCGGCGCCGGAACCCTGCTGCAGCGATTCGGCGGTTTGCTGCGTGCGCACGGCCGACGCCTTCGGATCCTGGTTCGGCCTGTAGGTCTCGGCGACCGACTCGACGCGACGGAAATCGACGTCGGCGGTCACCTGCGCACGGACGTTGCCGCGTCCGACGATCGGCTCGAGGATGTCGACGATCCGCTGGATCGTCGCCTGCTCGACCTGCTTCACGTAGGCGAGCTGCGTGGCGTCGAGCCCGCCGCCGTCGCCGTCACGCCGCTGGGACAGCAGCGCACCGTTCTGGTCGAGAACGCTGACGCGGTCGACCGCGAGTTCCGGGACGCTCGAGGCCACCAGATGGACGATGCCGTTGACCTGCGCGCGGTCCAGCGTGCGGCCCGGGTGGAGCGTGACCAGCACCGACGCCGTCGGCGCGGCGGTCTCGCGCGTGAACACCGACGGCTTGGGGATCGCGAGGTGCACGCGTGCCCCGGCGACCGCGGCCAGCGACTGGATCGACCGCGCGAGCTCGCCTTCGAGTCCGCGCTGGAAGTTCATCTGTTCCTGGAACTGGGTCGCGCCGAATTTCTGGGCGTCGACGAGCTCGTAGCCCACGACGCTGCCCTTGGGCAGACCCTGCGATGCGAGCTTGAGGCGCGTGTCGTGGACCTGGGCCGAAGGCACCATGATCGCGCCGCCGCCCTCGGCGACCTTGTACGGGACGTTCATCGTCCCCAGCGCCGCGACCACGGCGCCGCCGTCGCGGTCGGACAGATTGCTGTAGAGCACACGCCAGTCCGGCGTCTGCGCCCACATCCAGCCGCCGATCGCGAAGGCGATCAGCGCCGCCAGCCCGACCATCAGCCCGAGCGCCTGGCGGGCCGGCAGCGCGGCGATGCGGGTCACGTCGATCGGAGGGCGGGCCTGCCCGGCGCTGCGGGCTGCGACGGCGGCTTGGGCGGGCGCGGCGGCGACGGAGGTGTCCACGGGCGATCGGCGGGCGTTGGCGTCTTGCGACTCGTGGCGCCGATTATCGGCAGCACCGCCGGCGGCGAATCGGCGAAGCACCGGCGGAAAACCGGTTCATTTCGCCGGCTCGCCCCGCGTGCGCGCGAAGCACACTGGGCGCCACATTCCCATGCCGGGGCCGCCGTCGGCCGCCCGGGCGTGGCCCGGGAGCGACGATGGACACCTCCGGCATCGACTCACTGCTCGGCCGCCTCGCGGCGGCGCGCGAGGCGCTGGGCGTACGCGACGGACTCGCCACGCGCGGGGCGATCGCGAAGAACCTCGCGGCGCCGGCCGCGGGCGGCGCCGTCGACTTCGGCGAACTGCTCCGCAAGGGCATCGCCGGCGTCAACGAATCCCAGCAGACGGCCGCCGTGCTCGGCGCGCGTTTCCAGAGCGGCGATCCGTCGGTGGGCCTCGAGGACACCATGATCGCCGTGCAGAAAGCCAGCCTGTCGTTCCAGCAGCTCGTGCAGGTGCGCAACCGGGTCGTGGCGGCCTACCAGGACATCATGAACATGCCGATCTGACGTTCGACGACCGGTGCGAAGTCCGTCTCCGGGACCCGGTCAGGTCCGCGAGCGCAGGTCCCGCTCGACGCGCGTGATGAACCGCCGGATCGCCGCGGCGTCGTAGCCGGACAGGGCGACGAATCGCGCGCCGAAGCGCGCCGGCACGCCGTCGGCGACGACGACGTGGACGACCTCGAGGTCGACGAGCAGCGGGTCGTGGTCGAGCAGGCGCAGCCGGCACCGGTCGAGGCGATCGCCCGGCCGCACGGCGCAGCCCTTGGGCAATCCGGTGATCGCGATCCCGGTCTCGGACAGGTCGTGCAGGCGCAGCGCGGGGGCCGGCTTGCCGGCCGGTGCCAGTGCCGGCACCTCGCAGGTCGCCTTGACCGACAGCGGCATCCTGAGCCGGTAGGACTCGCGCCGCTGCAGCCGGGTGACCGACGCGGGAATCCGGACGCGGAACGCCGGCGCGTCGCCGACGGTGACCGCCTCGCCGTGCTCGGCGACGAAGCGGATGCGGATGTGGTCCAGCGTCGTCTCGAACGCGACGCGCGTCGAGCGCAGCACGCGCTCGGTGACCCGGTGGTCGCCGCCCCAGTCGAGGAGCAGCTCTTCGAACTCCGGGTTGACGCCGATGATCGCGGTGACGAACGACGCGCCGTCTCCGCCCGCCGTGACCAGCGAGCGCCGCTCCATCAGGTCGCGCAGCAGCGCCACGATCTCGGCGCGCGACCACAGCCGGTAGCGGTCGTCGGCGAGCGCGTCGACGACGCCGTCGGCGATTTCGCTCATGCGCCTTCTTCCGCGGCCGGCGCGTCGCGCGCCGTGGCACGCTCGACATCGAGCCGGTGGACCCAGGCCAGGACCTCGGCGACCGCGACGTAGAGGGCGGGCGGGATGCGCCGGTCGAGATCGACCTGCATGAGGAAGGCGACGAGGTCCGACGACGCGTGGACCTGGACGCCGGCTTCGCGCGCCTTCGCGAGGATCGCTTCGGCGACCGCGCCGCGGCCCTTGGCCACGACGATCGGCGCTGCGTCGCCGTCAGCGTAGCGCAGCGCGACGGCTATCGGCGGGGGATCAGCCGGTGCCATCGGACAGGGACAGCGCGGCGATCGGCAGGTCGCGGGCGGACAACGCGCGCCGCAGCCTGGGCAGCCACCGGTGGACATCGCGGCGGGCCTCGTCCGACGACGCGGCGACGTGCAGCGAGAGCATGCCGCCGTCGAGCGCGAGCGCGACCCGCAGTTCGCCCAGGGACGGCGTCGTCAGCACGAGCGTGAGCTTCCAGGCGGAGGCCGCCGGGTGCCGGAACCGTCCGGCGTCGCGCGGATCGACGACCTCCACGTCGATCCGCTGCCCGGGCCAGGCCTCGCCGGCGAAGCGCAGTACGCCGGTGTCGAGCAGGGCGAGCTGCGCGGCCACGCGCTCGGCCATGGCCGGCGTCATCTCGCGCCGCGCGTCGGCCGGCGGTGCCGCCGCGCCCGCGTCCGTGGCCGCGCGTGCGTTGCGGGGTTCGCCGGACTCGTCGGCGGCGGAAGCCGCGACCTGCGCGGCGGGTTCGCGTCGCAGGCGCTCGGTCGAGCGGTCGCCGGCTATCCACTGGGCGAGGTGCGCTTCGTAGAAGAGGCCGCTGTCCTCGATCGCCGACGAGAGTGCGGTCGACAGCGCCGGCACGTCGAGGTCCGTGGGCGGGCGGGCCAGCAGCGGCGCCGATACGTGGACCATCGCACCGCTGCCCGGCGACGGGCTGCTGCCGACGGCGGTCATCAAAGCCCGGGCGACCGGCGAGAGGTCCAGGGAGGCGCTCCGGCCGGGGGCCGGTGCACGCGCGCCGGATCCGTACGCCGCGGACGCGGCCGCGATCAGCGCCCCGCGGGCACCCGGCCTGGCGACCGGCGCCTCGTCGTCGATCGGGGCATGCGATGCCGGCAGCGGCTGTGCGCGCGATTCGGATGCGTTCGGCGAGTCGGGACGCACCGGCGCCGCGGCGGCCTGCGGCCACGCTTCGACACCGCGTTCGGTCACCGCGCGCGCGGCGTGCGCGGCCAGCGCGGCGGCGGTCGTCGACCGGACGGTCTCGACACGGTCGCGCGGACGCGGCAGCGGATCGAGCGGCGGGACCGGGAGCATCCGGACTCCGGGAGGGAGGTGCCGGCTATCGCGACCGGCGGTCGAGCGTGCCGAACGGGCGTCGTCCCAGCCACACGTCGATCGACGGCGACCAGGGCTCGATCGTGTCGCGGATCTTCGCGTCGTGCGCGAGGATGCGGGCCAGGATCGCGAAGCGGGTGCGGCGCTCGACCGGCGTCAGCGCGTCGGGCTCGTCGGGCTCGGCGGCCGGAAGGCTCGCGATCGTGCGCTCGACATCGCGATGGGCACGCTCGAAACGCGGCCAGTCGCCGCGCGCGGCGGCCTCGGCCATCGTGCCGGCCAGTCCTTCGATCGTCCGGTAGCCTTCGAGCCAGCGGGGGGCCATGCGGTGGCCGTCACCAACGTCGTGCCCGCCGGTGCAGGGGGTGGGGTTCTCGGTCATGCGGCGTGCTCGTTCGTGGAGGCGGCGTCGGCGACCGACTGCCAGGCTTCGCGGATCTCGGAGAGGAGCGACGCGGACTCGGCGAATCCGGCCGGGTCGTTCGTGAAATTCGCCTGGATGAGCCGGCGCGTCACGTAGTCGTAGAGCGAGTCGAGCTGCGCTGCGATGGCGCCGCCGCGCGTGAGGTCGAGCGCCGGCTTGAGTCCGCTCTCGACGATGGCGATCGCACGCGATACCGCCCGGCCCTTGTCGGCCATCCGGCCCGCAGCGAGGTGGTGGCGCGCCTTCGCGATGCTGTCCAGGACGCCGTCGTAGAGCATCAGCACCAGCCGGTGGGGATCGGCGGCGGCGACGCCGGTCTCGACGCCGATCCGGGAGTAGGCCTGGGCTGCACGGAGGTTGACCATGGTCGGGAGGCTCGCTTGCGTGGGGTCCTTCCACGCTATCGGCCGCGCGCGGCCGGGCTTGAGCCCTGGTGCCGCCGGCCGCGATCCGCGCGGACGGACGGCGAACGCGACCATCATGACGACGAGACCTTCGGCAGGTTCGCGAGCTGTTGCGCGAGATAGGTGCTCGTGGCGTTGAGCGACGAGATGGTCCCGTCGAGCGCGACGAATTGCGCGCGGTAGGCCGCCTCGACCTGCGCGAGCCGCCGGTCGATGGCCTCGCGGCGCAGCGCGAGCGAGTCCAGGTTCTTCTGCATGCTCGACGAGCGCGACGCGACGATGCCCTCGTCGTCGGCGAGGAGCGCCAGCCGGGCCGCGAACTGCGCTCCGGCGCCGTGCGACACGTCGACGGTCCCGCGGGCGCCCAGCGCGCCTCCGTCGATGGTCAGGGCGAGGCCGGCGGCCGGTGATCCGGTCGCGGCCGTGAGCGTCCTGCCGCTGCCGGTGGCCGCGACGCCGTCGAGCGTGCCGGCGACGTCCTGACCGGTCGTCGTGACCGGCGCGGCGCCCAGGAGCGCGACCGCGCCGTTGCCGGAGATCGCCACCGACGACGACGAGCCCCAGGCCGCGGACTCGATGCGGAGCACGCCGCCGGTCGCCGAGACGACCACGCGTGCCGAGGTGCCCGCCTGCGCCAGCGCGCCGTTGAGCTTCGAACCCAGGTCGGCGACCAGCGCGCCCGCGTCGGCGTAGTTCGCCGCGAGCTGGACGGTAACGTTGCGCCCGTCGATCGACGCGCTGATCGTGTCGTCGACGCCGGCGGTGTAGACCAGCGCGGCCGCGGCGTTCGCGTCGACGCGGGCGGCCCGCGCGAGCTGCGTGACCCCCACCGTGTAGCTTCCGGCGAGCGTGTCCCGGGCGGTCGCGAAGACGCCGATGCGCGCATCGGTGGCGCGACCGACCGTCGCGAAGAGCTTCTCGACGGCGAGCGGGTCGCTCGTGAGCGTCGCCCCGAGCTTGGTCGCGTCGAAGGCGAGCTTGCCGTCGCGCTGCAGCGTCACCCCCGCGTCGGCGAGCGAACGTCCGGGCACGACCGACGACGCCGAGGTGAGCAGCCCGCGCAACTGCGTCTGCAGCGCGCGGACGGTCGAGTCCCCGGTCAGCGTGCTCGCCTTCCGCGTCGCCGGATCGTACCGGGACAGGTTGTCGAGCAGCGCGACGACGTCGTTGTACGCCTTGACGAATCCGCCCACGGCCGCGGACACCGCCGGCGTGTTCGCCGCGACGGTCACGGTGGCCGGTGAGCCGGCGTTGGTCCGGGTGAGCGTGAGCGAGACGCCGGGAATGGCGCCGCTCACCACGTTCGAGGCCGCGCTGATCGCGATGCCGTCGACGGTCAGGGCGGCGTTCTGCGCCGCCTGCTTCTGTTCGAGGTTCTTGCCGTTGCCGGCGCTGCCCGCCGGGTCCCATGCGAGACGCGACAAGCCGGCCGCGTCGGTCGGGTTGCCGTCGTCGTCGGCAACCGAGATCCTGAGGCTGCGCGCCGCGCCGGGCGTGTCCGACGAGAGCACGAGCCGCTTCCCGGCGGCGCTGCCGTCGTCGACGATCGTGGCGGTCACGCCGATCTTCGCGGCGTTGATCGCGTCGCGCACGCCGGCGAGCGAGTCCTGCCCGGCGGCGATGGTCACGCTGCGCGAGCCGACCGCCGCGTCCGGCGTGAAAGCCGAACCGGAGGTCGTGCCGAATTCGAAAGTGATCGTGCCGGTGCCCACGGCGTCGGTGGTCGCGGCGAACCCGGCCGACGCGAGCTTCTGCGACTGCGCGAGCGCACTGACCTCGACCGCGTAGCGACCGCTCGCAGCGTCGGAGGACGTCGACGCGGACAGCACCGCGATGTCCGAGACCTGCGCGTAGGTGGCGCGGAACGCCGACCCGGTCGACACGCCGGCCGCCGCCGACTGGAAGGCGGCGAGCGCGCCCTTGATCGACCCGAACGCGGAGATGCGGGCCTGGGTGGTCGCTTCCTGCTTCGCGATCTGTTCGAGCGGCTTGCGCTCGACGCTCATCAGCTTCTCGACGATCGCGTTGATGTCGAGGCCGGAGCCGATGCCGGGCGCGGCGAGTGTCGTGGCCAATGGCGCTCCGCGGAGGTTGCGATCAGGCGCGCTGGTTGACGAGCATGCCGCGCATGCGGTCGAGCGCGCGGGCGATGGCGAGCATCTCCTCGGACGGGACCTGGCGCAGCACCCGGTGGTCCTGACGGTCGACCAGGCGGATCACGACCCGGTTGAGTTCGGGGTCGATCTGGAAGTCGAGCGCGGGCGCGAGTTCGGCCAGCGCGCGATTGGCACGCGCGATCGACGCCTGCACCGCCTCGCGCTGCGGCGCGGGGTGGGGTACGGCCTGCACCGCCGCACGCGGCGCGGATGATGCGGACGCGCCCTCGGCCGCAGTCGCGGCAGGGGGCACGAGATGGTCGAGCGACCGCAGCGTAGTCACGGCGATACCTCGCGGGCCCTAGCGGCCCTGGAGCGCCCGGCCGGCGGAGCCGGCCGGGTTCGTTGCGACGCCGTCAACCCCGGAGGAGCGTCAGGACGTTGTTGGGCAGCGCGTTCGCCTGCGCGAGCATCGCGGTGCCGGCCTGCTGCAGGATCTGGGCGCGGGTGAGGCTCGCGGTTTCGCTCGCGAAGTCCGCGTCCTGGATCCGGCTGCGCGACGCCGACAGGTTCTCGCTGGCCGTCTGCAGGTTGGTCACCACCGACTGGAAGCGGTTCTGCACGGCGCCCAGGGTCGCGCGGGCGCTGTTGACCGTCCCGAGCGAGCTGTCGACCTGCTGGATCGCGAGCTGGGCCGCGGCGTAGCTCGACACCGACAGGCTGCCGATGCCGGTCGTCGTCGTGACCGAGCCCACCGAGCCGTTCGCCCAGCCGGCGATCGTCGCGTCGTTGGTCGTGCCCGCGAACGTCACCGCGGTCGCGCTCACCAGGCTGACCTGGCCGGTCGCCGTGTTGTACGAGGCGCCGACACCGGTCTGCGCCGAGACGTTGTTGATCGCGTTGACCAATTGGCCGGCGCGCTCGGCGATGGACGAGGCCGCGCCGATCGCACCGATGTTGATCGGGCCGCCCGAGCCGGTGATCGTGACCCCGCCCGAGGCGATCGCGGTGCCGAATCCGGTCAGCGAGGACGCGGCGATCGACAGCGCGGCGCCGGTGGCCTGCGACACCGAGCCCAGCGCGGCGACGTTCGCGTCGGTGATCGAGGTGACGGTGATCGACTCGCCGGCGTTCGCGCCGACCTGGAACACGGCGCCCGAGAACGAGCCGTCGATCAGCTTGACGCCGTTGAAGGCGGTCTGGTCGGCGACGCGGTCGATTTCGTTGAGGAGCTGCGTGACTTCGGTCTGCAGCGCGGTGCGGTCGGAGTTGCTGTTGGTCGCGTTCGACGACTGCACGGCCAGTTCGCGGATCCGCTGGAGGTTCGAACCGATCTCGGCGAGCGCGCCTTCGGCGGTCTGCGCGAGGGAGATGCCGTCATTGGCGTTGCGCGCCGCCTGGTTCAGGCCGCGGACCTGGGCGGTGAAGCGCTCGGCGATGGCGAGGCCGGCCGCGTCGTCCTTCGCGCTGTTGATGCGCAGGCCCGAGGACAGGCGCTGCAGCGACACGTTGAGCGCGGTTTGCGACGCGTTGAGGTTCCGCTGAGCGTTCAGCGACGCGATGTTGGTGTTGATGATCTGAGGCATTTTCGTATCTCCTGTAAGAGGGATCCGGCCCTGTTGCCGGCCGACGATGGGTGCCTCGACCCGGAGGCTTGTGCACCGCCGTCAGAGGCGTTATCGGACGGTCTTCGCGCGAACTTGAGCTTCGCGGCGGAGCGCGGCCCGGGGACCCGTCTGCCAACACGTCGCCAGCGTAGGGTCGCGAGCGGACCGGCGATCGGGCGAGGAACGGGCACATTGCCCGCCAGTTCGGCGTCCGCGCCCGAGGGCACCGGCCCCGGGCGGGGCGGTCGGATACCCGCCGATGCCTCCCCGGACCCATCGAACCGCGAGCGGTTCCAGGGGGCGCGCGCCCGGGGACGCGCGGCGCAGCCCCATCGAATCGGCGGAGACAGCCGTGTGACACCTTGTAGTGAACGGCGAGTAGCCGGCAACGGACGACGAAAATCGTCAGTCGGCGCGGCCGCGCGGGACTCGGGCGTCGTCCGCTCCCTCGTACGGCCCCGTTCCCTGCGCCTTTGGGTCAGCGACCGACGCTGCCGGTCAGATTCATGCCATCGCCATAACGTGTCGGCGGCGCACCGACATTCCTGACCGCGAGCCCCTCGCCGGTCGTCGCGGCGACGGCTTCTGTTGAGGTGGCGTTGTTCAGCCGATGATGCGAACCGTCACGAACCGACGATGGGGGAACGATCATGAAGGACGACACGCTGCTCGACGAGATCCGCGAAGCCAACCTCTCCTACCTGCTGCTCGCCCAGCGCCTGCTGCGCACCGACCGGGCGGAGGCCCTCTACCGGCTGGGGATCGGCGAGGAGGTCGCCGGGATCATCGACCAGATGACGACCTCGCAGCTCCTGCGCGTCGCCGGGTCGAGCCAGGTCATGTGCCGGTTCCGCTGCGACGACCGGATGGTCTGGGACCTGCTCGCGAGCCACTCGCGCGACCGGGGCGTGGCCGGCGCGCACGCGGCCATCGTCATGAACTCGGCGCTCGCCGTAGCCGCGTAGCGGAGGCGACCGTGAGGCTGGCGAGTGTCGTCGACGATGCGAACGAAGTCTCCCGCGCGAGCGCGCTGATCGCGCTGGGCGCCCGGCTGCAGGTGCTGGAGGCCGAGACCCGGCTGTCGCGCGAGCGGCTGCTCAAGCTCTACAAGGAGCTCAAGGGCTGTTCGCCGCCCAAGGGCATGCTGCCGTTCTCGACCGACTGGTTCGTGACCTGGATGCCCAACATCCACGCGTCGCTGCTCGTGAACATCCACCGGCGGCTCGCGGCCTGCACGAAGCTCGATCGCGCCGACGCGCTCGTGCGGACCTACCGGCTCTACCTCGAGCACTGCGCGGCCCAGGAGCTCGACCCCGCGCTGTCGATCACCCGGGCCTGGCGGCTGCTCAAGTTCGTCGAGGCGGGGATGCTCAAGCTGACGCCGTGCACGCGCTGCGCGGGACACTACATCGTCCGCGAAGGGGACCTGACGCGCCACTACGTGTGCGGGTTGTGCGACGTCCCGGCGCGCGCGGGCAAGACACGCGCGGCCGCCCTCGCCGCCGCCTGAGTTCCCGATCCCGGCAGGGTCGGTCCCGGGGCGCGGGCGGGTCCGCGCACGGTGACGGGCGGTTCGCGGGCCGGTTCCGGCGCCGGTCGGGCGCCCGGCCTCCCGATCCGACCGGAAAAAGCGCGGGAAACCCGCGACGACCCTCAAGATCGGGAACCGGGCTGCCGAAAACCGCTCATGGCGACCGCGTGACCGTTCGGACGGGACGCGGCCGGGGACCAACGGGTGGGGGCTCGCGATGCTGGTGCTGGTCGGGTACGTGATCGTGATCGGGTCGGTGCTGGGCGGGTTCGCCATGGCCGGCGGCCATCTGGGATCCATCTACCAGCCGACCGAGGTCGTCATCATCGTCGGCGCCGCGCTGGGCGCGTTCATCGTCGGCAACCCGATGAAGACGGTGAAGGCGACGTTCGCGGCCCTGCCGACCTGCTTCAAGGGGTCGCGCTACGACAAGGCGATGGCCATGGAGCTCATGAGCCTGCTCTACGACCTGCTGAACAAGGTCCGCAAGGAGGGGCTCATGTCGATCGAGCGCGACATCGAGAATCCCGACGAGAGCGCGCTGTTCCAGAAGTATCCGAAGGTCGCCGCCGACCACCATCTGGTCGAGTTCCTGACCGACTACCTGCGCCTCATGGTCAGCGGGAACATGAACGCCTTCGAGATCGAGGCGCTGATGGAGCACGAGATCGACACGCACCACCACGAGGCCGAGGTGCCCGCGCACGCGATCCAGAAGATCGCGGACGGGCTGCCGGCGTTCGGCATCGTCGCCGCGGTGATGGGGGTGGTCCACACGATGGAGTCGGTCGGCCTGCCGCCCGCCGAGCTGGGCAAGCTGATCGCCGCGGCGCTGGTCGGCACGTTCCTCGGCATCCTGCTCTCCTACGGGATCGTCGGGCCGCTCGCCGGCCTGCTCGAGCAGCGCGTCGCCGAGTCGACCAAGATCCTGCATTGCATCAAGGCGACGCTGCTCGCGCAACTGAACGGCTACGCGCCGGCGATCGCGATCGAATTCGGCCGCAAGGTGCTCTATTCGAGCGACCGCCCGAGCTTCGCCGAGCTCGAGGGCCACGTGAAGGGCGCGAGGGCGTGACGCCGGCCCCGGCGCGCGCGTGACGGGAAGACAGCGATGAGCGGCGAAGACAAACCGGTCATCATCGTCCGGCGGATAAAGAAGATCTCCGGCGGGGCGCACGGGGCCGCCTGGAAGATCGCCTACGCGGACTTCGTCACCGCGATGATGGCGTTCTTCCTGCTCATGTGGCTTCTGGGTTCGACCACCAAGGCCGATCTGCAGGGAATCTCCGAGTACTTCAAGACGCCGCTCAAGGTCGCGCTCGCCGGCGGCAGCGGCAGCGGGGACAGCTCGTCGGTGATCAAGGGCGGCGGCCAGGATCTCACGCGCTCGGTCGGGCAGCGCAAGGAAGGCGAACTGCCGACCGAGAAGAAGATCGTGAACCTCAAGGCCGCCCAGGCCGAGGTCGAGCGCATCGAGCGCCAGCGCCTCGTCGATCTCAAGGGTCGGCTCGAGGCGGCGATCGAGGCGCGCGCCGTGCTGCGCAATTTCCGCCACCAGCTCAAGCTCGACCTGACGCCCGAGGGCCTGCGTATCCAGATCGTCGATGACCAGAACCGGCCGATGTTCGACAGCGGCAGCGCGTTGCTCAAGGATTACGCGCGCGACATCCTGCGGGAACTGGGCGGCCTGATGAACGACATCCCCAACCGGATTTCGCTCGCCGGCCACACCGATTCGAAGTCCTACGCCGGCGGCGAGCGCGGCTACAGCAACTGGGAGCTCTCCGCCGACCGCGCGAACGCGTCACGCCGCGAGCTGGTCGCCGGCGGCATCGCCGAATCGAAGCTGGTCCGCGTCGTCGGACTGGCCGCCGCGATTCCGCTCAAGACCGACGACCCCACCGATCCGACCAACCGGCGGATCTCGATCACCGTGCTGAGGCCCAGCGCCGAAAGACACATCCTCGACGAGGGATCGGCAACGCCCCCGGCCGAGGTCCAGGAAGCGGTTCCCGTCGTGGACGGCCGCGCTGCCGCCACCCCGATCCCCCCCCCATCCGACGGGGCCGGTCCGGCCGCCGCGGCGGGAACCCGCTGAACGCTCCGGGAGACACCATGCCCACGCACGAGAACTCGTTGCTGACGATGGTCGACCAGAAGACGAAGATGGTCGGGTCCAACAAGATGGAGCTGCTGCTCTTCTCGCTCGGCGGCAAGGAGTGCTTCGGCATCAACGTCTTCAAGGTCCGCGAAGTCTGCGAGGCGCCGGAGATCACCCGCACGCCGAACATGCCCGCCGGCGTCGAGGGGATCATCTCGTTGCGTGGCGCGATCATCCCGGTCGTCGACCTGGCGACGTTCGTGCGCGCCGGCACCTCGTGCGAGGGTCCAGGAAAGCTCATCATCACCGAATTCTCGAACCACACGCAGGCGTTCCGGGTCGCCGACGTCGACCGGATCGTCCGCGTCGACTGGGAACAGGTCCGGGCGCCGCAGGGCCTGCTCACGCAGGGCTCGACGCTGGTGACGGCGATCACCGAGCTCCCGGAAGGCCGGCTGGTGTCGATCCTCGACGTCGAGCAGATCCTCCACGACACGTTCGGCGACGAGCCGGAGGCGCACCTGACCCCGGTCGCCCCCGAGCATGCGAGGGCCGTCTTCTTCGTCGACGACTCGGCGTTCGCGCGCCGCAAAATCGCCTCGGTGCTCGAGCGCCTGGGGCTGCCGCACCAGCAGTCGACCAACGGCCGCGAGGCCTGGAACAAGCTCGTCGCGCTCGCCACGCAGGCGCAGCGCGACAAGGTGCCGCTCGCCGCGTCGCTGGGACTCGTACTCGTCGACGCCGAGATGCCGGAAATGGACGGCTACGTGCTGACCCGCCACATCAAGGACGACGCCCGCTTCGAGGGCATTCCGGTCGTGATGCACTCGTCGCTGTCGTCGGTCGCCAACCGCAAGATGGGACAGACCGCGGGCGTCGACGCCTACGTCGGCAAGTTCAACGTCGAGCACCTGGCCAACACGATCGTCGGGATGCTGGACGTCCGGGAGAAGGCCGCATGAACCCCGCAGAGATCAAGATACTGATCGTCGACGACTTCTCGACGATGCGCCGGATCATCCGCAATCTGCTCAAGGAGATCGGCTACGTGACCGCCGACGAGGCCGAGGACGGCGACGTCGCGCTCACCAAGCTGCGCGGCAGCAAGTTCGACTTCGTCGTGACCGACGTCAACATGCCGAACATGAACGGCTTCGAGCTCCTGCGCCAGATCCGCGCCGACCCCGCGCTCAAGGCGCTGCCGGTGCTGCTGGTGACCGCGGAGGCGAAGAAGGAGGACATCATCACCGCCGCGCAGGCCGGGGCGAACGGCTACATCGTCAAGCCGTTCACCAAGGCCACGCTCGAGGAGAAGATGGCCAAGATCGTCGCGAAGCTGCAGCCGGCCTGACCCGCGGAGATTCCGACATGAGCACGATCGCAGTCGCCGACGACGAGGACCTGGAAGCGCTGTTCGAGCGCGTTTCCGCCGAACGGGCGGCGACGGAGGCCGCGGCCCCGCCGGCGGCGTCCGCGCCGGCCGCGGCACCGCCCGCGCACGACCCGGAAACGATCCACGAACGGATCGGGCACCTCACCCGCACGCTGCACGACGCGCTGCGCGACCTGGGCTACGACCGCAAGATCGCCAGCGCGGCGAACTCGCTGCCCGACGCGCAGGACCGGCTCGCGTACGTCGCGACGCTGACCGGCCAGGCGGCCGAGCGCGTCCTGGCGGCCGTCGCGGTGAGCCAGAAGGTGCAGCAGGACCTCCAGCGCGACGCGAAGGCGATGACCGGGCGCTGGGATCGGCTGGTGGCCGGCGAGCTCTCGGTCGAGGAGTTCAAGACGCTGGCCTCCGACACGCGGGCGTTCCTGGGGACGGTACCGACCCGCACCGGCGAAACCGGCCGGCATCTGACCGACATCATGATGGCGCAGGACTTCCACGATCTGTCCGGCCAGGTGCTGAAGCGGATCGCCGAGATCGCGCACAAGCTCGAGGGGAGCCTGGTGGACATCCTCGTCGACTCCAGGCGCGAGAGCGGCGGCGACGGGGGGCCGCTCGCCGGGCCCAATGTGAAGGGACGTGCCGCGGCCGACTGCGTCCACGACCAGACCCAGGTCGACGCGCTGCTCGAATCGCTGGGTTTCTAGCCGCCATGTCCGGTTCCGAACATCTCGAATTGCTGCACGACTTCCTGTCGGAAGCCGGGGAGCTGCTCGACGGCGTCGACATCAAGCTCGTCGATCTCGAGAGGCGGCCGGACGACAGGACGCTGCTCAACGACATCTTCCGGGGCTTCCACACGATCAAGGGCGGCGCCGGCTTCATGGAGGTGACCGCGCTGGTCGACGTCTGCCACCGGACCGAGACGCTGTTCGACGGTCTGCGCAACGGCTCGCGGAAGCTGTCGGCGACGCTGCTCGACGCGATCCTCGCCGCGACCGCCGAAGTGCGGCGGATGTTCGGCGAACTGGAGTCGCGGGGCACCGCCGAAGCCGCGGACGCCGGGACGCTCGCCGCGCTCGATCGCTGGATCGCCGGCGACGCCGAGCCGCCCCCGACCCCCGCCTCCGCAGCGGTGGCGTCCGCGGCCGGTGCGCCGCGAGACCCCGGCGGTCCCGACTGGACGCTCATGTGGCAGGCCGTTACCGGCAGGAGTGTCGCGGCGAACGATCCCAGGCCGGCGGCGCCGGAACCGGCTAAGCCCGCGGCCGCTGCGCCGACGCGCGCCGGGACGCCGGTCGCGGCCGTGTCCGGAGGCCACGGTGCCGCGGACGCGGCGCTGCGGATCGACGTCGCGCGGTTCGACCAGATCCTCAATCTGTCCGGCGAGCTGGGACTCACCAAGAACCGCCTGACCTGCCTGCGCAGCTCGATACTCTCGGGCGATTCGGGCAGCGACACGCTGAAGAGCCTCGACCGGGTGGTCAATCAGCTCGGGATGCTGGTCGCCGACCTGCAGAACGCGGTCATGAAGGCCCGGATGCAGCCGGTCGGCCGCGTGTTCCACAAGTACGTGCGCCTCGCCCGCGACCTCGGACGGCAACTCGCCAAGGACGTCGACCTGGTCCTCGAGGGCGAGGCGACCGAGATCGACAAGACGATGCTCGAGGAGCTCAACGATCCGCTCGTCCACCTCGTACGCAACGCGATCGACCACGGCGTCGACACACCGCAGGAGCGGATCGACGCCGGCAAGTCGGCTCGCGCGACGGTACGTCTGTCGGCCCGCCAGATCGGCGACTCGATCAGGATCGAGGTCGCCGACGACGGCCGCGGGATCCGCGCCGACGTCCTGGTCGCCAAGGCGCGCGCGAAGGGCCTGATCAGCGACGACGAGGCCGCCGCGCTCGACGCGAAGTCCGCGCTCAACCTGATCTTCCTGCCGGGATTCTCGACCAAGGACGTGGCGAGCAGCGTCTCCGGACGCGGCGTCGGGATGGACGTGGTCCGCACGAACATCCAGAAGCTCAACGGCACGATCGACGTCGAGTCGGCGCCGGGCCGGGGAACCTGCATCTCGATCTCGCTGCCGCTCACGCTCGCGATCCTCCCGGTCCTCATGTTCCGCCTGGAGTCGCAGCCCTACGCGATCCCGCTCGCGGTCGTGCGCGAGATCGTGCGGATCGTTCCCGACGATGTCCAGCTCGTCGGCGGCCGGCCCAGCGTGGTGATGCGCGGCGACGTGCTGCCGCTGATCGATCTCGCCGCGCTCCTCGGCCGTCCGCGCGGCGAGGGGGCGATCGGGATCGTGATCCAGTCCGCCCACCAGTCGGTCGTTCTGATGGTCGACAGCTTCGTCGGCCAGGACGAGGTCGTGATCAAGGCGCTCGACGCCTACAAGCCGCGGGGCGTCGCCGGTGCGACCCTCGCCAACGACGGAACATTGGTGCTCGTGCTCGATCTCGCCGAGATCCTTCCTCCGAACGCGTTCAAGGCGGCCGCGTGAAAGCGCGGCCGACGACGCCATGCCCCGTGACGACGCCCCCGTACCCGCCGCGATCGAACCGTTGCCCGCCGACGCGGCCGGACCGCCGGAACTCGTGGACGCGGCGACGCTGTATCGCCGGATCGAGCGGACCTTCTTCGGGACGCTGACGCGCAAGCTCGTCGCGAACCTCGCGGTTCCCCTCGCGTTCTCCGCAGCGGCGTTGCTCGCGACCGGACTCGCGTGGCGCACGGCGCCGCCGGAGCTGGCCGGCCCGCTCGCCGCCGCCTCCTTGCTCGCGTTCACGGCCGTCGCCAGCACGATCGGCGTCGGTCTGTACCTGTGGCACCTGTTCGTGCGCCCGATCCGCCACGCGACCGAGAGCCTCGAGCGGATGAGCAGCCGCGAGGGCAATCTCGCGCAGGAACTCCGGCCGGAGACGCAGGACGAGCTGGCGCAGCTCGCGCACGCCTTCAACCGCCTGCAGGTCCGTCTGCGGGGCCTGGTGGACCAGACCCGCGAGTCGAGCTTCGGCGTGTCCATCGAGAGCGTGAGCGTCGCGGGCATGGTCAAGGACGCCGCCGAGCGGGCCGGGCGGCAGTGCGCGCTCGCCGGGACCATCTTCGAGGAGTCCAAGCAGGCGTCGTCGGCGGTGTCCGCCGTGGCGTCCAGCGCCGACGAGATCGCGCAGGCCTCCGACGACCGTCTCGCGGTCGCCAATACCGCCTACCGCGAGCTCCTCGACGTCACCCAGCGGATCCACGGCGTCGGCGCGAGCCTCGAGGATTTCACGCGCACGGTCGGCGAACTCGACCGGAATTCGCAGAACATCGGGCAGATCGTCCGGTTGATCAACGACATCTCCGACCAGACGAACCTGCTCGCGCTCAACGCCGCGATCGAGGCCGCGCGCGCCGGCGAGGTCGGCCGCGGCTTCGCCGTGGTGGCCGACGAGGTCCGCAAGCTGGCCGAGAAGGTGAAGAAGGCGACCGATGTCATCGCCGGCAGCGTGAACAACATGACGGTGCTGGTCGCCAACACGCACCGCGAGACCAGCACGATCCGCGAGAACGTCCAGCACACGCGGCAGGTGGTCGAGCGCTCGTCGCATCACTTCGAGGGCATGGTCCAGAGCTTCGAGCAGATGAAGGGCCAGGTCGGCACCATCCACGGTCGCATCCAGGCGCTCGAAGCCTCGCATGGGGCGATCCACGGCCATGCCTCGTCGATCCACGCGCTCGCGACCGAGGTGTCCGACGGCATGGCGCGCGCGGTGGCCTCGTCCAACGAACTCGCCGAGGCGACCGAACGCATCCAGGCGCTGGTCGCGCGCTTCCGCACCGGCGAGGGTCCGTTCGAGCGGCTGCTCGAGCGGTTCCGCGGCACGCGCGACATCGTCGCCGAGCGGCTGGCGGCGCTCGCCGACCGGGGCGTCGACGTCTTCGACACCCGCTACCAGAAGGTCCCCGAGACCGATCCGCCGAAGTACCGGACTTCGTACGACGCGATAACGGAGACCGAGCTGCAGCCGCTCTACGACGAACTCGTCGAGGCGATTCCCGACGCCGCGTTCTGCCTCGCCGTCGACGTCAACGCCTACGCGCCGACGCACAACCGCAGGTTCTCGCAACGGCTGACCGGCCGGCGCGACGTCGACCTCGTCCACTCGCGCGACAAGCGGATCTTCGACGACCGCACCGGATCGAGGGCGGCGAAGAACGACTCGGGCATCCTGCTCCAGACCTACCGCCGCGACACCGGCGAGGTGCTCCACGACCTGTCGATGCCGATCGTCGTCGGCGGACGGCGCTGGGGCGCGCTGCGCCTGGGATTCAAGCCGACCGCGCTGCGCCGGATCTGAGCGCGCTCGCAGGGGGGCCGCGGCGCGGGCGCCTCCCGCGCCGGGGCGGCGCCACGGATTGCGGGCGATTCCCCCCGCTAATCCGGGCCTCGCCGCCGCCTTCCGGGCGCGAAGATGTCGCCATCCTAACCGGATGGCGGCCATGGCCGACGAGCACCAGGAAGACCGAACATTCGACCCCACCGCCCGACGCCTGGAACAGGCTCGGGAGGAGGGCCGGGTGGCGCGCTCGCCGGAGCTCGCGACCGCCGCGCTGGCCCTGGTCACCACGATCACCGCCGCGCTGGCCGGTCCGACGGTCTTCCGGGCGAGCGGCGATTTCCTGGGACGTGGGCTCTCGATCCCGCGCCAGGCGATCTTCGAACCCGCGGGAGGCGTCCAGGCGCTCGCCGACCAGGCGATGGCCGCCTTCCTGGCGACGAGCCCCTGGCTCGCCCTGCTGTTCGCCGTCGCCCTCGCAGGCCCGCTGCTCCTGTCCGGCGCGGTCTTCTCGGTCAAGGCGATCGCACCGGACTTCAGCCGCATCGACCCGCTGGCCGGATTCGGCCGGATGCTGTCCTGGCGCAGCCTGGTACACCTGGGTGTCGCCGCCGCCAAGTGCCTGGTGCTGGGTGCGATCGCGTGGTGGTGCATGATGGCCGCCCTGCCCGAACTCGCGAACGTCGGCGCCTCGGACGTGCGCGGCGGCATCGGGCGCGTCGGCGACTGGCTGGCGTACGCCGGCTTCGGGCTGACCGCCGGCATCACGGTGATCGCGCTCGCCGACGTGCCGATCCGCTGGTGGCGGCATCGCACCGACCTCAGGATGACCCGCGAGGAGCTCCGGGAGGAGCTGCGCGAGAGCGAGGGGGATCCGCAACTCAAGGCGCGCGTCCGCAGCCTGCAGCGCGCGGCCGCCCGCAAGCGGATGATGGCGGCGGTGCCCAAGGCGAGCGTCGTGGTCACCAACCCGACGCACTACGCGGTCGCGCTCGAGTACCGGGAAGGCGCGATGCGGGCGCCGCGCGTCGTCGCGAAGGGCGCCGACCTGATCGCCGCCAGGATCCGGGAGGTCGCGGCCGCGCACCGCGTCCCGGTGCTGGAGGCGCCGCCGCTCGCCCGGGCGCTGTGGCGTCACGCGGAAATCGGCGCCGAGATCCCGCCGGCGCTCTACGCGGTCGTCGCCCGTCTGCTCGCCTGGGTCTGGCAGGCGGAGCGCGCGCTCGCCCGCGGTGAAACCGAGCCCGCGCGACCCGACGACCTCGACGTGCCGCCGGGCCTGGATCCGAACGCGACGGCCGGGGGCGCGCGGTGATCGGCGCCACGCTCCGCGGTCCGGCCGCCCGCGCGGCGCTGGTCGGCTTCGCCGGTCCGGCGATCGTCGTGCTGATGCTCGGCATGATGATCCTGCCGCTGCCGCCGTTCCTGCTCGACGTGCTGTTCACGTTCAACATCGCGCTGGCGCTGGTCGTCCTGCTGTCCGCGCTCTACACGGTCCGTCCGCTCGACTTCGCGGTCTTCCCGACGGTCCTCCTGATCACGACGCTGCTGCGCCTGTCGCTCCACGTCGCGTCCACGCGCGTCGTGCTGCTGAACGGGCACACCGGCCCGGACGCGGCCGGTCGGGTGATCGAGGCGTTCGGCCACTTCCTGGTCGGCGGCAACTTCGCCGTCGGCCTGATCGTGTTCGCGGTGCTGGTCGTCATCAACTTCGTCGTGATCACCAAGGGCTCGGGACGCATCGCCGAGGTCTCGGCGAGATTCACGCTCGACGCGATGCCCGGCAAACAGATGGCGATCGACGCCGACCTGAACGCCGGCCTGATCGGCGAGGACGAGGCGCGGCGTCGCCGCGCCGAGCTCTCCGAGGAGAGCGAGTTCTTCGGCGCGATGGACGGCGCGTCCAAGTTCGTCCGCGGCGACGCGATCGCCGGGATCCTGATCCTCTTCATCAACGTGCTCGGCGGGCTCGCGATCGGCATGCTCCAGCACGACCTGACGTTCACGACCGCCGCCAACCACTACGTGCTGCTCGCGGTGGGCGACGGCCTGGTCGCGCAGATCCCGGCGATCGTGATCTCGACCGCCGCCGGCCTGGTCGTGTCGCGCGTCGGCAAGGGCGAGGACACCGGCCGCCAGCTCGTCAACCAGCTCTTCGCGCAGCCCCAGTCGCTGCTGATCGCCGCCGCGGTCCTGGGCGCGATCGGACTCGTGCCGGGCATGCCGCATTTCGCGTTCCTCGCGCTCGCCGGCGGCCTGGGCATGCTCGCCCGCTGGCTCGCGCAGCGCCGGCGCGCGGAGTCGGCCGCGGCGCCGGTGGCCGCACCCGCGCCGGCCACCGAATCGCCGGAAGTCACCTGGGACGAACTCGCGCCGGTCGACGTGCTGGGCCTCGAGGTCGGCTACCGGCTGATCCCGCTGGTCGATCGCGGCCAGGACGGCGAACTGCTGCGCCGCATCCGGGCGATCCGGCGGAAGTTCGCGCAGGACGTGGGCTATCTGCCACCGGCCGTGCACATCCGCGACAACCTCGAACTCGCCCCCAACGCGTACCGGATCGTGCTCAAGGGCGTCCCGGTGGCCGAAGGCGAAGCGCGGCCGGGCATGTTCCTCGCCATCGACCCGGGCAGGGCGTCCGCGCCGATCGAAGGCATCGCCACGCGCGATCCGGCGTTCGGCCTGCCCGCGCAATGGATCGACGGGCGGCTGCGCGACCAGGCGCAGGCGCTGGGCTACACGGTGGTCGACCCGGGCACGGTGATCGCCACCCACCTGTCGACGGTCGTCCACCAGCAGGCCGCCGCGCTGTTCGGCCGTGCCGAGGTGCAGGGGCTGCTCGACCAGGCCGCCAAGTCGCTGCCCAAGCTGGTCGAGGACCTGACCCCCAAGCTGCTCCCGCTCGCGATCGTCCAGCGCGTGCTCTCGACACTGCTGGACGAAGGCGTGCACCTGCGCGACCTGCGGACCATCCTCGAGACGCTCGTCGACCACGCGCCCAGGGAGACCGACCCGATGGCGCTCGCCGCGGCGGTGCGCGTCGCGCTCGGCCGGGCGATCGTCCAGGACATCTACGGATCGTCACCGGAGATCCCGGTGATCGTGCTCGACGCCGGTCTCGAGCGCGTGCTCGGGCAGGTGATGAGCGTCGCCGGTCCCGACGCCGCGGGCCTCGAGCCGGAGCTGGCCGCGTCGCTGGCCCGCGAGATCGCGACCTCCGCGCAGGCGTTCGAATCCCAGGGCCTGCCGGCGGTGCTGCTCGTACCCGACAGGCTGCGACACGCGCTGGCGCGGCTCGCGCGGCGCGCGGCGCCGCTGCTCAAGGTCCTCGCCCACGCAGAGATTCCGGACACGCGCACGATCCGCGTGCGCGCCACGGTCGGAGGTAAGGCATGAAGCCCCGCAAATTCACCGGCACGCGCTCGCGCGACGTGCTCGAACAGGTCCGCAACGAGCTCGGTCCCGACGCGATGATCGTGTCCAACCGCGCCACCGCCGACGGCATCGAAGTGACCGCGCTCGCCGTCGGCGAGGTCGAGGCGCTGCTCGAGGCCGCGGGCGCATCGTCGCATCCCGCCGCCTCACCGGCGGCGTCGGGCGGCGCGCAGCGTGCCGGCGAACCCACGGTCCGCGCCTGGCGCCCGCCTTCGGTCGACGCCCCCGCGCAGACGGTCCCGGACGTGCAGGCCAAGCCGCCGGAGCCGCCGGCCGCGCGGCCCAGGCCGGCCGCGGAATCGGGCGCCTGGCCGAGGCTGCTCTCCGAGGTCGCCGGACTGCGCCGTCTCCTCGAGGAACAGCTCGGCGATCTCGCCTGGAGCGACATCATGCGACGCAGGCCGCTGGCGGGGCGTGTCCAGCGCGACCTGCTGGCCTCCGGCTACAGCGCCACGCTCTCCCGCGAGGTCGTCCGGCGGATGTCGGACGACCTGACGCCGGCGCAGGCGCGGTCCTGGCTCGGCGGCGTGCTCACGCGCAACCTGCGCTGCACGGCCGACGGCGACGATCCGGTCTCGCGCGGCGGCGTCTACGCGCTGGTCGGCCCGACCGGCGTGGGCAAGACGACGACCGTCGCCAAGCTCGCCGCCCGCTGCGCGGTCCGCTACGGCGCCTCGAAGCTCGCGCTCTACACGACCGACAGCTACCGCGTCGGCGCGCACGACCAGCTCCGCATCTACGCGCGCATCCTCGGCGTGCCGGTGCAGCCGATCGCCGACGCCGACGCGCTCGCCCAGGCGCTCGCCGGCGCGTCGGGCAAGCACCTGGTGCTGATCGACACCGTGGGGCTGTCGCAGCGCGACCGCCGGCTCGCCGACCAGGCGCGCATCCTCGACGATCCGCGCGTCTCGAAGCTCGTGCTCCTCAACGCCACCGCCCAGGGCGAGACGCTCGACGAGGTCGTCGCCGCGTACGGAGGGACCGGCGCCGCGGAGCCGGGCGCAAGCCCGGTCGTGCTGACCAAGCTGGACGAGGCCGCCCGCATCGGGCCGGTGCTCGACGTCGTGATCCGGCGGCGACTCGCCATCGCGTATCTCACCCACGGCCAGCGCGTGCCCGAGGACCTGTCGCTGCCGCGCCCGGACGTGCTCGCCGACCGGTCGCTGCGCGCCGCGCCGCAGCCGGGGCCGTACACGCTCGCCGACGATGAACTGCCGCTCGCCGCCACGCTCGGTCTCGGGGTCGCTCATGCGTGACGACCAGGCCACCGGGCTGCGGCGGCTCTTCCGGCCGGCCGACGCGCCGGTCGTCGCCGTCGGCGGGAAGGACGCGGCGGCGATCGCCGTGCATCTCGCCCGCGCGCTCGCGGCCGACGGGGCGCAGGTGCTCGTCGTCGACCGCACGGTCGGCGAGATCGCCACCGCCGCCGGAATCCGCACCCGCTACGATCTCGCCCACGCGCTCGACGGGGATCGCGCGCCGGCCGACGTGCTGTGCGACGGGCCGGACGGCATCGTCGTGCTGCCGGCCGCCCGCGCCTTCGGCCGCTTCTCCCATGAACACGACTGGCGCGCGGCGATCGCGGCGTCGGCCGCCTGCCGCGGCGTGTTCGATGCCTGGATCGTCCACGGGACGCCGCCGGTCGGCGCCCGGGGTCTGGTCGCGCTCGCGCCCACCGCCGAGGCGATCACCGCGGCCTACGCGGTGCTCAAGGACGTCGCGCGCGTCGCGCGGGGCACGTCGATCGGCGCGATCGTCCACAAGGCGGCGACACCCGCGGCCGCGCGCGAGGTCTACGCCAGCGTTTCGGAGACGGCGCGCCGTTTCCTCGGGATCGACCTCACGTACGCCTCGTTCCTGCCGGAGGGGCCTTCGGCCCACCCGGCCACGCTCGCCTGGCCGCGCCTGCGCGCGACCTCGGCGGGCGCCGCCTTCATCGACCTCGCGCGCCGCCTGATCCAGGGGCCGGCGCGCGTGGCCGCGCACCCGTAGGGAGCATCGCCATGTACACCGCCGCCGGCACGATCGACGTCACGCAACGGGTCAACGAATTCGCGCCGCTGGTGCGCCGGATGGCCCACCATCTCGCCGCCAAACTGCCGGCCAGCGTCCAGATCGACGACATCGTCCAGGCCGGCATGATCGGCCTCATGGACGCCGCCTCGCGCTACAAGGAAGGGCAGGGCAGCGCGTTCGAGACGTTCGCCTCGCAGCGCATCCGCGGCGCCATGCTGGACGAGTTGCGCGAGAGCGACTGGCTGCCGCGCAGCATGCGCAAGGCGCTGCGCCGTGTCGAGAACGCGATCTCGAAGCTGCAGCAGAAGCTCGGACGCGCCCCCACCGAGCGCGAGATCGCGGACGCGATGGGACTGTCGATGGCCGACTACCACGCCGAACTGCAGGAGGCGAAGGGTTACGAGCTCCTCCATCTCGAGGATTTCACTCCCGATGGCGGCGATGATTTCCTCGACCGCCATTGCCCCGACCGCGGCGAGGACCCGTTCGAGCGCGTCAAGGACGCGCGCTTCCGCCAGGCGCTCGTCGGCGCGATCGACCTGCTGCCCGAGCGCGAGAAACTCCTGATGGGCCTCTACTACGAGCAGGAGCTCAATTTCAAGGAGATCGCCGCGGTGCTCGAGGTGTCCGAGTCGCGGGTCTGCCAGCTCCACGCGCAGGCGGTCGCCCGGCTGCGCTCCCGCCTGCGCGAGTGGTAGCGGCGGGCCGGCCCGCCCGGCCCGCCCCTCAGCGATTCCGGCGCGACGCCCGCGCCCGGTCCGCCGGCGCCCCCGGCGCGCGTTCGCGCGCGCCGTCGCTCGCCGATGACCGCACGGTCGCGCGCGCCCGCCGGGCCGGACCGGATCGCCATTGCGGAAATCCCTCGGCGGTGCCGATAAGACCCGGAGAGAACTCACTGCGGCGATCATGGATGCATTGAGCGTGGCCGGCCTCGCCTTGGCGGCGGTCGCCATCCTGGGCGGGCAATGGCTGGAAGGCGGGCACCTGGGTTCGTTGGTCCAGCCGGCCGCCTTCCTGATCGTCGTCGGCGGCACGACGGCGGCCGTCCTGCTGCAATGCCGGCTGCCGACGTTCGTCGAGGGCATGCGGCTGGGCGCGTGGGCGTTCGTTCCGCCCCCGCTCGACCCGACCGGGCTGATCGTGCGCGTCGAGGCCTGGGCGGCGATCGCGCGCCGCGACGGCGTGCTCGCGCTCGAGCGCGAGATCGAATCGATCGACGAGCCTTACCTGCGCAACGGCATCCAGCTCCTCGTCGACGGCCTCGATCCGGACCGCATCCGCGAATCGCTGGAGGTCGCCGCCGACGCGTCCGAATCCCGGCTCAAGGCCGGCGCCAAGGTCTGGGAAGCGGCCGGCGGCTACGCGCCCACGATAGGGATCCTGGGGGCGGTCATGGGACTGATCCACGTCATGGAGAACCTCTCCGACCCGGCGAAGCTCGGCGGCGGCATCGCGGTCGCGTTCGTCGCCACGATCTACGGCGTGGGTCTCGCCAACCTGGTGTTCCTGCCGATGGCGGCGAAGCTCAAGTCGCTGATCGCCGCGCAGGTCCACTACCGGGGCATGATCGCCGATGGCGTGCTCGGCATCGCCAACGGCGACAATCCCAGGCTCATCGCCGCGCGGCTCGCCGGCCATCTGGGCTGACCGGAGCCCGCGCGTGCCGCGCCGCCGTCTCCCGGAAGAGGACCACGAGAACCACGAGCGCTGGCTCGTGTCCTACGCCGACTTCATCACGCTGCTGTTCGCGTTCTTCGTCGTCATGTACGCGATCTCGACGCTGAACGAGGGCAAGTACCGCGTGCTGTCCGACGCCCTGGTCTCCGCGTTCCGGCACGAGAAGCTCTCCGCGCCCCGTGCCGTCGGTCCGCCGCCGATGAAGACCGCGCAAACGCTGCCGGCGTTGCCCGCGCGCGCCGCCGACCCGGTGCGCCGGCAGCGCGAGCAGAAGCTCGTCGGCCTCGCGAGCCGCCTGACCGAGGTGATGAAGCCGCTCGTGTCGTCGGGACACGTGCGTCTGACGCAGTCGTCGCGCGGTCTCGCCGTGGAGATCAACGCGAGCGTGCTGTTCGCGTCGGGGCAGGCGACGCTCGAGGCCGGTTCGATCCAGACGCTGGCGCAGGTCGCCCAGGTGCTGGCCGGCGTCGACAACGCGATCCAGGTCGAAGGTCACACCGACAACGCGCCGATCGCCGGTGCGCTGTTCCCTTCGAACTGGGAGCTCGCCTCCGCCCGGGCGAGCGCGGTCGTGCGGCTGTTCGTCGACAACGGCGTGGCCGCGTCGCGGCTGACCGCCAGCGGGCACGCCGACAACCGGCCGGTGGAATCGAACGAGTCGTCCGAGGGGAGGTCGCGCAATCGCCGGGTGACGCTGATGGTGCTGACCGACACGCCGGAATCGGCGCTGCCGCGCCCGACCGAGCGCGACGCCGCCGTGGATCCGCGCGGGGGCCCGGCGCGGCGGCAGGCGGGCGGCGCGAACCCGATCGACGCGAGTTGATCGGACACCGGTCGGGCTGGCGAGCGTCGACGGGCCGGCCTCGGGCGAGCGACAATGCGATGCCCGGGCCGCCGGCGGGTTTCGGCCGGGAGCCCGACCCCTCGATGCCCGCGCGGCGCAGCGGGGGCGAGCGTCGACACGACCGGACGCGCGCCGGGCGGGTGGTTGGCGAGGGCGCCGGCGAGCCGCGCCCGTTGGGCACTGGACCGTATCGAAGGACGAACGTGAGCTTCGAAGGCATCGATGTCCTGCTGGTCGAGGACAATCCGGACGACGCGGAATTCACGCTGCGCGCGCTGCGCCGCGCGAACGTCGCGCTGCGGGTCGTGCACGTCGAGGATGGCGTCTCCGCGCTCGAGTACCTGTTCGCCGGGGCCGGCGCCGCGCCGCGGGGCCCCGGGGGCCTCCCGCGCGTCATCCTGCTCGACCTCAAGCTCCCGCGGATCAACGGCCTGGAAGTCCTGCAACGGATCAAGTCGGACCGGACGACACGGGCGCTGCCGGTCGTGGTACTCACCTCCTCGCGCGAGCGGCGCGACCTGGCCGAGAGCTACGCGCGCGGCGCGAACAGCTACATCGTCAAGCCGGTGGAGTACGCCGAGCTGATCGCGAAACTGGGCGAGGTGACGCGCTACTGGCTGCAACTCAACGAGACGGCGCCGTCCGAGTAGTGCACGGACCGCCGCGAGGCGTCGTCGCCGGGCCGGACGCGACGCGGTCGCCCGGGTCGGGACGGCGGGCGGCGTGGAAGATGGCCCGGCATCAAGGGGCCGGACGGAGCGGCGCCGGGCGGACCCCGGCGCCTGCGCTCAGACCGCGAAAGCGGTGCGCTTGCGGGCGACCGGACGGGCCATGCCCGAGCCGTCGTAGGTGAGTTCCGCGCCTGCCGCGAGCGCGAGCGCGGCGAACGCGCTCTGCACGTAACGCTGCAACCGCGCGACCAGCGCACCGTTCTGGCGGTTGAGCCGCCGGGCGGTCTGGGCGAGCGTCGTGATCTCGTTGCGGCGGGCGTGCGCCTCGGCGGGGTCGAGCGCCTGCGCGAACCAGAGTTCCAGTCCCGTGCCGTTGATCGGGTAGCCGTGCGCGCGCATCCGGGCCTCGCGGGCCTGGGCCTGGGCATCCAGGTTTCCGACGTGTTCGGCCTTGCGGCGGGCGAGCAGTTCGATCCGCGGCGTATCGGCGGTCCTGAGGGCCTCCTGCTCGGCGATCAGCAGGTCGACCAGCGCCCGCCAGCCCGCGCACTCCGCCAGGACGGCATCGGCGGTCGGGGCGGGGCGGGGCGGGGTCATGACCGGCCCTTGGTGATCAGTGCCAGCGCCTGGGCGAGCATCCGGTCGGCCACCACGCCGCTGTCGACGCTCAGCGTGCCGTCGCGGATCGCGGTCTTGATCGCCTCGACCTTCGCCCGGTCGAACGACGCCTCGGGTGCGGCCGCCGCTTCGCCGGTCGAAAGGGGGACCGACAACGTGACCCGGTCGGTGGCCGCGGGCGCGGCGGCGCTCTGCGCGCCGTTGGCGCGCGAGCCGTTGGACGCCGGGCCTTGCACCGATTTCAGGAGGTCGGAACTGGGCGGGATCTTCATCTTGGACGTCTCCAGTGCTTCGCCGGATACGGGGCCCACAGAGGGCTCCGGTGCCGTCGATGCGTGATTATCGGCTCCGCGCAGCGAGACTTGAGGGGTCGGCCGGACGAATCTCGACCAGCCCCCCGGGCCGGGCGACGCCTGCGACCGCCCGGCCGGTGGTACCGGCAGGAGCGACCGACACCGACTGACCGTCGGCGGCGGCGGTCAGCGCCTTGCCTTCGGTGCTGATCGTGAATCCTTCGCCGACAAGCACGATCCGGACCGGGTCGCCGGCCTGGACGACCGGCGGCGCCCGGAGCAGGTCCGCCCTGAGCGGCTCGCCGGCCGCGATCGAGCGGATCGGCAAACGGCCGAGGACGTGCTCCGGCGTGGTCAGCTGGCCGGCCGGCAGCCGGGTCAACTCGATGCGTTCGACCCGGATGTCGTCGGCCGTCACGGGCTTGCCGCGCGCGAGGTCGCGCCCGGCCACCGGCGATTCACCCCAGACACGGACATGGACCGGAACCCAGGCGGTCCAGCGGGCACCGTCGACGCATCGTACGCCGACCGATCCCTTGCCCCACAGCCGCGCGTTGGGCGGCAGGAAAGGCTCCGCCCGCGCGCAGGGGGCGAGCTTGAGCGCCGGATCCAGGCTGCCGATCTCGACATCGACGTCCAGTCCGCCGGCGCGCTCCCGCTCGAGCAGGAATCGGATCCGGTCGGGGAGGTCGCCGGCACCGCCGGCCGACACGGCGGACACCGGTGCCGGGACGGCTTCGGTCGGCGCGCCCGCCGAAACGGCCAGCGCGATGCCGGCGGCGACGAACGTCGTGGCGATGCGTATGCCCCGGCCCATGGTCATGAATCCTCCGGCGTTCCCGGGGACCCGCCTGCTGGCGAGTCCGACCCGATGGCAGGGAATCTACGCGCGGGCGCGTACCGCCGTCCGCCCGAACAGGCGGGGATTATCCGGCCTGATCGCGAGATCGTCCCGCGCGGGCGCAGCGGAACATCCGGCCAGCGACTCGAAATCCCGAACGCGAGACCGACGTGATCGACCGACTCGACGACTTCCTGAAGCTCAACACCGAGGCGCTCAAGCTGCGCGCGTACCGGCAGAGCGTCATCGCGGGGAACATCGCCAACGCCGACACGCCCGGCTACAAGGCCGTCGACTTCGATTTCACGCGTGCGCTCGACGAGGCGGTGGGCCGGCGCGGCGCGGCCTCGGCACCGGAGCTCCTCTACCGGAGGCCGGTCCAGGACGCGCTCGACGGCAACAGCGTCGAGATGGACGCGGAGCGCGCGCGCTTCGCCGACAACTCGGTCCGCTACGAAGCGGCGCTCAAGATGCTGAACGCCCAGATCCGATCGATGCTCGCGGCCATGCAGGGTTGACGACCATGAACCTCTTCAACGTGTTCGACATCGCCGGCAGCGCGCTCACCGCGCAGTCGCAGCGCCTCAACACCACGGCGTCGAATCTCGCGAACGCCGAGAGCGTCGTCGGACCTGACGGCAAGCCATACCGCGCGAAGCAGGTCGTCTTCCGCGCGGTCGCGCCCGAGACCGGCGTCGGGCCGCCGAAGGTCGCGGTCGCCGGCGTCATCGAGGACGCCTCGCCCGGACGGCGCGTCCACCAGCCGGGCCACCCGTCGGCGGACACGGAAGGATTCGTGACCATGCCCAACGTGAGCATCGTCGACGAAATGGTCAACATGATCTCGGCGTCGCGCGCCTACCAGTCGAACGTCGAGGTGATGAACACGGCGAAGAGCCTGCTCGCCAAGACGCTGCAGCTCGGCCAATAGCCCCGGGAGCCCTCCGATGCTCGATCTCGCCCGTTCGTTCGGCGCCGCCGCGAAGGCGCTCACCGCGCCGGTCACCGCCGCGCTCGCCTCGTCGCTGCCGCGCGGCGCGGCGGCGAAGGCCGCGACGTTCGCCGGGGCGCTCCAGAAGGCGACCGCTCCGGCCGTCGCGCCCGCCGCCGGGAAAGCGCTGCCGCCGGCGGTGCCGAAGTCGTCGGGCACGGCGACCACCGCGCAGGCCAAGGCCGCGACCGACCCCGCCGCGGCGACGCAGGAGGCGGCCGACCGCTTCCTCACGCTGCTGGTGACGCAGTTGCGCAACCAGGATCCGCTCAATCCGATGGACAACGCGCAGGTGACCACGCAGCTCGCGCAGCTCTCCACGGTCACCGGCATCAACCGGATGAACGAGTCGCTCGCCGCGCTGCTCTCGGCGCAGGCCGCCGACCGCACGCTGCAGGCGGCCGCGCTGGTCGGCCACGACGTGACCGTCGACGGGAACGCGATCGCGTTCGACGGCGAGGACGCGAGCGGCGGCTTCGACCTCGTTTCGGCGGCGAACGCGGTGACGGTCACGATCGCCGACGCGTCCGGCAAGCCGGTGCGCACGCTGACGCTGCCGGCGCAGCCGGCGGGCGAGGGCGCGTTCACCTGGGACGGCAAGACCGATTCGGGCGCGCTCGCCGCGCCCGGCCGCTACACGTTCACCGTGACCGCGACCGGCGCCGAAGGCGCGGTCGCCGCCACGACCTCCACGCTCGCGCGCGTCACCGGCGTCGTCGCCGGTGCCGACGGCCCGCGACTCGTCCTGGGCAGCCTGGGCGAGATCGCGATCGACGCGGTGCGCGCCTTCCACTGACACACGGAGCCACGCCATGGGATTCCAGCAGGGACTGTCCGGACTCAACGCCGCCGCGCGCGCGCTCGACGTCATCGGCAACAACGTCGCCAACGCCAACACCGTCGGGTTCAAGGGATCGGAGGCGCTGTTCGCCGACGTCTACGCGAACTCGCTCGCCGCGGCCGGCGGCACCGGCGCGGGCATCGGCGTGTCGGTCGCGTCCATCCAGCCGGACTTCGTCCAGGGCAACATCCGCACGACGAGCAACCCGCTCGACCTGGCGATCAACGGCAACGGCTTCTTCCGCATCGAGCAGAACGGCGCGGTGAGCTTCTCCCGCAACGGCCAGTTCCACCTGGACAAGGACGGCTACATCGTCAACGCGGCCGGCGCTCGGCTGTCGGGCTACGGCGTCGACGCCAACGGCACGCTGCTGGTCGCCAACCCCGGCCCGCTCCAGGTGTCCGCCGCCCAGCTGCAGGCGACCCCGACGACCGAGGCGTCGATCGGGCTCAACCTGGACGCCGGCGACCCGATCATCGCGCTCCCGTTCGACATCGACGACCCGGCGACCTACAACCGCGCCACGGCGATCACCGTCTACGACAGCCTCGGCAACGCGCACGCGCTGTCCACCTACTACGTCAAGACCGCGGCGAACACCTGGTCGGTGTACGGCGCGATGGACGGCACGGCGCTCGCCGGCTCCCTCGGGACGCTGACGTTCAATCCCGACGGCACCTACGCCTCCGGCGGCCCGTTCAACATCTCCGCGGCACTGACCAACGGCGCGGTGACGCCGTTCGCCTTCACGCTCGAGATGGGCGACGCGACCCAGTACGGCAGTCCGTTCTCGGTCGACGCCCTCCAGCAGGACGGCTACGCGGCCGGGCAGCTCTCCGGCTACGCCGTGAGCTCCGACGGCACCATCCTCGGTCGCTACTCCAACGGCGAGTCGCGCACGCTGGGGCAGGTGATGCTCGCGAGCTTCGCCAACCCGCAGGGCCTGCAGCCGCTCGGCGGCAACGCCTGGGGCGAGACCGCCGCGTCCGGCCAGCCGCTGCCCGGCGTGCCCGGCGCGAGCCACTTCGGCGTGCTGCAGTCCGGAGCGGTCGAGGATTCCAACGTCGACCTGACGCAGGAACTGGTCGACATGATCACGGCGCAGCGCACCTACCAGGCGAACGCGCAGACGATCAAGACGCAGGACCAGGTGCTCAACACGCTGGTGAACCTCCGCTGACGACGGCGGAGCGGACCCCTCCCGACGCTGAACCGACGCCATGGACCGCCTGATCTACATCGCGATGACCGGCGCGCAGCAGATCCTGCAGCAGCAGGGGGTCGCCGCGCACAATCTCGCCAACGCGTCGACGCCCGGCTACAAGGCCGACACCGTCGCGTTCCGCGTCGTGCCGCTGGTCGGCGACGGCGCGCCCACGCGCGCCTACGCGGTCGCGACGACGCCGGGCGCGGATTTCCGCACCGGCACGGTCGAGAAGACCGGGCGCGAGCTCGATGTCGCGATCGACGGCGGCGCGATGCTCGCCGTGCAGACCAAAGACGGCGGGGAAGCCTACACGCGCAACGGCCGGCTCGCGCTCTCGGCCGACGGCGAGCTCAAGACGGCCGGGGGCCTGACCGTGCTGGGCGACGGCGGTCCGATCAGCGTGCCGGAAGGCGCGAGGATCACGATCGCGAAGGACGGAACCGTCTCGGCGGTCGTCGACGCGCAGGGCAGCGCCAACGTCCAGGTGCTCGGGCGGCTCAAGCTCGTCTCGCCGCCGGACGACGGCTTCGTCAAGGGCGGCGACGGGCTGTTCCGCGCGAAGGGCGGCGCTCCGCTCGACGCCGATCCCGCCGCCGGCGTCACCGCCGGCGCCCTCGAGGGCAGCAACGTCAACCCGGTTTCCGCGATGGTCGACATGATCGGTTACGCGCGGCAGTTCGAGCTGCAGATGAAGCTGCTGCAGAGCGCCGAGGCGGACGCCCAGCGCGCCACGCAGCTGCTCGCGCCGGCGAACGGCTGATCGCATTGAACAGGTGAGGAAGGAGTTCCCATGATTCGGTCGCTGTGGATCGCCAAGACCGGGCTGGACGCGCAGCAGACCCAGCTCGACGTCATCTCGAACAACCTCGCCAACGTCGGCACGACCGGCTTCAAGCGCTCGCGCGCGGTGTTCGAGGATCTCCTCTACCAGACCGTGCGCCAGCCCGGCGCGTCGTCGTCGCAGCAGACGCAGCTCCCCACCGGCCTGCAGGTCGGCACCGGTGTGCGGCCGGTCGCCACCGAGCGCATCCACACGCAGGGCAACCTGCAGCAGACCGGCAATCCGCTCGACCTGGCGATCCGCGGCCAGGGATTCCTCCAGGTCTCGATGCCGGACGGCACGCTCGCCTACACGCGCGACGGGTCGCTGCACACCGACGCGCAGGGACAGCTCGTCACCTCGGGCGGCTATCCGGTCTCGCCGGCGATCACCATCCCCGCCAACGCGCAATCGGTGTCGATCGGTCGCGACGGCGTGGTGACGGTGACCCAGCCGGGCCAGGCGGCGGCCACGCAGGTCGGGACGCTGCAGATCGCGAACTTCATCAATCCGGCCGGCCTCGAGTCGCGCGGCGAGAACCTGCTGGTCGAGACCGGCTCGTCGGGCGCGCCGACCACCAACACGCCGGGCAGCAACGGCGCCGGCCTGATCACCCAGGGCTACGTCGAGACGTCGAACGTGAACGTCGTCGAGGAGCTGGTCGCGATGATCCAGACCCAGCGCGCCTACGAGATCAACTCCAAGGCCGTGCAGACCAGCGACCAGATGCTCCAGCGCCTGTCGCAGCTCTGAGACGGACCCCCAGGACACGCGATGAACCGGATCCTCGCCCTCGCCGCGATCGCCGCGCTCGCGCTGCCGCTCGCGGCGTGCAAGACGACCTCCGACGCGCTGCGGGTCGTCGAGGTGCACCAGCCGATGACCGTCCGGCCGGCGGCTCCGACGCCGCTGATCGCGGGACCGCAGACCGGCGCGATCTTCCAGCCGCTGCACGTCGCCTACGCGAACTACCAGCCCTTGTTCGAGGACCGGCGCGCGCGCAACGTCGGCGACACGCTGACGATCCAGATCAACGAGAAGGTCGCCGCCAGCAAGAGCGCGACGACCGCGGCCGACCGCAAGGGTGCGATGAGCTTCGTCGTCCCCGACGTCCAGGTCGGCAAGTGGAGCACGCCCGGCGGCAGCATCAAGGCGGACAGCAAGAACGAATTCGAGGGCGGTGGCGATTCCGCCGCCAACAACGTGTTCACCGGCACGCTCACCGCGACGGTGATCGAGGTGCTGCCCAACGGGAACCTGATCGTCGCCGGCGAGAAGCAGATCGGCATCAACCAGGGATCCGAGTTCATCCGCGTGTCCGGCGTCGTCAACCCGGCGTTCATCCTCGCCGGGAACACGGTGTCGTCGACGACGGTCGCCGACGCGCGCATCGAGTACCGCGGCAGCGGCTACATCGACGAGGCGCAGACGATGGGCTGGCTCTCGCGCGTCTTCCAGTCGGTCATGCCGTTCTGAGCGCCCGCGAGGAACCGCCATGCGCACCCATCCGACCCGCCGGACGCTACGCCCGAGCCTGGCCATCCACCTCGCCGCCGCATGGCTCGCCGCCGCGCTCGCGCTGTTCGCGCCGGCCGCTGCGGCCGAGCGCGTCAAGGATCTCGCGAACCTCGCCGGCGCGAGAACCAACCAGCTGATCGGCTACGGGCTCGTCGTGGGGCTGGACGGCACCGGCGACCAGACGACGCAGACGCCGTTCACGACCCAGAGCCTGCAGTCGATGCTCTCGCAGCTCGGCGTCAACCTGCCGCCGGGACAGAGCCTGCAGCTCAAGAACGTCGCGGCGGTCATGGTCACCGCGCAGCTCCCGCCCTACGTCCAGCCGGGGCAGTTGCTCGACGTCACCGTCTCGTCGATGGGCAACGCGAAGAGCCTGCGCGGCGGCACGCTGCTCATGACGCCGCTCAAGGGCGCCAACGGCCAGATCTACGCGATGGCGCAGGGCAACGTCGCCATCGCCGGCGCCGGCGCCTCCGCCGGGGGCAGCAAGACGCAGGTCAACCAGCTGAACGCCGGGCGTATCCCCGGCGGCGCGACGGTCGAGCGGTCGGTGCCCACGACGCTGGGCTCCGGCGATTTCGTCCAGATCGAACTCAAGGACGCCGACTTCGGCGTCGCGCGCTCGATGGTCGACGCGATCAACCGCCGCTTCGGCACCGGTTCGGCGGCCGCCGCCGACGGCCGGGTGATCCGGGTCAAGGCGCCGCAGGGCAGCGACGAGCGCGTGGCGTTCATCGCCGAGCTCGAGAACGTCGGCGTCGACGTGGCGATCCCGGCGGCGCGCATCGTCATCAACGCGCGCACCGGTTCCATCGTCATGAACCGCGCCGTCACGCTCGACGAGTGCGCGGTCGCGCACGGCAACCTGACGGTCACCATCCAGAGCGATCCGGTGATCTCGCAGCCGGCGCCGTTCTCGAAAGGCGAGACCGTCGTCACCGAACGGGCGCAGATCGACGTCAAGCAGGAGGGCACGAACCTGGTCTCGCTCGCGCCGGGCGCCAAGCTCGCCGACGTCGTGCGCGCGCTCAACACGCTGGGCGCGAACCCGCAGGACCTGCTGGCGATCCTCCAGGCGATGAAGTCCTCGGGCGCGCTCAAGGCCGACATCGAGGTGATCTGATGGCGATCCCGACCGCGCAGGCCTCGTCGCTCGCGATGGACGCGCGGGGTCTGGACGCGCTGCGGACGCGCGCGCGCGACGACCCGAAGGCCGCCGCCGGCTCGGCCGCGCGCGAGTTCGAGGCGTTGCTCGTCCAGCAGATGATGAAGGCGATGCGCGACGCACTGCCGCAGGAAGGTCCGCTTTCGAGCGATGCCGGGAAATCGTGGATCTCGATGTTCGACCGGGAGGTCGCGCAGAAGATGGCCGCGCGCGGCATCGGACTCGCCCAGGCGATCGAGCGGCAGCTCGCGCGGCAGATCACGACCCCGGCGCCCGCCGGCGACACGGGCGCCAGGGCGTCGGTGCCGTCGTCGTCCGTCGCGCGCCCGCCGGTCGCCACCGACCCCGCGACTTCGCGCGCCGCTGCGACCGTGGCGCCGCGCGCCGGCGTTCCGACGGGCGGGACCGGTGCAGGCGTCGCGCAAACGGTGCGCGACTTCGCCGACCGCGTTCGCCCGCACGCCGAAGCCGCCGCGAAAAAGCTCGGCGTTTCCGCGGACTGGCTGATCGCCCAGGCGGGGCTCGAGACCGGCTGGGGGCGCAGCCAGCCGAAGTCGGCGGACGGTGCCGCCAGCAACAACCTGTTCGGCATGAAGACCGGATCGCGCTGGACCGGCGCATCGGTCGCCGCGGCCACCGTCGAGGTCGTCGCGGGCGTGGCGCAGCCCGTGGTCGCGGCCTTCCGCGCCTACGGCACGGTCTCCGACGCTTTCCAGGACTACGCCCGGGTGATGCAGTCGAGCCGCCGCTATGCCGGCGCGCTGGGTGCCGGCGATGCCCGGGGCTGGGCCGCCGGGCTCGCCAAGGCAGGCTACGCGACCGACCCGCGTTACGCCGAGAAGCTCACGCAGGCGATCGCGATGGTCGGGCGCCACGCGCCCGGGCCCGCGGCCGCTCAACTTTCGGCTTCCGCACCCGATATCCCCAGAGAGTCCCCGCGCCGGGCCTAAGCCCGCGCCTACCCGGAACAGCGCATGGGCAACGGCATCTTCGGCATCGGAATGACCGGGTTGACGGCGGCGCAGGCGGGGTTGACGACCGCCGGGCACAACATCGCCAACGTCAATACCGCCGGCTACAGCCGCCAGGAGATCATCCAGGCCGCGAGCCCGGCGGTCTTCACCGGTTCGGGGTGGATCGGGCAGGGCGTGGACGTGCTCTCGGTGCGTCGCGTCTACGCCGACCACCTGGTCAGCCAGCTTCGTTCCGCCGCCGCGGACACCGCCGCGCTCGAAACGCTCTCGACCGAACTCGCGCGGCTCGACGACCTCTTCGGCGATCCGTCCGCCGGCCTCGCGCCCGCGCTCGACGAGTTCTTCACGGCGATGGGGGCGCTCGCGGCGCATCCCGCCGACATTCCTTCGCGTCAGGCCGCGCTGGGCGCGGCGCGCGCGCTCGCATCGCGGTTCGGCGTGCTGTCCGGGCAACTGGACGGGATCCGCGTGTCGACGAACGGCCGGATCGCCTCGACCGTGGACACGATCAACGGCGACGTCGCCGAGATCGCGCGGCTCAACCGGCAGATCGCGCTGGCGAGCGGTGATCCCACGCGCCCGCCGAACGATCTCCTCGATCGGCGCGACGAGATCGCCGCGCGGCTCGCGTCGTCGATCGGCATCCGCACGGTCCTCCAGGACGACGGGAGCATGAACGTCTTCCTGTCGTCCGGCCAGCCGCTGGTCGTCGGGCAGACGGCGACGCGGCTGGAGACGCGCCCGTCGATCGACTCGCCGCAGGACCTCCAGATCGGACTGGCGTCGAACGGCTTTGTCGCGCTCAAGTCCTCCGATCTGGCCGGCGGGGCGCTGGGCGGCCTGATCGCTTACCGCGATGAGGCGCTGGTCAACGCTCAGAACGACCTCGGCCGCATCGCCGCGGCCCTCGCCGGCACCGTGAACGAACAGCACCGGCTGGGGCAGGACCTGGCCGGCAACGCCGGGGTCGACCTGTTCGCCGTCGGTGCGCCGGCGTCGCGTTCGGTGTCGACCAACGTCGGGACCGGCGTCCTGGGCGTGGCGGTCACCGACCCGAAGGCGCTCGCCGCCAGCGACTACGAGGTGCGCTACGACGGCGCCAACTACACGGTCGTGCGGCTGCGCGATTCGGCGTCGTGGACCTATGCGTCGCTGCCGCAGACCGTCGACGGCCTCGCGATCTCGATGGCGTCGGGAGCGCCGGCGGCGGGAGACCGCTACCGGATCGAGGCGGTCCGCGCTTCGGCGGGCGCGTTCCGGCTCGCGATCGCCGATCCGACGCTGCTGGCCGCCGCGCTGCCGGTCGTCACCGGATCGCTGGCCACCAACACCGGCTCGGGATCGTTCGCATCGACGACGATCTCGTCCGCCTACTGGGCGACGCCGCTGGCCGCCCCGCTGACGATCACGTACAACTCGGGCACCAACGCGATGACCGGGTTTCCGTCGGTCCCGGTGTCGGTCACCGTCGGCGGCACGACGACCGTCTATCCCGGGGCCTCGTTCATCCCGTGGACCGACGGTGCGACCGTATCGTTCGGCGGCATCACGTTCACGACCGCCGGAGCGCCGAAGGACGGCGACCAGTTCACGATCTCGCCGAACCTGGGCGGCGCCGGCGACAATCGCAACGCCCAGAAGCTCGCGGGCCTCGCCGACCTGGCGCTCGTCGGCGGTACGGCGACCCTCGCGGCGGCCTACGGCGCGCTCGTGTCCGACGTGGGCCAGGCGACGCACGAGGCGAGCGTCGAGCGCGACGCGCAGGCGATCGTCACCGGCCAGCTCCGGGCGGCGCAGCAGGGCGTCTCCGGCGTGAATCTCGACGAGGAGGCCGCCAATCTCCAGCGCTACCAGCAGGCCTACCAGGCGTCGGCCAAGGTGATGGCGCTCGCGGCGTCGCTGTTCGACACGATCCTCGACATCGCCAGGGGCTGACATGCGCGTGTCCACGTCGATGATGCACGACCTCGCGGTCCGGTCGATGACCGATCGGCAGTCCGAGCTGGTGCGCACGCAACAGCAGATCTCCTCGGGCCGGCGGATCCTCACGCCGTCCGACGATCCGGTCGCCGCGTCGCAGGCGCTCGTCGTTTCGCAGGCGCAGGCCCGTACCGGGCAGTTCCTCGACAGCGTCGGGGCGGCGCGCGACGGCCTCGGATACACCGAGGCGACGCTCGCCCAGGTGACCGGGCTCCTCGAGTCGGTGCGCGACCAGGTGATCGCGGCCGGCAACGCCGCCTATACCGACGAGAACCGCGCGAGCCTGGCGGTCGACCTGCGCGGGCGGCTGGAGGAACTGATCGGACTCGCCAACGCCGTCGACGGGGAAGGCCGCTACCTCTTCGGCGGTTTCCGCGACCAGACGCCGCCGTTCGCACGCATGGCCGGCGGTGCCGTGTACAACGGCGACACCGGGCGGCGCGAGCTCGACGTCGCCAGCTCGCGTTCGATGCCGGTGCGCGAGAACGGCCAGGACGTGTTCGTGGCGATCGCCGACGGGAACGGGACGTTCCGCGCGACCGCGTCGGCCGCCAACACCGGCACGGGTATCGTCGGAACGCTGGCGAACGCCGGGACGACCGGCACGGCGACCTACGAGATCCGGTTCAACGTCGCCGGCAGCGTGACCACCTACGACATCTGGAACGCGACGACTTCGGCGTACCTGTCGACCGGCACCGCCTATCAGCCGGGGACCGCGATCACCGTCGACGGCCGGCAGGTGACGATCGGCGGCGCCCCGGCGAACGGCGACCGGTTCACGCTGGCGCCGTCGTCCGCGCAGAGCGCCTTCGCGACCCTCGACAGGCTCATCGTGGCCCTGGAGACGCCGGTGTCGGGCGGGCCGGGCCGCGCGCGGCTGATGAACGACCTGAACGACGGCCTGCTCAACGTCGACCGCGCGCTCGAACAGGTGCTGTCGGTGCGCGCCGACGTGGGCGCGCGGCTCCGCGAGCTCGACGCGCTCGGGGCCGGACACGAGGAGACGACGCTGCAGCAGCAGGCGACGCTGTCGCGGCTCACCGACCTCGACTACGCCAGCGCGGTCTCCACGTTCTCGCGCCAGCAGGTCGCGCTCGAAGCCTCGCAGCGGACCTACGCGCAGATGAGCCGGCTGTCCCTGTTCGATTATCTGTGATGCCCTCGGCACCGCGACGTTACCGACAACCGATCGAAACCGAGTCTCCCGCCATGTCCGGCGTCCAGGAACTGTCGAATCCCGCGGATCTCGCCCGTGCGACGCTCAAGGAGCTGCTCGCGCGCCGCCTCCCGGCGACACCGGACAACTACACGCGCGTCTACGTCGAGATCGCCTCGCCACGGCAGCGGGCCGCGACCGTCGCCTCGGGCGCGATGCTGGCGGAGCTCGCGGACGAGGTCGCGCGCCAGCGGGGAGACGACGCACCGGACGCGCAGGCGTTCCGCAGCGCGGTCACCGGCGGCGACTGGACGCAGGCGAAGCTCGCGCTCAAGCGCCTGCTCGCGCCGGCGCCGCAGGTCGAGCGCGCCGACGGCCACTGGGCGCCGCTGGTCCGCGAACTGCTGACGCAGTGGGACGGCAGCACGCCGGGACTGACCAAGGCGCGCAAGCGCGAGGCGCTCGAGCACGTGCTGGGGGCCTTCGCCGGCTCCGACGAATCGCTGGGCGTGCGTCTCAAAGGGCTGCTGCGCACGTGGGCCGCGCAGGGCACGACGCCGGCCGCCACGACCGCCGTCGACGAGACCGGGCTGCCCGATCCGCGGACGCCCGCGCCGCTCGACGCGGTCGCCAGCCGCGAGGAGCCGCCGCCGCCGGACCCGCTCGTGCTCGCGCTGCGCGAGATGTTCCAGCGGACGGTGCACCTGGGGCTCGCCGAGCGCCGTGTCTTCTGCACGGAGATCCTCGGCGAGGCTTCGATGCTCGCCTCCGCGCTCGCCGAGGTCGTCGACCAGCCGACGCTCGCGCCGGCCGGCGAGCGCGCGAAAAAGCTGTGGATCCTGCTCGAGCAGCGCGGCGACGACGGCGAGGAGATCCAGCACGGGTTGCTGCGCATCCTGCACCTCGTGCTCGTCAACACCGCCGAGCTGGTCGCCGACGACCAGTGGCTGCAGGGACAGCTGACCTCGCTCGCGTCGCTCGCCGCCGGTCCGATCAGCCGCAAGACCATCGAGACGCTCGAGAAGACCCTGCGCGACATCGTGCTGAAGCAGGGACTGCTCAAGAAGAGCATCGAGGAAGCCAAGGGCGCCCTCAAGTCGATGGTCACGACGTTCATCGACCGCGTCGGCACGATCGTCGATCACACCGGCGAGTACCAGGATCGCCTCACCGGCTACCAGAAGAACATCTCCAGCGCCACGAGCATCCCCGAGATCTCGGACGTCGTGGTCTCGCTGATGAACGACACGCGCGGCGTGCAGGCCGACCTCAAGCGGTCGCACACGGAGCTCGTCGAGGCGCGCGCCAAGGTCGACGCGTTCGGCGCCGAGGTGCGGCGGCTCGAGACCGAGCTGGCCGACGTGAGACAGCGGCTGCACGAGGACGCGCTGACCGAACTGCTGAACCGCCGCGGCCTCGCGCGAGCGTTCGACGGCGAGGCCGCCCGTGCCGACCGGCACGGCACGCCGATGTGCCTCGCGCTGCTCGACATCGACCACTTCAAGAAGCTGAACGACACGTTCGGCCACCAGACCGGCGACGAAGCGCTCGTCCATCTGACCCGCATCGTCCGCGAGTCGATCCGGCCGTCCGACATCGTCGCCCGCTTCGGCGGCGAGGAATTCGTCATCCTGCTGCCCGACGCGCAGATCGACGAGGCGGTGGCGATCATGCAGCGCGTGCAGCGCGAGCTCACGCGGCGGTTCTTCCTCCACGACAACCAGCGCATCCTGATCACGTTCTCGGCCGGTGTCGTGCAGCGGATGCCCGGCGAACTGCGCGACGCGATGATCGGGCGCGCCGACCGGTGCCTCTACGCGGCCAAGCAGGCGGGGCGCAACCGGGTCATCGCAGGGTAGGGTCGTCATCCCCCCGCAGCGCGCTGCGCGCGCCTCCCCCCGGGGGGCCGAAGAGCCGGCTCGGGGGCGGCCCGTCGCCGGCTCTCCCCCCTCAGGTCCCCCCGCAGCGCGCTGCGCGCGCCTCCCCCCGGGGGGCGCGTATCCCCCTGACGCAGAGCGCGCCGGCCGCCGAAGAGGGCGGCGCCGGATCAGTCCAGCAGACCGTGCTCGACCGCGTATCGCGTCAGCTCGGCGGTCGTCGTCAGGTTGAGCTTCTGGCACAGCCTCGCCCGGTAGACCGAGACGGTCTTGGGCGACAGCGACAGTGCTTCGCCGATCTCCTGGAGCTTCTGGCCCTGCGCGATCATCTTGAGCGTCTGGAACTCCCGGTCGGACAGGACGTCCGGCGTCGGCGTGTCGGGGTTGCGTTCGAGCCCGGAGGCGAGCGCCTCGGCGAGCTCGATGGTGATGTACTTGCGGCCCGAGGCGACCTGGCGGATCGCCTGGACGAGCTGGTCGACCGCGGCCATCTTGGTGAGGTAACCGGCGGCGCCGGCCTTGAGCGCGCGGAACGCGTACTGGTCCTCCGGGTACATCGACAGCATCAGCACCGGCAGCTTCGGCCACTCGTTCTTCACCTGCTTGAGCGTGTCGATGCCGCTGCGGCCGGGCATGGCGATGTCGAGGACGAGCACGTCGCAGCGCGTGTTGCGGAGCATCTGCAGCGTTTCGCCGTGGTTCGATGCCTCGGCGACGACGGTGAAATCGGGTTGCGCCGACAGGATCTGCCGGAGGCCCTGGCGGACGACGGCGTGATCGTCGGATAGCGCGACTCGGATCATCGGGGTCCTTCGGTCGATGGGAGCTTCAGGCGCGCGGCAGCGACACGCGCAGGTGGGTACCGCCTTCCGGTCGGCGGACGATCTCGACCTCGCCGCCCAGCGAGGCCGCGCGCTCGCGCATACCGCGCACTCCGTAGCGATCGGTCTTCTCGAGGTCCGCGCCGGCGATGCCGCGGCCGTCGTCCTCGACGTCGAGCAGGATCTCGGTCGTGGTCACCTCGAAGAACACGTCGACGCGCTTCGCGTCGGCGTGCTTGGCCGCGTTGTTGAGCGCCTCCTGGCAGATGCGGAAGACGACGATCGACTCGTCGGGGCCGAGGTCCGGCTCGTCCGGCGGTCCGTGGAATACCGCGGTGATCCCGATCCGCTCGGAGAACTCCCGGACCAGCCACTCGAGCGCGGGAACGATGCCGGCGTCGAGGATCGCCGGGCGCAGGTCGTGCATGATCCGCGTGGACGCCTGGATCGCCGAGTCGACGAGCTTCTCGGTGCGCTCGATGTGGACGTCGAAACGCGGTTCCCCCTTGAGCTCGCCCTTGAGCCAGGCGAGCGAGAACCGCAGGCCGGTCAGCATGCTGCCGACCTCGTCGTGCAGTTCGCGTGACAGGGCTTCGCGTTCGCGCTCGCTCACCTGGGCGAGGTGCATCGCGAGTTTGCGCAGTTCCTCGCGGGAGGCCGCGAGCGCATGCTCGGTGCGGATGCGCGGCGTCACGTCGACGATGATCCCGTCCCAGACCACGCGGTCGGGTCCGGTGCGCCGGGCGCTCGCCGCCACGTCGACCCACTCGACGGACACGCCCTCCCGCGGGGGCAGCCGTCCGATCCACCGGAACGGCTGCGCCACCTGGCCCGCCTCGCGAAGCTCGCGGCACAGGCGGTCGGACTCCGCCGGCGAAGCGAGCTCGAGCAACGACTCGGGGTGTCGGGTGACCTGGTCGGGCTCGAGCCCGAAGATCCGGCGCACGCCGTCGCTCACGTAGAGAAGGCGGAAGCGTTCGCCGAGCAGCTCGAGCTGGAACACGACGCCCGGCAGGTTCGCGGTGAGCGCGCGAAACCGGGCCTCGCTGTCGATCAGCGCCGCTTCGGCCTCGCGGCGCCTGCGGCGGGCCGCGGCGTTGTCGAGCGCGCGGGAGAGCGCCGGTCCCAGCCGGACCAGCTCGTCCTTCATCAGGTAATCGCTCGCGCCCTCCCGCATCGCCTCGACCGCCGTCTGCTCGCCGATCGTCCCGGAGACGATGACGAACGGCAGGTCCTGGTCCCGGTCGCGGACGATGCGCAACGCCTCGAACGACGAGAACCCGGGCAGACGGTGATCGGAGATCACCGCCTCGGGCACGCTCTCGGCCAGCGCGGCGCGCAGGCTCGCGTCGGTCTCGACGCGCCGGGCGTCGACGCGTCGCCCCGACTTGGCGAGACTCGACACGACCAGGTCGAAGTCGTCCTCGGAGTCCTCGACGACGATGAGCGTGAGCGGCGCGATGGGCATCGGCGAATTCGCGACCAATCCCGGCATGGGGCGGACGTCCGACACCGGTCCTGCTGACATTGTAGACGCTGGCCGGCGCGCGCGGTCACGCTCGACGCATGCGTGTCGGTGCGAACGGGGCCGATGTAGGCGGTCGCCTGACACCGGGTGTCCGCCATCGGCCCGATTTCGGGCAAGCATGCCCCAGGAACGGACCGTCGCCTCAAGTTCACGCAGGCCGGGCCGATACCCGGTTGTGGCCGGGGCGGGGACCGCCCCGGCCGTTCGAGCCACTCGGGGGGTTCAACCTTGTCCACCACATCACCCGTGCGTGCGGCCAACTGGGGTTGGCTGATCGCGCCGATCGGCATCGTCGCCACGGGCGCCGGCGCGCTCGCCATGCTGGCCGGCTGGGGTGGCGGGGCGACCGTCGCGATCGTGATTTCCAATCTGATCCTGGGCGCCTCGCTGCTCGCCGTTTCCCGTTCACGGGATCGACGAGCCCAGGCGCGGTGCGCGGCCGAAGTGGCTCTGGTGCGCAAGGCCGTCGTCCACGCCGCGGCCCGGGGCCGCGAGGGTCTGCATGTCGGCATCGCCGAGGTCGAGCAGCAGACCGGCGCGGCCCACGGCGAGCTGGAGCGCCTCAAGGGATTGCTCGCCGACGCGGTCGGCAAACTGATCAGTTCGTTCACATCGCTCTCGGGCCTCGCAACCCGGCAGAAGGACATCACGTTGACGATGCTCCAAGGCAACGGCGACGCCGCGAGCCTCGACGGCTTCATCCAGCGGACGACCACGACGCTGCAGAGCTTCGTCGACACGACGACGCGCAACAGCGCCGAGGCGGCCGGACTGGTCGACAAAGTGCAACGGATCAGCGGCGCCGTATCGGCGGTCATCAAGGTTCTCGAGGAGATCGAGGGCATCTCCCGCCAGACCAACCTGCTCGCGCTGAACGCGGCGATCGAGGCCGCCCGCGCCGGGGAGACCGGGCGGGGTTTCGCCGTGGTGGCCGAGGAAGTCCGGGCGCTGTCCGAGCGGACCAGCCATTTCAGCCAGCAGATCCGCGGCGAGATCGGCACGGTCCACGGCCTCATCCGGGAGACCGAATCGGCGATCCACCAACTCGTGTCGCAGGACAAGAACGTCGCGCTGCGCTCGAAGGACGAATTCGAAGGCGCGATGGCGAGCGTGCGCGACGTCAACACGGCATCCGCGCGGCGCATGCAGGAGCTCTCCGGCATCGTCGGCGAGATCGAGACCCAGGTCGGACACGCGGTGACGGCGCTCCAGTTCCAGGACCTCGCGACGCAGTTGATCGGCGTCACCGGCGCCCGGATCGATTCCGCTCGGCAGGTCGCCGCCAGCGCCCCGGCGATGATCGAGAGCGTCGTCGACGCCGCCGGTGCCAGGACCGGCACGCCGGATCCCGGCGCGACCTCGCGCCCGCTCGAGGTCCTGAACCAGCTCATCGAACGCACGCGCGCCGCGACGGCGAAGCAGCCGGTCGCCCACGGGGATGTCGCGCGCGGCGAAGTCGAACTCTTCTGAACCGGAACACGGCGAACGCCATGGCCAAGACCGTACTCACCGTCGACGATTCCTCCTCCATCCGCCAGATGGTCGCCCTGACGCTCAAGGGCGCCGGCTACCAGGTCGTCGAGGCCGTCGACGGCCAGGACGGCCTCGACAAGGCGAAGGCGGCGAAGGTCGACCTCGTGCTGACCGACCAGAACATGCCGCGCATGGACGGGCTCACGCTGGTCAAGTCGCTGCGGGCGACGCCGCAGTACGCCGCGACGCCGATCCTGTTGCTCACGACCGAGTCGAGCGACGCGATGAAGGCGCAAGGCAAGTCCGCCGGCGCGACCGGGTGGCTGGTGAAGCCGTTCGATCCAGCCCGGTTGATGGATGTCGTGAAAAAAGTCATCGGCTGACCGGAGGGAACCGCTCATGGCCAGCCCCGCGGCCCCCGCGCCGATCGATCTCACGCAATTCCATCGCGTCTTCTTCGAGGAAGCCGCGGAACACCTCTCCGACCTCGAGCACCGGCTCGTCCGGATCGACCCGGCGGCTCCCCCGGCCGAGGAGCTCAACGCGATCTTCCGCGCCGCCCACTCGATCAAGGGCGGCAGCGGAACCTTCGGCTTCCACGACATGGCCGCGGTCACGCACGCCGCCGAGTCGCTGCTCGATCGCGTGCGGCACGGCGAACTCGCGTTGTCCGCCGCGATGGTCGACGTGATCCTCGAGGCCTGTGACGTGCTGCGCGGCCAGCTCGAGCATCACCGCGACGGCGCGGACCCGGCCGGCACCGACGTCGACACGATGTGCGCACGGATACGCGCGGTCGAGGCCGCCGCAGCCGGCGGGACCGCCGCCGTTCCGAAGTCCGCCCCGGCCACCGACGCCGGGAAGTCCGCCCCAAGGCGGATGCGCACGCTGGTCGTCGCGTTCCCGATGCCCACCGACGGACACTCGAGCCTCGACGGTCTCAAGGCCGGCCTGACCGACCTGGGCCGCGTCGAATCCCTGGGCACGACCGACGACGGACGCATCCGCTGGGCGCTTTGCACCGACCGGCCGGAAGCGGACGTGCGGGCTCTGTTCGAATGGTCGACCGCGCCGGAGGCCGTCGAGGTCACCGAGCAGGCCGGCGAGGCGTCCGATGCGGGCTGGGGCCTGTTCGACGGCGCCCCGGGCGCGGCGCCCGCGGCCCCGGAAGCGTGCGTGCCCGCAGACGCGGGCTGGGGCCTGTTCGACAACGCACCCGGCAACGGCGGCACGCCGGCACCGGCAGCCGCGAAGGCTCCGCCGGCGGCGGCAGCCGCCGCCGCGCGCAAACCGGCCGCGCAGACCGACTCGTCGATCCGCGTCAGCGTCGACAAGGTCGACCAGTTGATCAACCTGGTCGGCGAGCTCGTGATCACGCAGTCGATGCTCGCGCAGAGCGCTTCGCAGATCGATCCCGCGATCGCCGAACGCCTGCAGGCCGGACTCGCCCAGTTCGAGCGCAATACGCGCGATCTCCAGGAGGCGGTGCTCGCCGTCCGCATGATGCCGATCGCGATCGTGTTCAACCGGTTCCCCCGGGTCGTGCGCGACCTGGCCGCGCGACTGGGCAAGGAGGTGGAGCTCGTGATCGACGGCGAGGGTACCGAGCTCGACAAGGGCCTGATCGAGAAACTCTCCGACCCGCTGACCCATCTCGTGCGCAACAGCCTCGACCACGGCGTCGAATCGGTCGAGTCGCGGCTCGCCGCCGGCAAGCCGGCGAAGGGCCGGATCCTGCTGTCGGCCGCCCATCGCGGCGGCAGCGTCGTGATCCGCGTCGAGGACGACGGCGCCGGCCTGGACCGCGCACGGATCCTCGCCAAGGAGCGCGAGCGCGGCATGGACGTTCCCGACACCATGCCCGACGCCGAAGTCTGGGCGCTGATCTTCGAGGCCGGATTCTCGACCGCCAAGGAAGTGACCGACGTCTCCGGGCGCGGTGTGGGCATGGACGTCGTGCGCCGGAACATCGAATCGCTGGGCGGGCGCGTCGAGATCGAGTCCACCGCGGGGCAGGGCTCCCGGTTCTCCATCCGGCTGCCGCTCACGCTCGCGATCCTGGACGGCATGTCGGTCGGCATCGACGGCGGCACCTACATCCTGCCGCTGGGCAATGTCGTCGAGTCGATGCGGGCCTCGTCGCTCGAGGTCAAGTCGATCAGCGGTGCGGGCAATGTCGTCAGCGTGCGCGGCGCCTACCTCCCGGTCGTGTCGCTGGCCGGCGTCTTCGGCATCGCCGGACGCGCCGATCGCGGCAACGACGGAATCCTCGTGATCGTCGAGTCCGACGGAGTGTCCGCCGCGCTCGAGGTCGACGAATTGCTGGGTCAGCACCAGGTCGTCATCAAGAGTCTCGAGACCAACTATCGCCGCGTTCCCGGCGTCTCCGGCGCGACGATCATGGGCGACGGGCGCGTCGCGCTGATCCTCGACGCCGCGCAGATCGTGCGGCGCGGACGTCACTGACCGCCAGACCGCGCCTGCGCCCGCCGCACGATTCGGCGCGTCGGGCGCGCGGCGATCCCTCCCCCCGAATCCCAGCGAAACGAACCGGACCATGCGCAGGAATCTCCCCGTCTCCCAGGTCGAATATCCGCTGCCCGAAGGTGCGTCGCTGGTCTCCAAGACCGACCTCAAGGGACGCATCACCTACGCCAACCCGGCGTTCATCGAAACCAGCGGCTTCGACCTGCCCGAGCTGATCGGCGCTCCGCACAACCTCGTGCGCCATCCCGACATGCCGGAGGCGGCGTTCGCGGACATGTGGAAGACGCTCAAGCGTGGCGAACCGTGGACGGCGCCGGTCAAGAACCGCCGCAAGAACGGTGACCACTACTGGGTCGTCGCCAACGCGACGCCGGTGTCCGAGCACGGCCGCGTCATCGGCTACATGTCGGTGCGCACACGGCCCACTCGGGACCAGGTCGAAGGCGCCGAGGCGTTGTATCGGCGTATGAGCGAAGGCACGCTGCGCGGACGCGCGCTGGATGGCGGCTTCCTGCGCCGCACCGGTGTGCTGCGCCGGCTCGCCCATCCGGGCGACATGAGCGCGGCGTCGCGGATCGCGGGGGTGTGTGCCGTGACCCTGGCTTCGATCGGCGCGGTCGTGGCGTCGGCGCTGACCGGCGCGGCGCCGGCCGTGGTGATCGGCGCCGGAACGTTCGCAGCGGGTGTGACCACCGCCGGTGCGTACTGGCTCGCCCGATCGCTCGCGACACCGCTCGCGACCGCTCTCGAGGCCGCCCGGTCGCTCGCTGCCGGCCAGGTCGATTTCCGCACCGACGTCGACCGGGCCGACGAGACCGGGTTGCTGCTGCGCACGCTCCAGCAGATCGCGGTGAACCTCGATGCCGTCGTCCGCGACATCCACGGGGGCACGGGGACGCTGCGGCACGTGTCCGCGAGCCTCGGCGACGAGATGCGCGACCTCGCGGCGCGCACCGAGGAGCAGGCCGCTTCGCTGGAACAAACCGCCGCGTCGATGGAGCAGCTCACCGCCACGGTCAGGCAGAACGCCGATAACGCCAGGCAGGCGAACCACCTCGCCGACTCCGCGTCGAGCGTCGCCGCGAAGGGGGGCGAGGCGGTGTCGTCGGTCGTCGCGACGATGGATGCGATCACCGAGGCGTCGAGGAAGATCGCCGACATCATCGGCGTCATCGACGGTATCGCCTTCCAGACCAACATCCTGGCGCTGAACGCCGCGGTGGAGGCGGCGCGCGCCGGCGAGCAGGGGCGGGGCTTCGCGGTCGTCGCCTCCGAGGTGCGCAGTCTCGCGCAGCGCTCGGCCGAGGCGGCGAAGGAGATCAAGGTCCTGATCGGCAATTCGGTCGACAGGGTGACCGACGGGTCGCGCCAGGTGGACGCGGCCGGCAGGACGATGACCGAAGTTCTCGCCGCGGTTCGGCAGGTCACGGAGCTCGTCGCCGAGATCAGCGCGGCCACGCAGGAGCAGTCGAGCGGCATCGAGCAGGTCAACCAGGCGGTCACGCAGATGGACCAGGTGACGCAGCAGAACGCTTCGCTGGTCCAGCAGGTGACCGCTGCGGTCGACTCGATGGAAGGCGAAGCGCAGCGGCTGACGGAGGCCGTCGAGGTCTTCAAGCTGGGCGATGCCACGCCGCCCCCGGCGACCGCGGGCAAGCCGGCGGCCGGCCGCGACCACCGCAGCGTCGCGCCCGCCGCGTCGGATGTCGAGGAGCCGGCGCTCGCCGACTAGCACCGGCGGGATCCGACAGGACGCATCGATGACGCCGCGACGCTATTGGTTCCGGAGCCTGCTGCGGTCGCGGTCGATCGGCGCACAGCTCGCGCTGCTGGTCGCGGTCACCATGGTCGCCTCCTTCGCGGGACTTGGCGCACTGGTCGTCCGCTCGACCTCGTCCGCGCTCGAGCAGGTCTATGAGACTTCCGCGAGGGCGGCGATCGGCCAGGCCCACTCGGGCATCGACTGGGCCGACGCGCAGATCGAAGCCGACGCCCGGCGCGCCGGCGGACTGTTCGCGACGATGGTCGGCTCGAGCGGCCAGCTCGGGCCGGGAGCCGTGTCACCGGGTGGCGCGAAGGCGGTCCCGGTCCTCATCGTCGACGGCCGGCGCCTCAACGGCGACACGGCGCTGGTCGACCGGTTCGCCGCCGCTGCCGGTGTCTCCGCGGCGGTCTGGGTGATGCGCGACGGCGAGGCGGTGCGCATCGCCTCGTCGGTCACCGGAGCGAACGGCGAGCGTTCCCTCGGCACGGTCGCCCCCCGGGAAAGTGCTGCGTACGCGGCCGCGTCGGGCGGGTCCGACGCCATCGGCCGCGAGACCGACGGCACCGGTGAACGGGTCATCGACTGGCATCCGATCCGTGACGCCCGCGGTCGGGTCGTCGGCCTGTCGTCGGTGGCGATCGACGCGACCGACGCCCTGACCCGGCTCAAGTCCCGCCTGCGGGAGATCCGCGTCGGGGAGCACGGCCGCCTGCAGGTGTACGACGCCAGGCCGGGCGCCGGACTGGGCACGGCGATCGTGCATCCGGACCCCGCCGTCGAGGGTCGCGTCCGGCTCGACGCCCGCGACGCGACCGACGGTCGCGCGTACGTCCGGGAGTTCATCGAACGCGGCTCGGGCGTCGAGTCGTACGTCGGCGACGAGGCCGATGCCCGGGACGCGGCGGCCGGTACCAAGACCGCCGTGCTCTCGATGCACACCGCGCGCCGGTGGCTCGTGGTCGCGTCGCTGCCCGACCGGGAGTCGCGGGCCGCCGGCGCGTCGCTGCTGACGCGACTCGCGATCGCCGCGGTCGTCGTGTGCGCGGTGATCGCGTTGCTTCTTTACTTCGCGATCCGCCTCACGGTGTCGAAGCCGCTCGCCCATGCGGTCCGTGTCGCCGACGCGGTATCGGCCGGGCGGCTGGACCTCGAGATCCATCCGCGGGGGCGCGACGAGATCGGACTGCTGCTGGGATCGATGGGCCGGATGGTCGAGCGTCTGCGCGACCTCGTTGGCCGGATCCAGTCCGCGTCCGACCAGGTGGAACGCTCGTCCCGGCAGATCGCGGGCGGCAGCGCGGAGCTCGCCAGGCGCGCCGAGACCGACGCCGGTTCGCTCAAGGAGACCGCCGATTCGATGACCCAGCTCGCTTCGATGGTCCGGCAGAGCAGCGAAGACGCGAAGCAGGCGAGCGTGCTGGCCGAGAGCGCGTCGGCGACGGCGAGCCGGGGCGGGGCGGCGGTGTCCGCGGTCGTCGCCACGATGGACGGCATCACCGCGGCGTCCCGTCGCATCGCCGACATCATCGGCGTCATCGACTCGATCGCATTCCAGACGAACATCCTGGCGATCAACGCCGCCGTGGAAGCCGCGCGCGCCGGCGAGCAGGGCCGCGGCTTCGCCGTGGTCGCCGGCGAGGTCCGGGCGCTGGCGCAACGATCGACGTCGGCGGCGCGCGAGATCAAGACGCTCATCGGCGAGTCGGTAGCCCGGGTCGAGTCCGGTTCGAAGCAGGTCGGAGAGGCCGGCCGGACGATGGGCGACATCGTCTCGTCGGTGGGTCGCGTGACCGAGCTGATCGTCGGCATCTCGTCGGGCATGTCCGCGCAGACCGGAGACCTCGAGCGCCTGCACGAGGCGATCGGCCGCATGGACCGCACCACCCAGTTCAACGCCGTCCTCGTCGAGGAGGCCGCCGGCGCCGCGTCGGCGATGGAGGACGAGGCCCACCGGCTCGCGGCTGCCCTGACCGCTTTCCACCTGAAACGCACCGCCGGCGGCGCGCCCCCGGCGACCGCGCGCACGGCCGTGCGCGCGCCGTCCCGGGAAACTCTCGAAGAGGTCGAGTCATGAAGAACAACATCCGTCTCAAGGTCGGACACAAGCTCGCGCTGATCGTCGCGCTCGCGGCGCTCGCGGCGCTGCCACCGCTCGCGCTCTATCTCCGATCGAGCAGCGAAACGCTCGAGGCCGCCCGTTTGGAACAGCAGGGACTCAGGTCGCTGAGCCTGGGCGTCGAACTGCTCCGGCAGGTCCAGCAGCACCGGGCCGTGGCGATGACGTCGATCGCCGGGCGCTCGCCGGCGGGCGGACAGGCCGCGAAGGCCGCGGAAGTCACCGCTGCGCTGGCAGCGCTCGAAACCGAACTCGCCGGACATCCCGCGGAACTCGCCGGGTTCAGCAAGGAAGTGGTCGCCGTCCGGCGCGACTGGGACGCGCTGCATCCGGCGGTCGCCGCCCGGGCGCTCACGCCGGCCGAGAGCTTCGCGAGGCACACCAAGCTCGCCCAGGCGACGCAGGGCGTCGTCTACGAGGTCGCCGACCACTTCGGACTGATGCTCGACCCGGACCGCCTGGGCTACAACCTGGTCGTGATCTCCGCGGTCGAGCTGCCCGAGCTGGCCGAGGCGCTGGGGCGGATGCGGGGACGTGGCAACGCGATCCTCGCCGCCGCGGCGGTCACGGTCGACGAGCGCGCACACGTCGTCTCGATGTTCGATCGCGTCGAGGAGAAGTCGGCGACCGTCGTCGAAACCGTCGAGCGGATCTTCGACGCCAGTCCGCCGGTCAAATCGCGGCTCGATGCGCACGCCAGGCTCGCCGCGGACGCGGTGGCGCAGGCGGAGGCGCTGGTGCGCAAGGAAATCATCGAGTCTCCGCGGATCACGTATCCGGCGGCCGACTACGTGGCCCGGATGACCCGCGCGATCGACGCGCAGTTCACGCTGGTCGGCGAAATCCACCGCGAGCTCGCCTCGACGCTCGGCGATCGGATCGCCGAGCTCGAGCGTGGACGTCTGATCGCCCTGGGGAGCGTCGCGCTGTTCGCGGCGCTGGCCGGCCTGTTCGCCTTCGTCATCTCGCGCGGCATCGTGCGGCGGCTCCGTGAGTCGGTCGCGGTTGCCGAGAGCATCGCGCGCGGCGAGCTCGACTGCACGATCGCGGTGCGCGGTCGCGACGAGATCGCCGACCTGACCGCGGCGATCGCGAAGTCGCAGCAGCGGTTGCGCGAGGTGATAGGCACGATCCGCGAGTCGAGCGAAGCGGTCTCGATCGCGTCGCAGCAGATCGCATCGGGCAACGCGGACCTTTCACAGCGGACCGAGGAACAGGCGTCGTCGCTGGAGCAGACGGCGTCGTCGATGGAGCAGTTGACCGCGACGGTCAGGCAGAACGCCGAGAACGCGAAGCAGGCGAACCAGCTCGCGTCGTCGGCCTCCGACGTCGCCGAGCGCGGTGGCAGCGTCGTCGGCGAGGTCGTCCTGACGATGAACGCGATCAGCGCGGCGTCGTCGAAGATCGCCGACATCATCGGCGTGATCGACGGCATCGCGTTCCAGACCAACATCCTCGCGCTCAACGCCGCGGTCGAGGCGGCGCGCGCCGGCGAGCAGGGCCGCGGCTTCGCGGTCGTGGCGACCGAGGTTCGCAGCCTCGCCCAGCGCTCGGCCGAGGCGGCGAAGGAGATCAAGGGACTGATCGGCGACTCGGTGGACAAGGTGCGGGCCGGCGGCGAGCTGGTCGCGCAGGCGGGCCGGACGATGGACGAGGTCGTGGCCTCGGTCAAGCGTGTGACCGACCTGATGGCCGAGATCACCGCCGCGTCGATCGAGCAGTCGGCGGGCATCGACCAGGTGAACACCGCGATCACGCAGATGGACCAGGTGACCCAGCAGAACGCGGCGCTGGTCGAGGAGGCCGCCGCGGCCGCGGAATCGATGCAGGATCAGGCGAAGAACCTGGTTTCGACCGTGGCGGTGTTCAAGGTCGCCGGCGCAGGTTCGCTCGCCCAGGCGGTGATCCGCCGGGCGGCGAAGGCGGCGCAGCCGGCGAAGGCAGCGGTCGCGGAGAGGACGCCGGCTCCGCGGCTCCGGGCGCCGACCAAGCCGTTGCTGAGCGCGAAGCCTGCCGGCAAGGCCTCGCGAAAGGTCGAGTCCGCCGCGGGCACCGACAACGACTGGTCCGAATTCTGACCGGGCCGGCGACGGGGTACCCCCGGCGCCGGCGCCATCTTCCGCATCGCAACGCATCCGCTACGAAGTTCGCAGCCACCACCGCATCCGCAGCACCCTCTGCATCCGCAACGGCGGGGAGTCATGTCGAAGTCACTGCAAGAACTCAAGGTCGGCCACAAGCTCGCCATCGTCGTCGTCCTGGCCGTGCTCGCCGCCGTGCCGCCGACGATGCTGTTCGTCCAGCAGAGCTCGGAGGCGGTCGCGGCCGCGCGCCTGGAGGAATCGGGACTGGGTCCGACCCGCCGCGCACTCGACCTGTTGCAGCGACTCCAGTTGCACCGGGCGGCGTCGGTGCGAACGCTCTCGGGCGGCGGCGACCCGGTGCAACGCGACGCGCTCGCCGGCCAGGTGAGCGCCGCCGCCGCGGCGCTCGACGGCGCGCTCGAACGCAGCGTCGCGGGCGAATCGCTGACCTCGGCGTGGGCGTCGATCCGCCGGGAGTGGGAGGCACTGCATGCGGCCATCGGCGCCGGCACGATTCGCGCAGACGAGGCCTTCCGGCGCCATTCGGCCCTGAACGACGAGGTCCTGAAGCTCCTGCGCGACATCGCCACCGAGTACTCGCTGATCCTCGACCCGGAGCTCGTCGGCTACAACCTGGTCTACGCGACCTCGATCGCGCTGCCGGAACTCACCGAGACCCTGGGACAGGTCCGGGCGCGCGGAACAGCCCTGCTCGCATCGGGCGCCGCGAGCGCGGACGACCGCGTCGCGCTCGCGACGCTCTACGCCCGTCTGGGCGAGAAGAGCGCGCGCGCCTCGGAGAACCTCGCGCGTCCGTACGCCACGAGCCCGGCGCTGCGGGCGAGCACCGAAGCCGAGGAGCGCGCGGCGCAACGGAAGACCGCCGAGGCGATAGCCCTGGCGCGCCGCGAGGTCGTCGACGCGGCGAAACCGGCGTATCCGGCCGCCGATTTCCAGCGGTCGATGACCGAGGCGATCGACGCCCAGTTCACCCTCACCGGCGCCGTGCACGCGTTCCTCGTCCACGAGCTCGAGGCGCGGGTGGCCCGGCACGAACGGACGCGCAACCTGGCGCTGGGGTTGATCGCCGCGCTCGCGCTCGCCGCGGGCGCGCTCGCGTTCGTGATCGGCCGGGGCATCGTCTCGCGCCTCAGGGAGACCGTCGCGGTCGCCGAGTCGATCGCCCGGGGCGAGCTGGACCGGGCGATGGCGGTGAAGGGCGGCGACGAGATCGCCGACCTGACGCGGGCCATGGCGCAGACGCAGGACAGGCTGCGCGAGGTCATCGGATCGATCCGGGACGCGACCGGCGCGGTGTCGACCGCATCGCGCCAGATCGCCTCCGGCAACAGCGACCTGTCCCAGCGGACCGAGGAGCAGGCCGCGTCGCTCCAGCAGACCGCGTCGTCGATCGAACAACTGACCGCCACGGTCAGGCAGAACGCCGAGAACGCGAAGCAGGCGAACCAGCTCGCGACCTCCACCTCCGAGGTCGCGGCGCACGGCGGGGAGGTCGTCGGACGCGTGGTGACGACGATGGGCGAGATTCACCAGGCGTCGTCGAAGATCGCCGACATCATCGGTGTGATCGACGGCATCGCGTTCCAGACCAATCTCCTCGCGCTCAACGCCGCCGTCGAGGCCGCGCGGGCCGGCGAGCAGGGCCGAGGCTTCGCGGTGGTGGCGAGCGAGGTGCGGACCCTCGCGCAGCGCTCGTCCGAAGCCGCGAAGGAGATCCGCGGGCTCATCGGACGCTCGGTGGATCGCGTGGCCTCGGGGGCGGCCTTGGTCGGCGAAGCCGGCAAGACGATGGGCGAAGTGGTCGCGTCGGTGCAGCGGATGACCGACCTGATGGCCGAGATCACGGCGGCCGCCGTCGAGCAATCCGCGGGGATCGACCAGATCAACCTCGCGGTCGCGCAGATGGACCAGGTGACCCAGCAGAACGCGGCCCTGGTCGAGGAGGCCGCGGCTGCCGCCGGCTCGATGGAGGATCAGGCGCGCAGCCTGGCGAGCTCGGTCGCGGTGTTCCGGATCGCCGGGGCGCAGGCGATGGCTCGCGCGGTGGTCGAGAAGGCCGCGCGGACGCCGGCGTTGATCCCGGGGGTGAAGTCCGGGGCCAGGGGCGCGGCCACCGCGCCGCCGCCGCCGCACGGAGTCCGGGTGGTGCCGGGTCCGGGACCGTTGCGCCCGGCCCGGGCGACGGGGAAGTCCTCGCCGCCGTCGGCCGAACGGCCCAGGGCGACCGCGAGGCCCGCCAGCGACGCGGAATGGTCCGATTTCTGACGCCTGTTCGATGCATCGCCACCGCGAAACGGAGCGCACGATGGCCGCCAGGCCCACGACCCGCCCGGCGCTGCATCGAACCCGGCATTCCGAACCGATTTCGAAGAACCGTCGAGGTTGACATGGAACTGCACACGTCCTCCGCCGCGTCCGCGGCCCAGAAACCGGCTGTCGCGGCCGCCTCCCGCGAGTTCCTGACCTTCCGGCTTGGCGCCGAGGAGTACGGGCTCGACATCCTCAAGGTGCAGGAGATCCGAGGCTACGAGGCGGTGACCTCGATCGCCAACGCCCCGGCGTTCATCAAGGGCGTGATCAACCTGCGGGGCACCATCGTCCCGATCATCGATCTGCGGATCAAGTTCGCGCTGGGCGAACCCCGGTACGACCAGTTCACGGTGGTGATCATCCTGACGCTCGCGACCCGCACGGTCGGCGTGGTCGTCGACAGCGTTTCCGACGTCCTCACGCTCGCCGAAGCGCAGATCCGACCGGCGCCGGAATTCGCCGGCGCCATGAACACCCGGTACATCCGGGGGCTGGGCACCGTCGACGACCGGATGCTGATCCTCGTCGACATCGAGCACCTGATGACCTCGTCCGACATGGGCCTGGTCGACGAAGCCGTGCATTGAACCGGGACCACGCCGCGGGAGCACACCGATGAAATCCCTACTCTCGAACCTGAAACTCTGGCAGAAGTTCTCCATCCTCGGCGTCGTGGCGGCGGCGGCCATCGCCGCACCGACCGCGATGTTCCTCGTCGAGGAGACCCGGGACCTGTCCGCGTTGCGTGACGAAATCCGGGGCGTGGACCCGATCCGGGCGACACTCGACGTCGTCGTACTCGCCCAGCAGCATCGCGGCCTCTCCGCGATGGTGCTCGGCGGCAATCCCGCGGGAGCCAGCGACCGGCGCGACCGCGAGGCGAAACTCGACGCGGCCTTCGCGGCGCTCGATTCACGCGTCGGCGTGCCGTACGCCGGCACTCCGCTGCCGGCCCAGTTCGCGGCGATACGCAAGTCCTGGGATGATCTGCGCCGCAAGGTCGCCTCCGGCTCGATCGACGCCAAGGAGAGTTTCGCCACGCACACGGCGATGATCGCCGAGACGCTAAAGCTCGCCACCGAGATCGCCGACACGTCCGGGCTGTCGCTCGACGCCGCGCCGCTCTCCTATTACCTCGTCATCGCCACGACGTTCGAAGGCCCGCGTTTCACCGAATCGCTGGGCCGGCTGCGGGGTCTGGGAACCGGACTGCTGGCCCAGAAGTCGGTACCGGCCGAGGCGCGGGTGTCGCTGGCCTCGTTGATGGAGGTCTCGCGCGACCGCTACGACAACCTGATGGCCGCCCTGACCAAGGCGTCGGCGGCGGCACCGGCGGTGATGGCGCCGATGAACGAACTGCGAGAGCAGGCGCTGAAACTCGGCGGCGACGCGATGAAGCTCACTGAGCGGCACCTGCTGCCGCAGAACCCGCCGCCTTACGCGGCGCCCGAGTACTTCGCCGCGTACACGAAGGCGATCGACGCGCAGATCAAATTCAACCGCACCGCGATCGACGCCCTCGAGCAATCGCTGCAGTCGCGCGCGTCGTCGATGCGATCCGCGATGCTCGTGCTCGGCGGGATCATCGCGGCACTGATCGTGCTGGCCGCGGCGGTCGCGCTGCTGGTCGTCCGCTCGATCAGCCACCCGCTCGCGACCGCCGTCGAGGCGATCGACGCGGCCGCCCGCGGCGAGTTCCCGGAACGGCCCGCGGCCACCGGCTCCGACGAGCCTTCGCGATTGCTCCAGTCGCTCGCCAAGATGACCGAAACGCTGCGCGCGCTGATCGCCGCCCAGAAGGAGATGGGCGAACAGCACGATCAGGGCAAGGTCAGCTTCAGGATCCGCACGCGCGATTTCTCGGGCGGATACCTGCAGATGGTCCAGGGCACCAACGACCTGGTCGAGCGGCAGATCGCGGTCAACGCGAAGGCGATCGAGACGGTGGAGAAGTACGCGGTCGCCGATTTCGCCGCCGAGATGGACCGGCTGCCCGGCGAGCAGGCGAAGGTCACCGAGGCGCTGGACCGCGTGCGCGGTGTGCTCAAGCAGGCGGCCGAGGACGCCGCCGTCGCGCTCCGGATCAAATACGCGCTCGACAGCTCGTCGGTCAACAGCATGATCGCCGACAACGACGGCAACATCGTGTACATGAACGGCGCGGTCACGCTGATGCTCAAGAGCGCCGAGGCCGACATCCGCAAGGTCATGCCGCGCTTCGACGCGGCCAAGGTGTTCGGGTCCAACTTCGACGAATTCCACAAGAACCCGACCCACCAGAGGAACCTGCTCGCCCACCTGCGCGGCACGCACCGGATGCAGATGAAGCTCGGTGTCCGCACGTTCGCCCTGGCCGCCAATCCGATCCTCGACACCACGGGGAAGCGCGTGGGCACCGTGGTCGAATGGAACGACCGCACGGCCGAGGTCGCGGTCCAGGACGAAGTCGCGGCCGTGGTCAAGGCGGCGGCCGCCGGGGACTTCGGCGGGCGCATCGAGGAGGAGGGCAAGGACGGCTTCTTCCTCGGCCTCGCGCAGTCGATCAACCAGCTCGTGTCGACCGCCGATGTCGGGTTGAACGAGGTGGTCCGCGTGCTCGGCGCGCTCGCCCTGGGCGACCTCACCGAGAAGATCGAGAACGACTACCAGGGCACGTTCGGCCGGCTCAAGGACGATTCGAACAAGACGGTGACCCGCCTCAACGAGATCGTCAGGCAGATCCGCGAGGCGACGGAGTCCATCAACGTCGCGTCCCGCGAGATCGCGGCCGGCAACACCAACCTGTCGCAGCGGACCGAAGAGCAGGCGTCCTCGCTCGAGGAGACCGCCTCGTCGATGGAGGAGCTGACCGCGACGGTCAAGCAGAACGCCGAGAACGCCAAGCAGGCGAACCAGCTCGCGGGCTCCGCGTCCGAGGTCGCGACGCGCGGCGGGCAGGTCGTCTCGGCCGTCGTCGACACGATGAACGGGATCACCGAGGCGTCGAAGAAGATCGCCGACATCATCGGTGTGATCGACGGCATCGCGTTCCAGACCAACATCCTGGCGTTGAACGCCGCGGTCGAGGCCGCGCGCGCCGGCGAACAGGGTCGCGGTTTCGCGGTCGTGGCGAGCGAGGTCCGCAGCCTCGCCCAGCGCTCGGCGGCCGCGGCGAAGGAGATCAAGACGCTGATCGGCGACTCGGCGGACAAGGTCGCCGAAGGATCCAGGCTGGTCGACCAGGCCGGCAAGACGATGGACGACGTCGTCATCGCGGTCAAGCGCGTCACCGACCTCATGGCCGAGATCAGCGCGGCGTCGATGGAGCAGTCGAGCGGCATCGAGCAGGTGAACGACGCGGTCACCCAGATGGATCAGACGACGCAGCAGAACGCAGCGCTGGTCGAGCAGGCGGCAGCGGCGGCGGCCTCGATGGAGCAGCAGGCGACCCGTCTCGCGAGCTCGGTCGCGCAGTTCCGGCTCTCGCAGGCGGAGGCGATCGCGCACGCGGCGGTCGAGCGTGCCTCGAAGGCGCGCGCACCGACGCCGGCGACCTCCGCGGAGACGTCCGCGGCGGCCTCGGAATCCGCGGCGCCGGCGCGCGGCAAAGCGGCCCGGGCCGACCGCAGGGACAGCGACTGGTCCGAGTTCTGATGTCCGTTGCGCAGCGAGAGTTCCGATGGGCGGGCGCCATGCGCGTCCGCCCGCCGACCTGATCGCGACGTCCCGGCTCCGACGACCCACCGACGGCGACACCGATGCCAGACGATACGAGAAACCCGGTCGCCGCCCCGGCGGGAGACGGACTCGATTTCCACTTCTCGGACGACGACTTCGCGCGCGTGGTCCGGCTGATCCACGCGCAGGCGGGGATATCGCTGGGACCGTCCAAGCGACACATGGTCTACAGCCGGCTGGGGCGCCGGCTGCGCCAGCGGCGCCTCAAGCGCTTCGTCGACTACCTGGACCTGGTCGAGCGGCCGGACTCCGACGAGCGGACGAGCTTCGTCAACGCGCTGACGACCAATCTCACGTCGTTCTTCCGCGAACCGCACCATTTCCCGACGCTGGCGGCGCTGCTGCGGCAGCATGCGGCCGAGGCGCCGCTCACGATCTGGTGCACCGCCGCGTCGACCGGAGAGGAACCGTACTCGATCGCGATCACCGCCTGCGAGGCCCTGTCGACGCTCACGCCACCGGTCAAGATCATCGCCACCGACATCGACACCGATGTGCTCTCGACGGGGGCCGCCGGTGTCTATCCGATCGACCGGCTGGATCCGCTGACACCGGACCGCAAGCGCGCCTGGTTCCTGAAGGGCCGTGGCGCCCAGGAGGGCTACGCCCGCGTGCGACCGGAGCTGCAGGCGCTGATCGAGTTCCGGCGCGTGAACCTGCTCGAAGCCAGGTGGAACGTGCCCACCGGTCTCACCGCGATCTTCTGCCGGAACGTGATGATCTATTTCGATCATCCGACGCAGGCGGCGATCCTCAAGCGCTTCGCGCCGCTGCTCGCGCCCGGCGGCCGGCTGTTCGCCGGGCACTCGGAGAGCTTCGCCCATTCGGCGCACGTGTTCCGCCTGCTCGGCCGCACCGTCTACGAGCCGGTGGAGCGATGAACGCTCCGGCACCTTGCGCGGGTCCGCGCCGAAACCGCGGGGCGTCGGGCCGCGCGATCCCGCGGGTTGCGATCGCGCCGAAGGTGTCGGCGTGAACCTCGCCGCGCGCCTTGGTCCCGCGCCCTCGATCAACGGGGCGCTGAGCATGCCGTCGACCTATGTCGACCCGCACTTCCGGGTCGAGGCGGCCAAGATCCTCCCCGGCGAATTCCATGTGACGGACAAGGACATCGCGCTGGTCACGGTGCTCGGAAGCTGCGTTTCGGCGTGTCTGCGCGACCCGCGGCTCAAGCTCGGCGGCATGAACCACTTCATGCTGCCCGACGGCGGCGACGCGCGGAGCGACCCGCTGGGGTCGCCGGCGCGCTACGGTACCCACGCGATGGAGCTCCTGATCAACGAAATGCTCAAGTCCGGCGCCCGCCGTGCCGATCTCCAAGCCAAGGTGTTCGGGGGCGGGGCGGTGATGCCGGGACTCGCGAGCTCGCAGGTCGGCGAGCGCAACGCGGCGTTCGTCCTCGCCTATCTCAAGGACGAAGGCATACCGGTGCTCGCATCCGATCTCCTCGACATCTATCCGCGGAAGCTCTATTTCTTCCCCCGGACCGGGCAGGCTCGCGTCAAGCGACTTCCGACGCAGGCCGAGCCGGTCGTACGCTCCGAACTCGACTATCGCGCGCGCCTCTCGGCGACGCGCCTCGACGGCGATGTCGACCTCTTCTCCTGAACCCGGCGCCGCGCGCGCCCGCATCAAGGTCCTGATCATCGACGACTCGGCGCTGGTCCGCCAGTTGCTGACCGGCATCTTCCAGCGCGAGCGCGACTTCGAGGTCGTCGGCGCCGCCTCGAATCCGCTGCAGGCGCGCGAGATGATCCGCGCGACCAATCCGGACGTGCTCACGCTCGACATCGAGATGCCGCAGATGGACGGGCTCGACTTCCTCGAGCGGTTGATGCGGCTGCGCCCGATGCCGGTGGTGATGGTTTCCACGCTCACCGCCCGGGGATCGGAGGCCACGCTGCGCGCCCTGGAGCTCGGCGCCGTCGATTTCGTCGCCAAGCCCAAGCTCGGGATCGCGCAAGGCATCGAGGCCTACGCCGAGGACATCGTCGCCAAGGTGCGCGCGGCCGCGAAGGTGCGCCACGCGCCCCGCGCGGCGCGGCCGGCCGCGGCGCCGCTGCCGGCGATCGCCAACCGGCGGCTGTCCACCGAACAGCTCGTCTTCATCGGCGCGTCGACCGGCGGCACCGAGGCGATCCGCGAAGTCGTCGAGCGGCTGCCGCCGGACACCCCCGCGATCCTCGTCACCCAGCACATGCCTCCCGGATTCACCCGGACCTTCGCCGCCCGCCTCGATTCGCTCTCGCGCATGGCCGTCTGCGAAGCCACCGACGGCCAGCGCGTGCTGCCCGGGCACGTGTACATCGCGCCGGGCGACCGCCACATGCGCATCGGGCGCAGCGGCTCCGACTACGTCGTCGCGCTCGACGACACGCCGCACGTCAATCGTCACCGGCCGTCGGTCGAAGTCCTGTTCCGCTCCGCCGCCCAGGTCGCCGGTCGCAACGCGATCGGCATCATGCTGACCGGCATGGGCAAGGACGGCGCGCTGGCGATGCGCGAGATGCACGAAGCCGGCGCGTACACGGTCGCGCAGGACGAGGCGAGCTGCGTCGTCTTCGGCATGCCCAAGGAGGCGATCGCGACCGGCGGTGTCGACTCGGTCCTGCCGCTCGCCGAGATCGGACCCCAGTTGATCCGGCAGGTCGCCGCCCGGGGCGGCGCGACCTCCCACCGCGTATGAGCGTCGCCATCGACCGTGTCCCGGAGACGACCGCGGCCGAGAGCGGTGCCGAGACCGTCTACCTCGCGCGCCAGCCGATCCTCGACGAGGCGCGCGAGCTCGCCGGCTACGAACTCCTGTTCCGCACCGCCGATTCGCCGTCGGTGATCGTCCCCGACGACGTCCAGGCCACGTCGTCGGTCATCGCCCACGCGTTCGCCGACATCGGCCTCGACCAGGTCGTCGGGCCGGTCGACGGGTACCTCAACGTCGACGCCGACTTCCTGCACAGCGACTTGATCGAGTCCCTGCCGCCCAAGCGGATCGTCCTCGAGCTGCTCGAGAGGCGGCTCGTCGATTCGCAGACCGCGGACCGGTGCGCCGAGCTGCGGGCCCGGGGCTTCCGCGTCGCGGTCAAGAACTTCATCGGCAATTTCGAGACGATCGAAACGCTGGGACCGTCTATCGACATCGTCAAGGTCGATTTCCTGCGGCTCGATCCGTTGCTCGTGCCCGAGATCGTGCGGATGCTGAAGCCGCTCAAGGTGACGCTGGTCGCCGAGAAAGTGGAGTCGGCGGCGCAGTTCGACCAGGCGCGCCTGCTCGGATTCCCGCTGTTCGAAGGATTCCACTTCGCACGGCCGCAGGTGCTGACCAGCCGCCGCGCCCAGCCGGCGCACATCGCGCTGATGCGGCTGCTCGCGCTGACCGTCCGCGACGCCGAGGTCCGCGACATCGAAGCGGAGTTCAAGCACCACCCGAGTCTCGCGGTGAACCTGCTGCGGCTGGTCAATTCGGCGGCGCTCACGCGCGGCCAGACGATCACGTCGCTGCGGCATGCGCTGGTGCTGCTGGGCCGGCGCCAGCTGCGGATCTGGCTGCAGCTGCTGCTCTACACGGCCGACCGGGGCAACAAGTCGCTCTCGAGCCCGCTGCTGCAGCTCGCCGCGACGCGCGGCAAGCTGATGGAGATCCTCGCCGAGCACATGCCCGGCGTCGGTCGCGAAGGCAGCGAGGCCGCGTTCATGACCGGCATCCTGTCGCTGATGGATGCGTTGCTCCAGACGTCGCTGTCCGAGATCGTCGGCCCCCTCAATCTCCCGGCCGTGGTGCGTGACGCGCTGCTCAAGCGCAGCGGCGCGCACGGCGCGCTGCTCAAGCTCGCCTCCGCCGTCGAGCAGATCGACGGCTCCGAGGTCGCGGCGCTGCTCGACGCGCTTCCGGGCATCCAGCGTTCGCAGCTCATCGATGCGCAGCTCCGCGCGATGCAGTGGGCGAATCAGCTCGCGATCGCCGCCTGAGCCCCGCTCGCGGCGTCCCGGGGTCCGCCGCGCCTTTCACGCACCGGACGCGCCGCCTCAGGCGGCGACCGCGACGGCCGCGGCGGACACGACTTCGATGAACGGTACGGGGGAGGGGTCGGTCGCGAGCCGAGCCACGGTGGCCGAATGACCGGGCGGTCCGAACAGGTAACCCTGGACCCGGTCGACCTCCAGGTCGGCGAGCAGCTCGAATTGCTCCACCGTCTCGACGCCCTCGGCGACGGTCTCGAGCCGCAGCGTCTTGGCGAGCGCCACGATCGTGCGCACGATGGCCTGGTTGTCGGCGTTGACGCCGACGTCGGCCAGGAAACTGCGGTCGATCTTGAGGATGTCGATCGGCAGCCGGCGCAGGTAGGAGAGCGACGAGTAGCCGGTGCCGAAGTCGTCGATGGAAATCGACACGCCGATCGCCTTCAGGCGCCGCAGCGCGTCGATGGCGGCGTTGGCGTCCTGCATGACCGCCGTCTCCGTGATCTCGAGCTCGAGCCGCTCGCCCGACAGTCCGGACGCCGCGAGCGCGTTCATGACCTCGTCGGCGAATTCGCTGCGCCGGAACTGCGACGGGGAGACGTTCACCGCGATTCGCAGGCCGGGCACGTCGTCCTCGATCCAGCGACGCGCCTGCTGCGTCGCCGCGTCGAGCACGAAGCGGCCGATCTCGTTCTGCATGCCGAGTTCCTCGGCGAGCGGCAGGAACCGGTCGGGCGACAGCATGCCCAGTTGCGGGTGGCGCCAGCGGATCAGCGCCTCGGCGCCGGCGATCCTCCGGGTCGCCGTGGCGACCAGCGGCTGGTAGAGCAGGAAGAACTCGTCGCGCGCCGCGGCCTGCCTGAGCGCTCCCTCGAGCCTGACGGTCGTCGCCAAACGGGGCGCCCGCGTGCCCTGGCAGCGGCGCACCGAGCCCGGGCCGGCGAGCTTGGCGTCGTGCATCGCGCGTTCCGCGGCGGGAACGAGCTCGCCGGGGTCCGCCTCGTCGCCGGGATAGAGCGCCACACCGGCGCAGGCGGTGACGGAAAGCTCCTCGCCGCCGACGCGGAAGACATCGGCGAACGCGCGCATCACGCCGTCGGCGTGACGCAGCACCTCGGTCACGTCGGCGACGCCGGTGAACAGCAGCGCGAACGTGTCCTCGGATAGCCGGCCGACGGTCGCCTGTTCGCCGTAGAGCGCGGCGAGCCGGCTCGCGACGGCGACGAGCAGCCGATCGCCGGCCGCGTGGCCCAGCGAATCGTTGATCCGGCGGAAGCGATCGATGTCCAGCAAGACCAGGCCCAGTCCCCGGCTCGGTCCGGCGCCCTCGGCCGCGTGCTCGATCATCCGGTTGACCAGGTCCCGGTTCGCGAGCCCGGTCAGCGGATCGTGGTAGGTCAGGTGGACCAGGCTCTTCTCGATGTCGCGCTTGATCCGCCTGAGGCTCGCGTTGCGCAATTCGCGCTCGACCACCGGCAGCAGCCTGACCCGGTTCGACTTGTCGATGAAATCCTGGACCCCCAGCCTCATCGCCTTCGCCGCGGCGGACTCGCCGAGCGTGCCGCTCATGATGATGAACGGCGCGTCGGACCCGCTGCCGCGCAGCGTCTGCAAGGCGGTCGTGGAGTCGAAACGCGGCAGCTGGTGGTCGGAGATGACGAGGTCCCACGGCCGCTCGGCGAGCGCGGCGGCCATCTCCTCGGCGGTCTCGACGCGTCGGAACGCGAGCGGCCGGTCGAGGCGCGACAGGTCCGCCATGAGCAGCGCAGCGTCGTCTTCGTTGTCCTCTACAACGAGGATCTGTTGCAGCGGTTCAGGCATCGGGGAACGGGTCGGGTATCAGGATGCGCGGACCGGCGCACGTCGGGCGTACGCGCCGCGCCGTGATTCGTATGTCGGCCACAATCCGCTGAACTTGAGGCCGTCCGGCGGGGCGGACCGTCCCGGGGACGCCGGCGGTCGCTCCCCGCGGCACGGCCGCCGGTCCGGTTCGATCCTGCCGGCGATCGCGTCCGCTGGCGCGGACCTTGCTCGTTGGTGGCACCGGTTCCGGGCGAACCGGAAGTCGCGCTGTAGGCGCGCGCCTGATTCCGGTCTGCGACTCTTCATTTTCGATTCCGCTGTCCGATTCCCCGTCATGCCCTCCGAATCCTCCGCCGCGGGCGGCGCTTTGCTGCCGGCTCCGGATGCACGGCGCCGGCCACGACCCGCGGCCCGCCGGGCGAGCCCGCCGACCGCGCGGTTCGGCCCTACGGCGATGCTGCTCCTGTTCGCGCTCGCGCTGCTCGCGGGAGTCTGGGGATTCACGATCGTGCGCCTGGCGACCGATCGCAGCGCCGCGATAGACGACGCGAATCGCGACGTGCGCAACTACGCCCGGACGTTCGAGGAACACATCCACCGGACGATCCAGTCGGCCGACCAGGCGGTGCTGTTCGTCCGCCACGCCTACGCCGACCGCGGCATGCGACTCGATCTGGCCGACCTGATCGGCACCGGCGTCATCCCCGGCAACGTGTTCAACCTGGTCTCGGTCGTCGACGAGCACTCGGAGGTCGTCCTGTCGAGCCAGCCGTTCCGGCCGGGCATGAGCCTCGCCGATCGCGAGCACGTCAACACCCATTTCGCCGGCGACACCGGGCGGCTGTTCGTCAGCAAGCCGGTGCTCGGCCGCGTCTCGGGCAAGTGGTCGATGCAGATGACCCGGCGGATCAACCGTGCCGACGGTTCGTTCGGCGGCGTGGTCGTCGTCTCGATGGACCCGTTCTACTTCACGCGCTTCTACCGGGAGGTCAACCTCGGCAGCCGGGGCCTGGTCGCGCTCGTCGGCGAGGACGGCATCGTGCGCGCGCGGCAGAGCGGTGGCGACGCCTCGCTCGGGCAGAACGTCTCGGAAGGCGAGCTCTTCAAGACCCTGCGGTCGGCGTCCTCGGGCGTGATGAAATCGCGGTCGTCGACCGACGGCGTCGAGCGCATCGTCGCCTACCGCCGCCTCGAGCACTACCCGCTGTATGTCGCGGTGGGCATGTCGACCGACGAGGTCCTGTCGGGCTACCTGGTCGCCCAGCGGCAGCAGATCCTGCTGGCGCTCGTCATGTCGGCGGTGATCGTCCTGTTCGCGGCCGTGCTCCAGCGCACGATCCGGCGCCTGGACGGCGCGCGTACGGCGGCGATCGCGGCCAGCGCCGCGAAGTCCGAGTTCCTCGCCAACATGTCCCACGAGTTGCGCACGCCGCTCAACGGGATCCTGGGCTACGCGGAAATCCTCGAGGAGGACCTCCGGGGCCGCGTCGCCCTCGAGCACGCGGTCGCGATCCGGCAGAGCGGCCGGCACCTGCTCAACCTGGTCAACGACGTCCTCGACGTCGATCGCATCGAGGCCGGGTGCATCGCCGTCAACCGCACACCCGAGTCGCTTGCCGAGATCGTCGCCTCCGCCGCCGAGGCGCATCGCGCGAGCGCGCAGATCAAGGGCCTCCAACTCGCGACGCGGATCGAACCGGGGATGCAGGATGTCGTCCACGTCGACCGTACGCTGCTGATCCGCATCCTCAACAACCTGCTCTCCAACGCGATCAAGTTCACCGAGCGCGGCTCGGTCGCCGTGTCCGCGGCACCTGCGGGCATCGGACGCGTCGCCTTCTCGGTCACCGACACCGGACCGGGCATGCCCGAGGACCTGCGCGCGAAGATCTTCGTCGAGCGCTTCGTCCAGGCGGACACCTCGGTGCTGCGCCATCACGAGGGCACGGGACTGGGACTCGCGTTGTCGCGCGGGCTCGCCGACGCCATGGGCGGCACGATCGGCTGCGAGTCGCGGATCGGAAACGGCACGCGCTTCGTCTTGGAACTGCCGGTAGCCGCCGACCGGGCCGGAAGCTGAGCCTGCCATGGCCCGGGTGCTCGTCGTCGACGACAATCCGCTGAACGCCAACCTGGCGAAGCTGCAGCTCCAGCGCGCGGGCCATGCCGTCGAGACGGCGCCGGGCGCGCAGGCGGCGCTGGCCCGGATCGAGGGCGCGCCCTTCGATGTCGTGGTCACCGACATCAGCATGCCGGGCATGAGCGGGATCGACCTGCTCGACGCGATCCGTGCGAACACCGCGCACGCCGGACTGCGTGTCGTCGCCCATACCGCGTTCGCGATGCCGGCCCAGCAGTCCCAGTTCCTGCGCGCCGGATTCGACGCGATCGTGGTCAAGCCCTCGACGCGCGATCAGCTCGTCGGGGCGATCGAGGTCGCGCTGGGGCCGCGCTCCCGGGCGCCCGCGCCCTGAGGGGTCCGGAGAGACCCTGCGAACCGCAGGCGTTCCTCGAGGCGATCGACGGCGACGCCGAGGCCTACGGGCAGATGGTCGACCTGTTCCGCGAGACCGCACGCGTGCAGGTCGATCGCTCGGTCGCCGCCGCGCAGGCCGGCTGCCCGACCGAATTGCGCGAGGCGCTGCACGCCCTCGCCGGGTCGCTCGCCATCGTCGGCGCGCGGCCCTCGCTCCGGCGCATCGAGGCGATGCAAGGCGCGCTCGTGCGCCGCGATCGCGGCGAACTCCTCCGTCTCGCGGACGGATTCCCGTCCGAATTCGAAGCTGTCTGCGCCGAGATGGATCGCCTGCGCGAGCCGTGCGCCCGCCGATGAACATCATGAACGAACCCACCGCCTCAGTCCCGAAGCACCGGATCCTGATCGTCGACGACGAGCCGTTCGTGGTCCGGGCGTTGGCGACCCAGCTCGCCGCGCAGCTCCGGGACCAGTCCGTCGCGGTCGATGCGTACACCGACGCCGGGGTGGCGCTCGAACGGGCCGCGCAGATCGTCTACGACGTCGCGATCTCCGATTACCGGATGCGGCCGATCGACGGGATCGAGTTCCTGAGGCGGCTGCGCGCGATCCAGCCGCGCTGCGTGCGCATGATGCTGTCGGCGACCCACGAGATGTCGACGGTCGTCAAGGCGGTCAACGACGCCGGCGTGTTCAAGTACCTGCCCAAGCCCTGGCCGCGCGACCTCGCCTCGATGTTCCACGACGCGATCGCGAGGCACGCCGCCGATGCCGACGAGCACCTGCTCGCCGGCGAGTCGCCGAGCTTCGGGGATCCGTGAGCCGCGAGCGCGACCGGCGTCGCTGCGGCGCCGCTCAGGCGCCGGCCGGCGCGCGCAGCGTCCGGTCCAGGATCATCAGCATCGCGGCGGTGGCGCCCCAGATGTAGCGCTCGCGCCAGGGGATCGCCCAGTAGTCCCGCCGCACCGTACCGAGCATCCGCTCGTGCCGCTGCTGGTGCGCCGGATCCATCAGGAACGCGAGCGGCACTTCGAACACATCGGCGACCTCGACCGGATCGGGGACGAGCTCGAAGGGCGGGTCGACCCAGCCGACGACCGGCGTCACGCGGAATCCGGTGACCGTCTCGTAATGCGGCAACTCACCCAGCAGGGTCACTTGCCCGCGGGGGAGCCCGATTTCCTCGTGGGTTTCGCGCAGCGCGGCCGAGGCGGCGTCGGCATCGGTCGTTTCGATGCGGCCGCCGGGAAAACTGATCTGTCCCGGGTGGTCGGGCAGGGCTGCGCTGCGCTGGGTGAGCAGCACGGTGATGCCTTCGGCGCGATCGACGAGCGGGACGAGCACCGCCGCCGGCGTCGGCGGACCTTCGCGCCCGGGCAGCCGGAATCCATCGCTCAGGCCGTGCGCGGCGGGCGGGGCCGGGCGCGCGAGGCGCGCGCGTATCCACGCCGGCTGCTCGGCGCGCGTCAGGTCGAACAAGGGGAGCGGCGACATCGCGGTGCGTGGACGAACGGTGCGCCCGTCCGGGGATACGAATGGCAGGGTTCGATGATACCCGCTCGCGGCGTCCAGGCGGCGCGGTGCGCAGCCGTCCGTATAATCGGCCGATGCCCGACCGCGGCGTCATCCTGTTCGCCCACGGCGCGCGCGACCCGCGCTGGTCCGAGCCGTTCGAGCGGCTGGCCGGCCGGCTCTCGCAACTGGCGCCCGACGTCGCGATCTCGCTCGCGTTCCTGGAGTTCATGACCCCGAACCTCGCGGACGCCGCCCGGGCGCTCGTGGAGGACGGCTGCCGCACCGTGACCATCGTCCCGGTGTTCCTGGGCGTCGGCGGACACGTGCGCCGCGACGTGCCGGCGCTGGTCGAGCGGATCGCCGCCGAGCATCCGCGGGTCGACGTCCGGGTCGCCGGTTCCGTCGGCGACGACGACGTCGTGCTCGACGCGATCGCCGGCGTGTGCCTGAGCGCCGCCCGCGCGTAGCGGGTCGCGGAGAGACCGACATCGGGCGGACGCGCCGCCGCCGCGCGCTACAATTCTCCGCCCCGTCAGGCCACCGGGGGGAGGCCGCGCACCGATGCGCCTGCTGGGCTGCATGATCGTCCGCGACGAGTCCGACGCGATCGAGCTCGTCGTCCGGCACAACCTCGCGCTGCTCGACGGGATCGCGGTGATCGATCACGGGTCGGTCGACGGCACGCGCGAGATCCTCGGGGCGCTCGTGGACGAGGGGTTGCCGGTGTCGGTGAGCGACGACCCTTGGCCGGCGCTGGAGCAGAAGGCGCGGATCAACGCGGTCGCACGCCATGCGTTCGCCACGACCGATGTCGACTGGCTGTTTCCCCTCGACGCCGACGAGTTCCTGGTCGCCCCCTCCCGCGCGGCGCTCGAGCGCACGCTCGAGGAGCTGCCCGTCGACCGCGCCGCGAGCTTCGCCTGGCCGACGATCGTGCCGTCGTTCGATCCCCGGCTGCCGCTGGCACGCAGGCTCCTGGAAGGGCGCGCCGTCGTCGACGACGCGCGTCCCTGGCGCAAGATCGCCGTGCCGCGCGCCGCGCTGGCGCACGGCCGGGCGGAGATCGGGCTGGGGCAGCACGAGCTCGTCGCGGTCCCCGGGGCGCCGATGCCGCCCGCGCCGGTCCCCTTGCCGGACGGCTACGCGTACGCGCATGTTCCGATCCGCTCGCTCGAACAGTTCACCGGGAAATTCGGCGCCGGCTGGCTCGCGATCGTCGCCAAGGACCACCGCCGTCCCACGTTCTCCACGCACTGGGGCGTGGCGTTCGACCGGCTCGCGCGCGGGGAAGCGGTGGACGAGGACTACCTCGCCCGTTTCGCGGCGAACTACGGCATCGAGCCCGGTCTGTGGCGCCACGGCGCGGAACGCTACGCGCCGGCGCCGCGGTTCCTCCGGACGACGCAGACGCGCTACGGGGATCTCGTGCGCGGTGACGCGCTGGCGCGCATCCTCGCCCAGGCCGAGCGCTTGTTGCTCGCGCCGGCCGGCGCAGGCTGAACCGCGGCCGATGACGCACTCCGGGACCGCTTCGCTGCCGCTGTCCGGCGTCCGCGTCGTCGAGCTCACCCACATGGTCATGGGGCCGACCTGCGGGATGATCCTCGCCGACCTGGGCGCCGACGTGATCAAGGTCGAGCCGCCGGGCGGCGACAACACGCGTCGCCTGATCGGCGCGGGGGCGGGGTTCTTCGCGATGTTCAACCGGAACAAACGCAGCCTCGCCGTCGACCTCGCCGACCCGCGCGGGCGCGCCTTGGTCGTGAAGCTCGCCGCCGGCGCCGATGTCTTCAGCGAGAACTTCCGACCCGGCGCGATGGCGAAACTCGGCCTGGACGCGCAGTCGCTGCAGGCGGCCAACCCCGGCCTCGTCTACGTCTCGCACAAGGGCTTCCTGCCCGGACCGTACGAGCATCGCACCGCGCTGGACGAAGTCGTCCAGATGATGGGCGGGCTCGCGTACATGACCGGGCCAGAAGGACGGCCGCTGCGCGCCGGATCGTCGGTCAACGACATCATGGGCGGGATGTTCGGCGCGATCGGCGCGCTGGCGGCGCTCGAGGAGCGGCGCCGGACCGGGCGGGGGCGGCGCGTCGAGAGCGCGCTCTTCGAGAATTCGGTGCTGCTGGTCGCCCAGCACATGCTGCAGACCGCGCTGACCGGCGCGCCCGCGCCGCCGATGCCCTCGCGGATCTCCGCATGGGCGGTGTACGACGTGTTCACCGTCAGGGACGGCACGCAGATCTTCCTCGCGGTCGTCTCCGACACCCAGTGGGCGGCGTTCTGCCGCGCCTTCGGTTACGACGACCTCGCGGCGGATGGACGCCTTGCGACCAACAACGATCGCGTCCGCGCGCGCGACTGGCTGATGCCCCTGCTGCGCGAGCGCCTGGGAACGCTGCCGGCGGACGAGATCGCCGGCCGCTTCGAAGCGCACGGTCTGCCGTGCGCGCCGATCACCCGGCCCGATCAACTTTTCGACGACCCGCACCTGCGCGCGACCGGCGGCCTCGCGCCGGTGCGCGTCCCCGCCGACGCGAGCAGCGCCGGGCGCGCCGTCGACACGCGCGCGCCGCTGCTGCCGCTCGCTCTCGACGGCGCCCGTCTGCCGCTGCGCTCGCCCCCTCCGGCGGTGGGCGAGCATGGCGCCGCCATCCTCCGCGAACTGGGCTATTCGACCGCCGAGATCGCAGCGCTCGTGGCCGACGGCGTGATCGCCATCCCGTCCCCGGGCGACGGCGCGCGCGCCGGGCACGATTCCACCGGCCGCCGCGGGTAGACGAGCGCGCGGATCGAACCATGGCCGGACCGTCCTACGCCGACGCGATCGCCCGCCACGCCGCCGATCCCGGCTCGCCGCCGGCGCTGGTACTGCCCGACCGGATCGTGGGCTACGCGGAATTCGCCGCCGACGTCGACGCCTGCGCCGCCTGGCTCGCCGCGCGTGGCTGCGGACCCGACGGCGTCGTGGGTGTGTGTGTCGGCGACGAGGTCCTGCACCTCGTGGTCACGCTGGCGCTGCTCGCGATCGGAGCACCGCAGGTCGTGCTGCCGACGCACGAGCCCCCGGCCGCGCGGGAGGAACTCGCGCGGCGCCTCGCCGTGCGGACGCTGGTCGTCGGCGAAACGTCGGACGCGTTGCCCGATCGGGCGTACGCCGAGGTCTCGGCCGCGGTTCTCGCCCGCGAGCGCCGGCGCAAGGCGTCGGTGCGCCCGGGTTCGCGTGCCGGCGCACTCGTGTACTACGCGAGCTCGGGTACGACCGGCCGTCCGAAGATCTACAGCCTCACCGAGGACGCGCTGATCTGGCGCGTCGCGCGCGCCCGGGAGACCGAGGCGATGGGGCCGGGCTCGCGCATCCTCGCCCTGTCGTCGGTCGAGCATTCCCCGTCGAGGCACAAGCGCATGTTCGCGCTCCATGCCGGCCTGACCTCGGTGTTCGTGCCCGAGTCCGGCGCCATGCGGACCGGACTGGCCGGCGCCTGCGCCGAGCACGGAGTCACCAACGTCGAGCTCAATACGCTGCAGGTCGCGAGCCTGCTGGCGGAGGAGGGCGGCGCGGCGGCGGTCCTGCCTCCGCAGACGTCGGTCTACGTCGCCGGATCGCGCGTCCCCGCGCAGATGCGCCGCACGTTCCGGTCGCGGCACGGCCGGCCGCTGTACGTGCACTACGGCGCCCGCGAGATCGGACGCATCGCGTTCAACTGGCCCGATGGCGGCGACGACGAGCTCGAGACCCTGGGGCCGCCGGTGCGCTGGATGGACGTCGAGATCGTCGACGCCGAGGGCGTGCCGGTCCCGCGCGGGGAGGTCGGGGAGATCCGCCTGCACTCCGACCATCTGGCGTGCGGCTACCTCGACGATCCGCAGGCCACTGCGCGCGCCTATCGCGACGGCTGGTTCCACCCCGGCGACCTGGTGTCGCTGACCGGGGCGGGCGAATTGCGCCTGCACGGACGCGTCGACGAGCGGATGAACCTGAACAGCATCAAGATCTATCCCTCGGAGATCGAGCAGGTGATCGAGGCGTTGCCGGGCGTGCGGGCGGCCGCGGCGTTCGCCCAGCCCTCGCCGGTGCATGGCGACATCCCCATGGTCGCCGTCGAGACGCTCCCCGGCACGACCGTCGATCCGGAGGCGCTGCTCGAGGCCGCCCGCGAACGCCTGGGCCTGCGCGCGCCGCGGCGGATCGTCGTCGTCGAGACCTTGCCGCGCAACAGCGCCGGCAAGATCCTGCGCACCGAAGTCGCGCGGATGCTGGCCGGTTGCCGCTGAGCGTGCGCCGGCCCGATGTCCGCCGGTGCGGACTTGGTAGAATCGAACGCCTCCGGCTCCCAGCGACCCTATTCCCGATGACCCAACGCGAAGCCATCGCACGGCCGGTTCCCGGTATCGCCGCCGTCCTCGCCGCTGCCGCGACGCTGGCCGGCATGGTCGCGCTGCACGCCGCACCGGCCAGCGCCCAGACCGAAGGTTCCTATCCCCACCGCGCGATCCGCATCGTCGTGCCCTTCGGCGCGGGTACGCAGTCCGACTCCGCGACGCGGCTCGT
>JADZDA010000294.1 GCA_020851255.1 Burkholderiales bacterium | reverse complement strand
GAGATGCTGTCGTCGGACGCGTTCGAATCGCAGAACGCGGCGCTGCCCATCGTGCTCGGCAAGGACATCGCGGGCGACCCGGTCGTCGCCGACCTCGCGCCAATGCCGCACCTCCTCATCGCGGGCACCACCGGCTCCGGCAAGTCGGTCGCGGTCAACGCGATGATCCTGTCGCTGCTCTACAAGTCGGAGCCGCGCGAGGTCCGCCTGATCCTGGTCGATCCGAAGATGCTCGAGCTGTCGGTCTACGAAGGCATCCCCCATCTGCTCGCGCCGGTGGTCACCGACATGCGGCTCGCGCCCAACGCGCTCAACTGGTGCGTCGGCGAGATGGAGCGGCGCTACAAGCTCATGAGCCAGCTCGGCGTGCGCAACCTGGGCGGCTACAACCAGAAGGTCGCCGACGCGAGGAAGGCGGGCAAGCCGCTCAACCACCCGCAGCCGGCGAGCCCGGAGACGCCGGAGCCGCTCGAGGAAATGCCGCTGATCGTCGTCGTCGTCGACGAGCTCGCCGACCTGATGATGGTCACCGGCAAGAAGATCGAGGAACTGATCGCGCGGATCGCCCAGAAGGCGCGCGCGGCCGGCATCCACCTGATCCTCGCGACCCAGCGCCCTTCGGTCGACGTCATCACCGGGCTCATCAAGGCGAACATCCCCTGCCGGATCGCGTTCCAGGTGGCGAGCAAGGTCGACTCGCGGACGATCCTCGACCAGATGGGCGCCGAGGCGTTGCTCGGCCAGGGGGACATGCTCTACCTGCCGCCGGGCACCGGCTATCCGCAGCGGGTCCACGGCGCCTTCGTCTCGGACGGCGAGGTCCACCGGGTCGTCGAGCACCTGAAGGCGACCGGCGCGCCCCAGTACGTCGAAGGCGTGCTGGAAGGCGGCGCCGCGGACGGCGACGATGCCGTCGCGCTGGATGGCGCCGACGCGGAGTCCGATCCGGTCTACGACCAGGCGGTCGCCGTCGTGCTGAAGACGCGCCGCCCGTCGATCTCGCTGGTCCAGCGGCACCTGCGGATCGGCTACAACCGCGCGGCGCGCCTGATCGAGCAGATGGAGCGCGCGGGACTCGTATCGCCGATGCAGGCGAACGGCAATCGCGAGGTGCTGGTGCCCGCGCCCAAGGAAGGCTGATGCCGGCGGCGGCACCGATCGTCGCGGTGCTGGGCCTGGCCGCGGGCGCGGCGTTCGCCGGACCGGTCGAGACCGTCCGGACCGGGCCGCGGTATTGCCCGGGCGATCTCCCCGCGGGGGCGCCCCGGATCGACGCCGTCGAGGCGGAGCGCATCGCGCGGCGCCTGCTGCCGGACGGCTTCTGCGGTCCGACGCGCTGGGTCGGAGGCTGCGACGTGGAATTCGAGTTCCTGCACGAAAGCTGGCGGATCTACGTCCATCAATACCGGCGGACGCCCCGCGCGAACGACTGGGGCGGGCTCACGCACACCTACGTCTTCCTCGACGCCGTGGGCAATTGCCTGGCCAACGTGCCGGGAACCGAGCCGGGAGCGCCGCGATGATCGCGCCGGCGATCCGGATCGCGTTCCTGCGCGTCCCGGTCGCCGCGCTCGCGCTGGCGGCCTGCGCCATCCCGCCGGCGGCGGCCGGCGGCATCGACGAACTCGCCGCGTTCGTCGAGGGCGCGAAGAACGGACGCGCGATCTTCCGCCAGACCGTGCTCGCCCGGGGCGCGCGCGCCGAGCAGACGTCGAGCGGCACGTTCGCGTACGCCCGGCCGGGCAAGTTCCGCTGGAGCTACGAAAAGCCGTACGAGCAGCTCGTCGTCGGCGACGGCGCGAAGGTCTGGGTCTACGACCGCGACCTGAACCAGGTGATCGTGCGCCCGCTCGACGCGGCGCTGGGCGCGACGCCGGCGGCGCTGCTCGCGGGCGACAACGCGCTCGAGCGCAACTTCACGCTGGTCGACGCGGGCGAGGCGGAAGGCCTCGCGTGGGTGGAGGCGACGCCCAGGGCCGCCGATTCGACGTTCTCGCGCGTGCGCCTGGGTTTCAAGGACCGCCTGCCGCGCGCGATGGAGCTCACCGACGCGTTCGGCCAGACGACACGGCTCGTCTTCGAGCGGTTCGAGCGCAACGTGTCGTTGCCGGCGGACTGGTTCCGGTTCGTGCCGCCGCCCGGCGCCGACGTGGTCACGGCACCGGGTTCGCGCTGACCCGCGTACCGGCGGCACTCAGTCGACCGGTATTCCGCGCTCGGCGAGCAGTTTGCGCGCCCGGTCGGGATAATCGGTGATGAGTCCGTCGACGCCCAGCTCGATCATCCGCCGCATCTCGGCCGGCTCGTTGACCGTCCAGGCGAGCACCTTGAGTCCGAGCGTCTTCGCCTCGGCCACCCGCTCGGCCGTGAGCGAGTCCGAATTCGCCGACCACTCGGCGCAGCCGGCCGCCTTGACCAGCCGCGGTACCGACCCGCCGTGGTCGGCGAGCGCGAGCCCCGCGTGCCAGGGCGAGCGACCGGAGGCGTCCGGTTTCACCGTGTCGAAGTTCCGCATCTCGGCGGTCAGGCACGTGGTCGCAAGCTGCGGGGCGATCGCCTTCGCCGCGACCAGCGTCCGCCAGTCGAACGACTGCAGCGTGGTGCGGCTCTCGACACCGGCGCCGCGGATCGCGGCGACCGCGAGCCGCGCGAAGGTCCCGGCGTCGACGACCGTCTCGCCCGACGTCGGCGTGATCTTGGTCTCGAGATTGAAGCGCACGCGCGGCGCCTTCTCGGCGGTGAGCGCGAACAGCTCGGCGAGCGTCGGAAAACGCTCGCCGTCGCGCGCGGTCTGCAGCGGCCATTGGCGGCCGTAGGACTTGGTGTGATCGAGCCGGCCGATGTCGTAGGTCCTGAGCTCGGCGAGCGTGAGCGACCGGATCGGCGGGCCGCGTTCGGGCAGCCATCGCCCGCTGGCGGCACGGACGATCACCGGATTCAGATCCGGATCGTGCGAAATGACCAGGACGCCGTCCCGCGTCACGGCGAGATCGGTTTCGAGCGTCGTGACGCCGATCTCCAGCGCCACGGCGAAGCCGGCGAGCGTGTTCTCCGGTGCGAGCCCGCGGGCGCCGCGGTGGCCCTGCAGGTCGAGCGCGCCGGCGGGCGCGGCGCAGGTCAGCGCGGCCAGGATGACGGCCGGGATCCGGCGCCGGATCGTGATCGGGGTCTTGCCGAGGAACAGGGGCATCGGTAGCTCCGTGTCGGGGCGGGGGATCCGGTCGCCGCCCTCAGCGGCCGACCAGGAAGTCGGCGATGCGCGGGTCGGCGTGCAGCACCTCGAGCGCGCGCGCGTCCGGCGTTTCGGGGCGATCGCGCACCGCGTCCACCAGGCAGAGGAATCCGAGCGGCGCGTCCGGGGCGGCCCGGAACTGGTGCCAGGTGCGCGGCGCGACGGTGACGAGGTCGTGCTCGCGGATCGGATGGACGCGGTCGCCGACCAGGCAGCGGCCGCGGCCGCGCAGCACGAGCACCGCGTGGACATGGGCATGGCGCTCGAGCGTCGAATGGCCGCCGGGTGCGACTTCGAAGTAGCGGAGTTCGCCGGCCAGGTCGTCGCGCCGGAACAGCGTCTGGCGCGTGACATCGCGGTGCGGTGACGCGGCGTCCGCCTTGTAGGCGAGTAGGTCGACCGCTTCCCAGCGATAGGCGGCCGAGCCGTCGCCCCCGCCTGCGCGGGGCGGCGGTACGAAGCGTCGGATCGGCGTGTCCTTCGTTTGCGGGTCGCTCATCGGGGTGCTCCGGCGGCGTGGACGGCGGTGACGAACGCGCGGCAGCGGGCCTCGAGACCGGCGCCGGCGGCGAGCAGGCTGCCGCCGATCAGGAGCATCGCATCGGGACCGACCGCGCGGGCGACCTCGGGGACACGCTCGACGCTCATGCCGCCGGCCGGGACCGGCAGCGCGGGCGCGAGCCCCGCCCAGGGATCCCGGGCGGCCGACGCGATCGCGGCGCAGGTCGACGCCGAGTAGCCGAAACGCCCGCCGGCGTACGGATAGATCGTCGCGTCCGCACCGAACAGCCGGAACAGGCGCCCGCAGAGGAGCGGCGGAGCCATCCGGCCCAGGCCGGCGAGCGCCGGATGCGCGAGGATCGGCACGCCGGCCTCGCGCGCGACGACCGCGAGCGACGCGACGCCGCTCACCATCGGGGCGATCAGGGCCGCGCGCGCGCCGCAGTCGCGTGCGACGCGCAGCTGCGCCCGGATCGCATCCAGCGAGCCGGTCAGGTTCGGCGCGTAGACGGTGCGTCCGCCGGTGGCGCGATTGGCGTCGTCGATCGCGGCCTGCACCGCCGGCACGCGCGCGGCGTAGGGGGCGCTCGGGGGGTTCGCGAGCCCGTGGTCGTCCTTGACGACGTCGATGCCGGCGCGCGCGTAGACGCCGGCGAGGTCGGCGAGCGCGTCGGGCCCCAGGCCCTGGGGCTTGAGCGCCGAGCAGGTGAGCGGGCGGTCCAGGGCGCCGGTCGCCTCGCGCCAGCCGCGCACGCCGTGACGGGGGCCGCCGTACGCCGAGGCGAGCGCCGCGTCGATCTCGATGTCGACCAGTTCGACATCATCGTGCAGTGAGGAATTGCCGAACAGCATGTTGAGGAGCTGTCCGGGCTCGTCGCCGGTCGTCTCGCGCGCGAGCGCGACGCGCACGGTGTGGCGGCCATCGGCGCGCGCGGCGATCGACTCGACCCGCGCGACGACCTCGCGCCGCACGCGCGCGTCGAACACGGCGGCCAGCGGCAGTTCGACGCTCTGTTCGAGCGCGAGCGCCTCGGCGCGGGCGTCGACGCCGGCGACATCGGCCCGTACGGCGTAGACGGCGATCAGGCGGTCGGTCATCGGCTCGAGGTCGCGGGGCGGTGCCGGCGTCGCCACCCGCCGGTCGATTCTACGCAGGTCGGGCGCCGGGCGTTCGCTATGATGGCGGACCGCCCGCCGGATCCGACGATGGCCGACCTCTTCGCCGCCGCGCCGCCCGCCTCGACGCCGCTCGCCGAGCGACTGCGGCCGCGCACGATCGACGAGGTCGTCGGCCAGCGGCACCTCCTCGCGCCCGGCAAGCCGCTCGCCGTCGCGTTCCACTCGGGCAAGCCGCATTCGATGATCCTGTGGGGGCCGCCGGGCGTGGGCAAGACGACGCTCGCGCGGCTGATGGCCGACGCGTTCGGCG
>JADZDA010000293.1 GCA_020851255.1 Burkholderiales bacterium | reverse complement strand
GAAGGATTTGAACCTTCGACCTTCGGGTTATGAGCCCGACGAGCTGCCAGACTGCTCCACCCCGCGACAGGACGTCAAGTATAGCCCGATTCGGGCGCGGCCGTCAAATTCCAGTCTCGGCCCGCCACCGCCGGCGCGCGACCCCGTGCGCACCGTACGCCGCGCCGGGACGCGATCGCCGTCCCGGCGTCAGCCCGCGTCGTCGAGCGCCGACGCGGGGAAGGCGACGACGTGCTCGATCTGCGGCCGGATGCCGATGCTTTCGCCGAGCGCGTGGTCGTGGTGCGAGGGCACGACGGCGAGCACGCGCGTTCCTGACGCGAGCGCGAGCGTGTAGAGGAAGTCTGCGCCACGGAAGGTCTTCGACTCGACGCGCGCGCGCCAGGGGCTCGCGTCGTCGTGGATGATGTCGTCCGGGCGCAGCAGGACGTCGAGCGCGTCGCCGTCGCGCGCGTCCGGCGCGAGCGGGGCGTCGAGCTCGCCGAGCTCGGTCAGCACGCGCGCACCGCCGTCGACGACGCCGCGGACGAACACGCCCTGGCCGATGAAGTCGGCGACGAAGCGCGTGCGCGGCCGGTGATAGACGTCGTAGGCGCTCGCCCACTGCTCGATCGCGCCGTCGCGCATGATGCCGATCTCGTCGGCGAGCGCGAACGCCTCGCGCTGGTCGTGGGTCACCAGGATCGCGGTCGTGCCGCTCTCCTTCAGGATCGCGCGGACCTCGACCGACAGGCGCTCGCGCAGCGCGACGTCGAGGTTGGAGAACGGCTCGTCGAGCAGCAGCAGTTCCGGCGCCGGCGCGAGCGCGCGGGCGAGCGCGACGCGCTGCTGCTGGCCGCCGGAGAGCTCGTGCGGATAGGCGCGCGCCGCGTGCGCTAGGCCCACGAGCGCGAGCATGTCGCGCACCCGGGCGTCGCGCTCGGCCGCGCTCCGGCGCGAGAGTCCGAAGCCGACGTTGCGCTCGACATCGAGGTGCGGGAACAACGCGTAGTCCTGGACGACCATGCCGACGCCGCGCGCCTCGGGCGCGACGAGCGCGCCCGGCGCGGAGACGCGCCGGCCGGAGAACGCGACCGTGCCGGCGCGCACCGGTTCGAAACCGGCGAGGCAGCGCAGCACCGTGGTCTTGCCGCAACCGGACGGTCCGAGCAGGCAGCCGATGCGGCCGGCGGCGAGCGCGAACGACAGCCCGCGGATCACCGGGACGGATCCGTACGCGTGCTCGATACCGGCGACCTCGACCGACGCGGCCATGCGCGCGAGTCTACACGGCGGGCGACGCCGGGCGTCCGGTCGCCTCCTGCTGCGCCTCGCCGCCGCGCCGGGCGAGTTCCCTGAGCCGCGCGGCGATGCGCTCGCCGATGCGGATCTGCGGGTCGGACGGCAGATGGCCCTGGCGGCGCTCGCGCGCCGCGACGATCTCGCGCGCCACGTCGAACGCCTCCCGCAGTCCCGGCGCCCGCGCCATGCCCTCGCGGAAGAACGCGTCGCCGAACCAGGTCGCGTCGCTGCCGTGGCCGCAGCCGAACGACGCGCGGTCGCTGCGCGCCGCGGCGATCACCGCGGTGTCGTCGTCGGCCAGCGCGTCGACGAAACCGCCGGAGTAGCACGCCGACACCACGACGATCCGGTGGCGGATCCCCGCCTCGTCGAGCGCGCGCCTGAGCACGGCCGGCCCGACCGGGACGAGTTCCAGCGGCGGCAGCCGCACGTCGACACCGCGGGCCGGGTCGCCGTGCCCGGCGAGGTAGACCATGACCACGTCCTCGTCGACGTTCATCGCGGCGGCGATCTCGTCGAGCGTCGCGCGCAGGTTCGAGAGCGTCGCGATCGGATCGGTGAGCAGCGTACGCGGGCTGTTGACCAGCGCGACCGAGCGGTCGCGCGAGCCCCAGCGCTCGTCCATCACGCGCTGCGCCGCGAGCACGTCCCTGCGGAACACGTCCTCGGCGGCGTCGGCCGCGAAGCCGACGAAATAGAGATCGACGACACCGGACCGCTCCTCGTCGATCGCCGCGAGCGCGTCGTCGAGGAGCCGGGCCTGCGCGGACATCACCGGCTCGGACGCGGGGTTGGGAAAGCGCGGGTCGGCGCGATCGCGCGCGGGCGGGGCGAACCAGGGATCGACCGGCGCGACCAGCGGCGCGAGGAAGACCGGCGCGGCGAGCAGCAGACCGCCGGCGAACGCGCGCAGGGGCCGTCGAGCGCGCCGGTGTTCGAGCGCCACGGCGACCACGCGCATCAGCATGGCCACCGCCCAGCCGAGCACCGCCCAGTCGAGCCCCGCGGCCGTCGCGGCGGGCACGCCGAGCCGCGCCCACGGCAGCGCGTGCGCGACCTGCAGGATCGGGAACGCCGCCAGCGCGATCACCGGGACGGCGAGCGCGAGCGAGCGGTCCCGGTAGAGCACCGCGAGCAGCGCGGCCGTCAGCATCAGGAAGCCGCCGGAGAGGATCTCGTTGCCCAGGCCCAGCCAGGAGAAGACGCCGTCTTCCCCGTAGCGGATCGCGTCCGAGGCGATCTCGACGAGCGCGGAGGCGACGAAGAGCGCGATCGCCTCGCCGAGGCCGACGCGGAAATGGAGCCGGCGCACCGGCAGGAACAGCGCGAGCCGCGCCCCCGCCACCAGGTTGCGGGCGAGCGCGGCGAGGGGGGCGAGCATCAGGCGGCCGGACGGGCGTGCGCGGCGAGATAGTCGCGGACCGCGCCGCTGCGCGCCGGCAGCGTCACGCAGCGCTGCGGGCGGCTCTCGAGGCCCTCGAAGGCGGCCGGCCGGCCGGGGTCGCGCCCGAGCGCCTCGCGGATCGTCGCCGCGAACTTCGCCGGCAGCGCGGTCTCGACGCACACCAGCGGCACGGCCGGGTCGCGGTGCTCGATCCCGACCTTGAGCCCGTCCGCCGTGTGCGGATCGACGACGTCGCCGTAGCGCGAGTGGATCGCACGGATCGTGGCGACGCGGTCGGCGTGGGTGCTGCGCCCGGAGACGAACCCGGCGCCGCGCACCGCGTCCCACGCGGGCGACCCGGCGAGCGCGAACTCGCCGCGCGATTCCAGCTCGCGCCACAGCGCGGCGAGCCGCGCCGGGTCGCGTCCGACCGCGTCGTAGACGAAGCGCTCGAAATTGGACGCCTTGCTGATGTCCATCGACGGCGACGAGGTCGCGTGCGTCTCGGCCGCGCCGCGCGGCCGGTAGCGGCCGGTGCGGAAGAACTCGTCGAGCACGTCGTTCTCGTTGGTCGCGAGCACGAGCCGGCGGATCGGCACGCCCATCCGCTTCGCGGCGTGGGCGGCGAGGATGTTTCCGAAATTGCCCGAGGGCACGGCGAAGTCGACCGGCGCGCCCGGGGCGCGGCGCGCGGCCAGCGTGCCGGTCACGTAGTAGACGATCTGCGCGGCGATCCGCGCCCCGTTGCTCGAGTTGACCGCGCCGATCGCATGGCGGGCCTTGAACGCGGCGTCGGCGTTGATCGCCTTGACGATGTCCTGACAATCGTCGAACGTGCCCTCGATCGCGAGGTTGTGGATGTTCGGGTCCGGCAGCGAGTACATCTGCGCCTGCTGGAACGGGCTCATCCGGCCCTTCGGCGACAGCATGAAGACGTCGATGCCGCGCCGCCCGCGCATCGCGACCTCGGCCGACGAGCCGGTGTCGCCGGACGTCGCGCCCAGGATCGTCATCGTCCGGCCGGCGCGCGCGAGCGCGTACTCGAACAGTTCGCCCAGGAGCTGCAGCGCGATGTCCTTGAACGCGAGCGTCGGTCCGTTGGACACCCGGAGCAGCGCGAGTCCGGGCTCGAGTTCGCGCAGCGGCACGATCGCGTCGCCGCCGAACTTCTCCTCCGTGTAGGCGCGCGCGACGATCCCCTCCAGATCGGCGGGCGGGATGTCGTCGGCGTAGCGGCCGAGCACCGCGCAGGCGACCTCGCGGTACGGCCGGCCGGCGAGCGCGTCGAGTTCGCCGGCGGAGAACGCCGGGTACGAGAACGGCACGGCGAGTCCGCCGTCCGGCGCGAGCCCCTCGAGGAGGATCGCGAGGAACGGCTGCGGACGGTCGTGCCAGGCGCCGCGGGTGGAGACGTATCGCATCGGGGTTCGGCTGGCGATTGCTTCCGACCTGGCCTAGGCGTACGGGCAGCGCGCGGAACCTGCCCGCGCCGCGGCCGCCGCGCCGCTCACGACAGGTCCTCGAGCCGGATGCGCACGACGGCGCCGCGAACCGTCGGCAGCGCCTCGATCCGGGCGATCGCATCGACGACGCGCTTCTCGATCGAGCGGTGCGTGAGCAGGATGATGTCGGTCTGGTCCTCGCCCTCGGACGGTTCCTTCTGGATCATCGCATCGATCGAGATGTCGCGGTCGGCGAGGATGCGCGTGATGTCGGCCAGCACGCCGGGCCGGTCGTCGACGCGCATCCGCAGGTAGTAGCTCGTCTCGACCTCGCCGATCGGCAGCACCGGCAGGTCGCTGATCCGGTCCGGCTGGAACGCGAGGTGCGGCACGCGGTGCCCG
>JADZDA010000292.1 GCA_020851255.1 Burkholderiales bacterium | reverse complement strand
TAGGCGCCGATGCCGAAGAACGCCGCGTGGCCCAGCGACATCTGGCCGGCGTAGCCGACGGTGAGGTTCAGTCCCATCGTCGCCATCAGGTAGACCGCCCACAGCGTGAGCAGGTAGACCTCGCTGCGCTTGAGGAACAGCGCGACGACGGCGAGCGCGGCGACGACCGCGCCGAGGATCAGCACGTGGGCGCGGGGGCTCATACCTTGCGCTCCTCGGCCTTGCCGAGCAGGCCTTCGGGACGGAACAGGATGACGACCAGGAAGAGCATCAGCGCGACGCCCTCCTTGTAGGCGGGCGACCAGTAGAAGCCGACGAGGTTCTCGAGCACACCGATCAGCACGCCGCCGAGCAGCGCGCCGCGCGTCTGGTTGAACCCGCCGATGATCGCCGCGAAGAAGGCCTTGAGACCGATCGAGTCGCCCATGTCGAACTTGGCGAGGTAGGTCGGCGTGATGAGCAGCGCCGTGACCGCGGCGAGTACCGCGTTGATCAGGAACGTGTAGAGCACCATCCGCTTCGCGTCGATGCCGAGCACGCGGGCCGCGTCGGTGTTCTGGGCGACCGCCTGCATCGCGCGGCCGGTGACCGTCCGCGTGACGAAGGTCTGCAGCGCGACGACGATCACGCCGGCGAGGAACAGCGTGCCGACGTCGGCGTAGGACACGGTGATGCCGCCGACCGAGAACTGGCCCGCCGGGAACGGGCTCGCGAACTGGTGCGCCTCGGCGGAGTAGCCGGCCCGGACGATCGTCTTGAGCGCGATCGAAAGCCCCAGCGTCGCGATGACCAGCGGAATGACGCCGTGCCGGATCAGCGGATCGACGATTCCCCGCTTGAAGCCGACGCCGAGCACGACCATCGCCGCGGCGCAGGTGATCAGGAACGCGAGCCACAGCGGCGCGCCGGCCATCACGCAGAAGAGCATCGTGAACGCCGGCAGCATGACGAACTCGCCCTGCGCGAAGTTGATCGTCCCCGATGCCTGCCACAGGAGCGTGAAGCCGAGCCCGGCGAGCGCGTAGATCGCGCCGGTCGCGGTGCCCGAGACGACGAGCTGGATGAGTTCGTTCATGGTGTGCGCCATGGCTCGCGCATCCGGCCGGCCGCGCGCCCCGGCCGGGGCGCGCGGTGTCGAGGCCGGAGTACGCGCGTTACTTCGCTCCGAGGGCCGGCAGCGTCTCGACGACGACCTGCTTGCCGTTGACGACCTTGGTCAGGAAGCTCTCGCGGTCGAGGTCGCCGTTCTGGTCGAACGAGACGTCCATCAGCACGCCCGGATGTTCCTTCGCCGAGATCTTCGCGCCCTTCATCGCCGCGGCGAACGCCTTCCGGTCGAACTTGCCGATCCTCTCGGTGATCGCCTTGACGATGTAGATGCCGGTGTATCCCTTGAGGCCGTTGTGGTCGGACTTGAACTTGTAGTCGCGCTGGTACTTCTCGTCGAACGCCTTGATGCCGGGCAGCGGCGCGTCGGCGGTCAGACCCACGTGCGCGACCGCGCCGTTCGCGGCGTCGCCGGCCAGCTCGATCACCTTCTGGCCGGTCAGCGTCGTCTCGCCGATCGCGGGCTTGTCGTAGCCCTGCTTGCGCAGTTCGCGCAACAGCCGCGCCGACTCCTCCTCGTTGGTGTACGCGAACAGCGCGTCGGCGTTCGACTGCTTGACCCGGAGCACCGCGCCGGAGAAGTCGACCTGGCCGGGATCGGTCGAGATGTCGGCGATGACCTTGACGCCGACCGCCTCGAGATTCTTCATCATCACGTCGCGGCCGCCCTTGCCGAAGTCGTTGTTGACGTAGATGATCGCGACGGTCTTCGCCTTCACGTTGTTCGCGATGTAGCGCGCGACCTTGGGCATCGCGGTCGTCTGCGTGAACGACGTGCGGAAGACGTACGGATTGCCCTTCTGCGTGATCGCCGCCGCCTCGCCGCCGGTGAAGTTCGGCACCTCGGCGCGGCGCGTCTCCTCCATGCTGACGAGGATCGAGCCGGAGAAGACCGGGCCCATGACGACGTAGGCGCCCTGGTCGATCGCCTTCTGCGCGAGGGCCTTGGCGATGCCGGGGTTCGACTGCGTGTCGCTCGACGTGTACTCGATCTTCCGGCCGAGGATGCCGCCGGCCGCGTTGATCTCCTTGACCGCGAGCTTGGCGCCGTTGTCGAAGTTGGTGCCCGACGTCGCGCCGGTGCCGGAGAGTTCGACCAGCCCCGAGATCAGGACGGTCTGCTGCGCGGACGCGACGCCGACGCCCAGGCCGAGGACGGCCGCGGCGAGGAGTCGGATGGGGTTGCGTTTCATGGATGCCTCCTGGGTTGGATAGCCGACTTCGCGTGGTCGGTCAGGGCGCGATGGTCGCCCCTCCGGGTTTCGGGGTCAATGCACGAGTATCCGGCTCTGATGGGCCGGCGCGCGCATCGGGATCGGGCGCTCCATGACATCGGGATGGGCCCAATCAGAAAGTGGCCTCGATCGCGCGGCGCAGGCCGGGTGTGATCGAGGGCAGGACGCCGAACCAGGCCTCGAAAGCCGGCCGAGCCTGGTTGAGCAGCAGACCGAGTCCGTTGACGACGACGTGTCCGCGCGCCCTGGCGGCGGCCAGCAGCGGCGTGAGCGGCGGCGTGTAGATCAGGTCGCCGACCAGCGCCGTGCGCGGCAGCGCGTCGAGCGCGAGTTCGAGCGGCGGCTTGCCGACCATGCCCTGGTTCGTGCAGTTGACGAGCGTAGCCGCGCCGGCGAGCACCTGATCGCGCCGCTCCCAGCGCTCGGCGACGATGCCGCCGCCGAACTCGGCGGCGAGCGCCTGTGCCTTGTCGTACGTCCGGTTGACCAGCCGGATCTCGTGCGCGCCTTCCTCCTGCAGCGCGGCCAGAACCGCGCGCGCGGCGCCGCCGGCGCCCAGGACGACCACCGGACCGGCGTCGGCGCGCCAGCCCGGCGACTCGTCGCGCAGACTCTGGACGAAGCCGCGGCCGTCGTTGTTGAAGCCCGCGAGCGTGCCGTCCGGCCGCACGACGATCGTGTTGACCGCGCCTATCCGCCGCGCGACCGCCTCGACGTCCGCGAGGAAAGGCATCACCGCCTGCTTGTGCGGTGTGGTCACGTTGCAGCCGCGGAAGCCCAGCGCGACCAGTCCCTTCAGCGCGTCGGCGAGTTCCCCGGGCGGGACGGCGAGCGGCACGTAGCGGCCGGCGATTCCGTGCTCGGCGATCCAGTGGTTGTGCAGCACCGGCGAACGCGAGTGGGAGACCGGCCAGCCCAGCACGCCGGCGAGTCCGAAGTCGCGGTTGATCGTCATCGCGTCACCCCTTGTAGCCGAACATCCGCGGCAGCCACAGCGTGATGTCCGGGACCAGCGTGATCAGCGCCAGCGCGCCGATCATCACGTAGAGGAACGGCATCACCTCGCGGACGATGTCGCGCAACGGGACCTCGGCGATCTTGTTCATCATGAACAGCAGCAATCCGTACGGCGGCGTCACCAGACCCAGCATGATGTTGACGATCGCGAGGACGCCGAAGTGGACCGGGTCGACGCCGAGCGCGGCGGCCGTCGGCAGCAGCACCGGGAGGATCACCAGGATGATCGTCGTGCCTTCGAGGAAGCAGCCCAGCACCAGCAGCAGGACGTTGACGACGAGCAGGAACGCGAGCGGTGACATGTCCCAGGCCTTGAGCGCCGCGCTCAGGGTCCTGGGGATGTTCTCGGCCGTGATCACGTAGTTGAACACCAACGCGCCGGCGATGAGCATGCCGATCGACACCGTGACCCGGGAGCTCGTGACCAGCGAGATGTAGATGTCCTTCGGGCCGACGTTGCGGTAGACCAGCACCGACAAGAGCAGCGCGTACAGCGCCGCGACCGCCGCGGCCTCGGTCGGCGTCGTGATGCCGCTGTAGAGGCACCCGAGCAGGATCACGGGCATCAGGAGCGCCGGGGTCGCGTCCCAGGTCACGCGCGGCAGCTCGGAGAGGGGGACCCGCGCCTCGACCGGGAAATTGCGCCGTCGGGCGGTGAAGGCGATCAGCGCGCTCTGTGCAGCGCCCAGCGTCAGGCCGGGGACCACGCCGCCGAGGAACAGGTAGCCGATCGAGGTGTCGGAGACGAGCGCGTAGAGGATCAGCGGAATCGACGGCGGCAGGATCGGCCCGATGACCGACGACGCGCAGGTCAGCGCCGCGGCGTAGGCGGGCGTGTACTTGCCGTCGCGCGTCATCAGCGTCTGCATCAGCTTGCCGGAGCCGGCGGCGTCGGCGAGCGCGGAGCCCGACATGCTCGCGAAGATGACGCTCTGCACGACGTTCACCTGCGCGAGACCGCCGCGGAATCGGCCGACGATCGCGTTGCAGAAGCGCAGCAGCCGGTCCATGATGCTGCCGCTGTTCATGAACTCGGCGGCGAGGATGAACAGCGGGATCGCGAGCAGCAGCTGGCTGCCCATCATGCCGTTCAGCAGTTGCTCGGCGGCGGTCCCCATGTCGAGGCCCTTCAACGCGAGCCAGAGGATCGACCCGCCGATCATCGCGTGCCCGACCGGCAGACCGGCGAGACTCAGGCCGACGATCGCGACGAGGCAGAGGGCGAAGGGGCTGGCGAGGCTCATAGGCCGGAGGTCGTCTTGGTGATGTCGACCTGCTCTGGCCCCGCGCCGCGCAGCATGCGCCCCGCGCTCCAGGCGTAGCGGACGACGATGGCGGCGGCGAAGAGGAGGTACACCGAGTAGAGGAGGTCGAGCCGGATCTTGAGGTAGGACGTGCTCTCGACCTTCATGAAGGCGACGTAGCTCCACGCCGCGGGGAACGACATCGCGTACAGGACGACCGCGCAGAGCGCGACGACGATGCCGAGCGCACGGCGACCGGTCGGGCCGAGCGACCCGGAGACCAGATCGAAGCGGATCTCCTCGCTCTCCCTGAGCCACAAGGCCGAACCGAGCAGCACCATGTAGAGCCAGGCGACGACCGAGAGCTCGGAGGACCAGCCGATCGGAAAATTGAAAAAGTAGCGGAACACGATCTGGACGATGAACGCGACGAACATGATCGCGAGCAACGCCGCGACGACGTTCTCCGCCCTCCGCCGGATCCAGCCGACGACTCCCCCGATGGACATCGCCACCCCTCTCCCCCGTTCGATGCGGCGAGGGCCGGGGTCACCGCCCCGGCGCCGCGCGTCCGCCGCGGGCCGCGATCCGCGGCCCGGCCCGGCGGGTCGATCACTTCATCGCGTTGACCTTCTCGAGCATTCCCTTCGGCCAGGCCTTCGCCTCGTCGGACGCGAGATAGATCTTCTGCGCGTGCGCGCGGAAGGCGGCCGTGTCCGGCGTGTAGACGTCGAGCCCCTGCTTGCGGAAGCCGTCGGCCAGCTCGGCCTCGCGCTTGAGGTGCTCGGCGGCGCTCCAGTTGATCGCCTTGTCGACGGCGGCCTGGAAGGACTTCTGCTTCGCCGGCGACATCGCGCGCCAGCTCTTGAGGTTCATCGTCAGCACGTCGAAGGCGACCAGGTGCGAGGTCAGCACGATCTGCGACATCACCTCGTAGAACTTCATGTTCTGCACGTTGGGCAGCGGGTTGTCCTGGCCGTCGATCGCGCCGGTCTGCAGCCCGGTGTAGGTCTCGGCGTAGGCCATCGGCGTCGGATTCGCGCCGATCGATCGGCCGAGGAGCTGCCAGGCGTCGCCGGGCGGCATCCGCAGTTTGACGCCGGCCATGTCCGCGGGCGTCGCGATCTTCTTCCGCGCCTTGAGCCCGACCTGGCGCGTGCCGTAGAACGTCGGCCCCAGGATCTTGACCTTGAGCTGGTCCTCGGCCATCTGCTTCATCTCGGCCGCGAGATCGCTCGCGAAGAACGCGTTCAGGTGGTTGGCGTCCCGGAACAGGTACGCGGACGTGAGGATCGACCAGGCCGGAAGCTGCTTGCTGATGTCCTGGGGCGAGACGTTGCCGATCTCGAGGTTGTCGCGTTGCAGCGCGACGAGCTCGGTGCCCTGCTTGAACAGGGTGCCGCCGTAGAACGGCTCGACCTTGAAGTCGGCTTCGACGTCCTTCGCCAGCATCCGGACCATGTCGGCGCGGATGTCCTTGTCCGAGAACACCGCGGCGAACCGCAGCGTGGGCTTGTCCTGCGCCCAGGCGGGCAGCGCGGCGAGCGACGACGCGGCCAGCGCGGCGCCGGCCTTCAGCACGGAACGACGATCGATCTTCGAATTCACGAGTCTCTCCTCGAGGGGAAGTGCGGAATTTCCGGGGCCGGGCGCCGGTCGACGCCGGGAACCCGGGGGTTGACGGTTGCCATTGCGGCGAGGCCGGCTGATTCCATGGTTTGCGTTTCCGGCCGCGACGAACTCAATAGGATACCTGTGCGACCGCGCGCAGGTCGTCCGCGGTCGCGCGGCCGAAGCCGAAGTACTCGAGATACGCCGGGATCATCTCGAACAGCATGTCGGTGCCGACCTGGATCCGGCAGCCGCGGGCGCGCGCGGCGGCGAGCAGCGGCGTGATCTCCTGCTTCATCACGACCTCGCCGACGAAGGTCGACGCCGACAGCCGGCCCGCGTCGAACGGCAGGGGATCGCCGGGCTTCATGCCGAGCGGCGTCGCGTTGACCACGAGGTCGAAGCCGGCGGGGTCGTTCGACCGGACGGAGACGTCGATCGCCGGGTAGTGCCGGCGCAGCCGCGCGCCGAGCCCCTCGGCGGTCGCCGGGTTCGTGTCGTTGACCGCGATCGCCGTCGCCCCGTCCGCGGCGAGCGCGGCGGCGATCGCCGAGCCGACACCGCCGGAGCCGACGACCAGACCGCGCGAGCCGGCGACACGGAAGCCCTTGTTCGCGAGCCCGCGCGTGAATCCGGTGCCGTCGAACATGTCGCCGGCGTAGCTGCCGTCGTCGCGGCGGAGCACCGCGTTGCAGGAGCCGGCGATCTCGACCGCCTTCGACCGCTCCGCCAGCAGGTCGACGACCGCGATCTTGTGCGGCATGGTGATCAGCGCGCCGCGCATGTTGCGCACCAGCGACAGCGCCTTCATGGTCGCGACGAAGTCTTCCGCGGTCACCGCCAGCGGCACGACGACCGCGTTCACGCCGCGGCTCTCGAACCACGGGTTGTAGATCATCGGCGCCTTGAACGACCCGGTCGGGTAGCCGATGTGCGGAACGAGCAGGGTGTGGCCGTCGATCATGGTGACGCGGACATGTCGATGTCGGGGACCGCTCAATGCGCGGCGAGCGCCTCGGCGTCCCGCGCCCGCGCCTGCGCGGCGAAGTACGCCTTCGCGGTCTCGAGGCAGCGGAACGCGTGCTCGGCGTAGCCCAGCTCGTTCGAGCGCGCGACGTGCGGCAGCTCGATCGAATAGGGCATGCGCGGCAGGCGCGCGAGGATGCCGGCGATGTCGATGCCGCCTTCGCCGCAGTAGAGCCGCTCGGCGCGCAGGATGTGGATCATCCGCTCGCGGTCGGCCGGGATCTCGGCGGTCGCGTCGCAGATCTGCGCGAAATGGAACCAGCGGCGCGGCACGGCGTCGAGCGCCTCGACCCGGTCGCGCGCGCGGTGGAAGTGGTGCGTGTCGATCATCAGTCCGGCGTTGTCGCGGTCGACCGCGTTCAGCACGTCGAGCGCCTGCGCGAGGTTCGTGACCGCGGCGATCGGCACCGACTCGAGATCGACGGTGAGCCCGTAGCGTCCGGCGAGGTCGCACAGCCGGCCGAACTTGTCGACGACCATCGCCCGGTCGTCGACCCATATCGACGAGAGCACCGCGCGCGCGCCCAGCTCGGCCGCCACCGCGAGCGCCGGCTCGTAGGACTCGGGCTCGACGTCCTTCAGGATCCGCGCGAGCTCGATGTCGTGGACGCGCACGCCGGTCGCGGCGAGCGCCGCCCGGGTCTGGCGCAGCATCTCGGGCTTTTCGGCGAGCGCCCAGTTGGGCTCGCCGGGCAGGCCCATGTAGATCAGGCGCGGGCTGACGTAGTCGTAGCCGGCCCGGGCCGCGACGTAGACCATCTCGGGCGGCGCGAGCCCCATCACCGTCAGGTGCGCGAGCGAGTATTCCTGCTTCATCGTCGGTTGCTCCCGAGGCATGAGAGTCAGTCCGCGGCGACGGCGCCGGTCGCGACGTGGTGCACCTTGCGACCCGGCGAGTAGATGTCCATGATGTTCCAGTGCCCGGCGGTCGGGACCGGCTCGTTCTGCATCGCGACGTCGATCACGCAGGGCTTCCCCGACTTGATCGCGCGCTCGAGCGCCGTGCGGAACCCGGCGGCCGACTTCACCTGCACGCCGTCGATGCCGTAGGCCTTCGCGATCGCCGCGTAGTCGGGGGACCAGGGCTTGCCGTCCTTCTCGAACACGGTGCCGAAAGTCGTGCCGTAATGCGCCTTCTCGAGGCCGGCGATCGTTCCGTAGGCGTAGTTGTTCATGATCACCCAGACGACCGCGATCCCTTCCTCGCAGGCGGTGGCGAGCATCGCCGGGTTCTGGCCGAAGCCGCCGTCGCCGACCAGCGCGACGACGACGCGGTCCGGCTGCGCGACCTTGGCGCCGAGCGCGGCGGGCGCGCCGAAGCCCATCGTCGCGAAGCCGCCGGGCGTGTAGATCGTGCCCGGCGTCAGGATCGGGAACTGCTGGCCGACGCCGTTCTTGTTCCAGCCCACGTCGGTGGTGATCAGCGCGTCGCGCGGCAGCGCGGCCCGGACGTCGGCGAGGATGCGCTCGGGGCGCATCGGGAAGGCGTCGGACGTCGCGTGCTTGCGGTTGCCGGCGACGAACGCGGCGCGCGCCGCGGCGATCTCCTTGACGACCTTCGGGCGCTGGATGCCCTTGGGGACGACCTCGCGCGCGACCTCGACGAGCGTCGCGAGCGCGCGCTTCAGGTCGGCGACCGCGCCGATCTCGACCGGGAAGTTGCGCCCGATCTCGGTCGGGTCTATGTCGATGTGGATCAGCCTGGACGGCGGGAAGCTGAACGTGTACTCCGGCTCCCACGAGCTGCAGTCGGCCTCGGAGAAGCGCGTGCCCAGGCCAAGGATCCAGTCGGCGTTCCTCGTCTGTTCGTTGATGAATCGCGTGCCCCAGAAGCCGGTCATGCCCAGCGTCAGCGGATGGTCGTCGGGCAGCGCGCCCTTGCCCATCAGCGTATGCGCGACCGGGATGCCGAGGTGCTCGGCCAGCTCGCGCAGCTCGTCGGATGCGTCGGCGAGCAGCACGCCGCCGCCGGCGTAGATCACCGGGCGCCTGGCCGCCGCGAGCTTTTTCACGATCTCGACCGCCGTCTCGCGGTCGAGCGAGGGCCTGGCGATCCGCTTGGTGTTCGCGCGCAGCCGGTCGAACAGCGCGGTGTCGATCTCCTGGCTGAAGATGTCCATCGGCACGTCGACCAGCACCGGACCGGGCCGGCCGCTCTCGGCCAGCGCGAACGCCTTCTCGAGGATCTCGGGGAACAGGGCGGCGGAGTCGACGCGCCAGGCGCGCTTGACGAACGGCCGGTAGATCTCGTATTGCGACGCGTCCGCGTGGAGGTTCACCTCCTGGTGCGGATGCTTGCCGTAGTAGTGGGTCGGCACGTCGCCGGCGATGACGACCATCGGGATCGAGTCGAGCGCGGCGTTCGCGACGCCGGTCGCGGCGTTCGTGAGCCCCGGCGACAGGTGCGACAGCAGCACCGACGTCCCCTTCGACGCGCGCGCGTACCCGTCGGCCATGTGGGCGGCGATCTGCTCGTGGCGCGTGTTGACGAACCGGATCTTGCGGCTCTTCGACAGCGCGGCGAGCACGGCGATGTTCGTGTGGCCGCACAGGCCGAACACGTGGCGCACGCCGCGGGCCTCCAGGTACTTGACGAGCTGCTGGGCGACGGTGGACTTCATCGGGTCTCCTGCGGGTCGGGCGGGTCTCGGGGTTCGCATTCGGATTCGGATTCGGATTCGGGTTCGGGTGTCGCGGGACGCGCGCGCGGTCAGCGCGGATCGGGCAGGTCGCGGCGCGCCGGGCCGCTGTAACGGTAGGGGATCGCCGGCGGCATCGGGCCCATGATCCGGCGTCCGCGCTGCTTCTGCTCCCAGGCGTGCGCGAGGATGCCGACCGACCGGGACAGGACGAAGAGGCCGCGGCCCAGCTCCGGCTCGAAGCCCAGCTCGCAGAACACCACCGCCGTGATCCCGTCGATGTTCATCGGGATGTGCCGGCCCTTGATCGCCTCGAGCGCGGCCGACACCGCCTGCCCGATCGCCGCGTAGCGGCCGGACACCGCGCCTTCGGCCTGCGCCTTCGCGACCAGCGCGAACAGCGGCGCGGTGCGCGGGTCGACCGGATGGAAGCGATGGCCGAAGCCGGGGACGATCTTCTCGCCGGCGTCCATCCGCGCGCGGATCGTCGCGGTCGCCGCGGCGACGAGGTCGCCGTCGGGGCCGGCCTGCGCGTCGATCGCGCGGTAGAGCTCCATGCATTGCTGGCCGGCGCCGCCGTGGACGTCGTCCAGCACGTTGATCGCCGAGGCCATCGCGCCGTTGACCGGCAGCCCGCAGGTCACCGCCATCCGCGAGATCGCGATCGACGGCGCGTGCGGACCGTGGTCGACGCCGGGCACGAGCGCCGCCTCGAGGAGTTCGGACTGGACGCGCGTGGGCAGCTCGCCGCGCAGCATCAGCCAGATCATGTCCGGGAAGCGGACGTTGCCGATCAACTGCTCGATCGGGTCGCCGCGGATCGCGATCTTCCC
>JADZDA010000291.1 GCA_020851255.1 Burkholderiales bacterium | reverse complement strand
TTGAGCGTGTAGCGCCCGGTCAGCGACGCGTGCGCGAGCGAGTGCTTCGCGATCGCCGCAAGCGCCCGCGCGCCGTCGAAACGCCCCTCGACCGGCAGGCGGGCGACGTCGATCGCGTGCACGGTGTAGACGTAGCGATGGACGATCGAGTCGTTCCACGGCGGACACGGGCCGTCGTAACCGTACCAGTCGCCGGCCATGTCCTTGTCGGTGGCGAACCACCCGGTGTAGTCGTTGACCGCGTGGCGAGCGCCGCGCGGCGCCGCCGGACCGGGCTTCCCCCGCGCAACGACCCCGTCGGAGTGCTCGCCGCGCGCGATCGCGTGCACGGTCGCCGGCAGGTCGACGAGCGCCCAGTGCACGAACTCGACGCGCGGCAGCGAGGCGGGAATCGCGCGGCCTTCGCGGTTGACGTCGTCGCCGCGCGACGGGACGTCGGGATCGACGCAGACGATCGCGTAGGACTTCGTGCCCGGCGGGGCGCCCGACCAGGCGAGATCGGGGTTGCGGTTCGCGGACAGCGCGATGTGCGCGACCGGATCGGGCTTGCCGAACGCGAACTCGGCGGGAATCCAGCCGCCGTCGGGGAATGCGGACGTCTCGAGTTTCATCGAGGGCTCCGGGGTGTCAGGACGCGCGCCAGTGCGGCGGGCGGGTCGTGGCGAGGTAGGGCAGCGACTCGATCCGGCGCTTCCACGCGGCGAGCGCGGGCGGGAACAGCGATTCGGCGTCGAACGAGGGATCACGCTGGTGGCAGCGGTCCATGAACGCGACGATCGGATACAGCGCGAAATCGGCCGCCGACAGGGGGCCGGCGAGCCACTCGCCGCCCAGGTAGCGCGCCAGGAACGCGAACTCGCCGGCGGCCCGCTCGCGCGCGGCCGCGAGCCGCTCGGCGCTCCTCGCCTCGGGCTTCGCGTAGATCACTTCGTCGATCACCGGCTCGGTCGCGTCGTCGGTGTAGCCGTCGACCTCGCTCACGATCCGACGGACGACCGCGCGCTGGCGCGCGTCGCCGGGGAAGAGCTTCAGGCCGTGGGTCGGGTAGGCCTCGTCCAGGTACTCGACGATCGCGTTCGATTCGTAGAGGACGAACCCCGCGTCGACGATCACCGGCACGCGGTGGCGGGGATTGAGCGCGACGAATTCGGGCTTCACCGTGTCCCCCGCCGCGAACGAGAGCAGCCTGCGTTCGTAGGGGAGCCCCTTCGCCTCGAGCGCGAGCTGCACGCGCCAGGCGTACGGCGAACCCGATCCGTAGTAGAAGTCGATCGCCATCGCGCGGCCCCTATTTCGCCGGACCCGCGCGCCTGCGCTCGGCGTGCGGCGGTGCCCCGGTCTCCCGCACGGTCCCCCGCAGCGCCTCGAGCGACGCCTTCTGCAGTTCGAGCGTCTTGACGCTCATCTGCATCATCGCGAGCGACATCGACAGCCAGTTCTCGATCACCCGCAGCTCGTCGATCTTGCGCTGGACCTCGGCCGGATCGAGCGCGGCGAACATCATCGCCGGATTGGGAAAGCCGAACGCCTGCGGCATCGACGGTGCCGGCGCGGCGGTCGCCGGCGCCGCGCCGGGCATGCCGAACCCCGGCATCGGCACGCCCAGCGGGTTCCACATCTTCTGCAGGAATTCGAGCGCTGCCTGGGGCGTCGGCGGGAATCCGGCCGGTGCGGCGGGGTCCTTCGGGGTTTCGGTCATGCCGGTCTCCGGGGAAGACGGGGCTTTTCAGCTAATATGCTCGCCCATGGCGGACCCTCGCGCAACCTGCCTCGCGCGGCTAGGCGCCGTCGTGGGCGAGCCCCACGTCCTCACCGCCGCCGGCGACATCGAGCCGTACCTCACCGACTGGCGCGGCCGCTACCGCGGCGCGGCGATCGCCGTCGTGCGGCCGTCGGGGACGCGCGAGGTGTCCGCGGTCGTCTCGGTCTGCGCCGATCTCTGCGTGCCGGTCGTGCCCCAGGGCGGCAACACGGGGCTCGTCGGCGGCGGCACGCCGCACGAGCGCGGCGACGCCGTCGTGGTCTCGTTCACGCGCATGAACCGCGTGCGCGCGCTCGACGCCGACAACGCCACGATGACCGTGGAGGCGGGCGCGACGCTCGCCGCGGTCCAGCAGGCGGCGAGCGACGCCGGCCTCGCCTTCCCCCTGTCGCTCGCCTCCGAGGGCACCTGCACGATCGGCGGCAACCTCGCGACCAACGCCGGAGGCACCGCCGTACTCCGCTACGGCAACGCGCGCGAGTCGGTGCTGGGCGTCGAGGTCGTGCTGGCCGACGGCGGCGTCCTGGACCTCGCCCGGGGCCTGCGCAAGGACAACACCGGCTACGACCTGAAGCAGCTGTTCATCGGCTCCGAAGGGACGCTCGGCATCGTCACGGCGGTCGTGCTCAAGCTCGCGAGCGCGCCCCGCTCCCGCGTCACGGCGCTCGCGGCGGTCGCCGACGTCGGCGCGGCGATCGCGCTGCTGAGGCACGCGCGCGCGGCGCTGGGCGACCGGCTCACCGGGTTCGAGCTGATGAGCGCGTTCTCGCTCGCGCTTTCGCGCAGGCACCATCCGGGCTCGCCCGAGCCGCTGCCCGGGCACGACTGGTACGCGCTGATCCAGGCGGACGACAGCGCCGAGGATCCCGCGCTCGCCGCCCGCGTCGAGGCGATGCTCGCGGCCGCCGCCGGGCTCGGCGTCGTCGCCGATGCGACGATCGCCTCGTCGCTGGCGCAGGCCCGCGCGCTGTGGGCGGTGCGCGAGAACATCGCCGAGGCGCAGCGGCGCGAGGGCCCGAACCTCAAGCACGACATCTCGCTGCCGGTCTCGCGGATCCCGGCGTTCCTGGACCAGGCGCGGCGCGCGCTCGACGCCGCGTTCCCCGGCGTCCGCTACGTCGTCTTCGGCCACCTGGGCGACGGCAACCTCCACTACAACCTCTCCGCGCCCGAGGGCGCGTCCGCCGAGGCTTTCGTCGCCGCCGACCGGCTCGAGCGCGCCCAGCGCATCGTCCACGACCTCGTGGTCGGGCACGGCGGGTCGATCTCCGCCGAGCACGGCATCGGGCGCCTGAAGCGCCGCGAACTCGCCCGGGTGAAGTCGCCGCTCGAGATCGCCCTGATGCGCAGGATCAAGGACGCGCTCGATCCGCGCGGACTCCTCAACCCGGGCAAGGTGATCTGAACGTGGGCAAGCTCGTCTTCTGGGTCGTCGTCGCGTTCGTCGTCCTGTTCGCCGTGCGCCTGATCGGGTCGGCGCAGGCGAAGAAGCGCCGCGCGCGCGAAGGCGACCGGGCGCTCGGCGGTCCGATGGTGCGCTGCGAGCGCTGCGGCGTCTTCCTGCCGCGCGCGGACGCGGTCGCCTCGAACGGCGGCTGGCACTGCCGCGACGGCGAGTGCCCGCCCGGGCGCTGAGTCACGGCCACCGACCCGATGCCCGCGCCCGATCCCGCGCCCGCCGTGCCGCCGTTCGAACCGCCGCCGATGCCGGTGTCGGTGGCCGATTCCGGCCGGCGCATCGTCTGGATCATCGCGCTCTACCGAGCCGTGTGCGCCGCGGCGCTGCTGGGCGTCGCGCTGCTCGTCGACCTGAAGGGCGTCCACGCGATCAACCCCAATGCGTTCATCACCGCGACCGCGCTCTACTTCCTGTTCGGTCTCGCGGCCTTCGCGTGGATCCAGCAGGACCGCCTGCCGTTCTCGCTGCCGCACATCACGCTCGCGCTGCTCGCCGGCGACATCTTCTTCCTGTCGCTCGTGATCGTGGCCGGCGGCAACGCGGTCGCGCCGATCCCCATCCTCCTGTTCCCGCAGCTCGCGGCGTCCGGCTGGCTGCTGCGCACGCAGACCGCGTTCTTCCACGCGGCGCTCGCCTCGGTCGTCCTCCTCGGCCTCGACGTCTACCGGGCGATCGAAGGCAGCATCGGCGGCGCGCAGATCGTCCAGACCGGGATCGTGGGGTTCGGGTACTTCGCGACCGTCGCGATCGCCGTCGCCCTCGGCACGTACACCAAGGCGAGCGAGGATCTCGCGGCGCAGCGCGGCATCGACGTCGCCAATCTCGAGCAGGTGAACCGGCTCATCATCCAGGACATGCAGGACGGCGTGCTCGTCGTCGACCTGAACGGGGTCGTGCGCGGGCACAACGCGCAGGTCACGCGGCTGCTCGGCGGCTTCGGCCGGATGCGCGGCGGCATGCGGCTCGCCGAGTTCAGCTCGACGCTGCACGACTACTGGCGCCGGTGGCAGGACGATTTCACCATCGCGCTGCCGCCGTTCAGGGTCGACGTCACGCAGCGCCTGCTGCGCGTGCGGCTCGTGCGCATCGGGTCGGGGCTCAACGGCGGCACGCTGATCTACCTCGAGGACCTGGGCCGCGCGCAGACCGAGGCGCAGCAGATGAAGCTCGCCGCGATGGGGCGCCTGACCGCGTCGATCGCCCACGAGGTGCGCAATCCGCTGTCGGCTATCAACCAGGCGGCGCAGCTGCTCGAAGAGGACGGCGCGGTCGCGCCCGAGGGGCAGCGCCTGCTCACGATGATCCGCAACAACAGCAAGCGCATCGACCGGATCGTCGGCGAGGTCCTGCAGCTCAACCGCCGGGACCGGCAGCAGCCCGAGGCGATCGCGCTCGGAGAGTTCCTGCGCACGCTGGTCGACGAGATCGTCCAGGCCGAGAACATCCCGGCCGGCGCGGTCCAGATCGCCGTCGCCGACGATCTCGTCGTGATCTTCGACCGCGGACATTTCAACCAGATCCTGTGGAACCTGGTGCGCAACGCCTGGCAGCACTGCCAGAAGAAGGAAGGCAGCGTCCGCGTCGTCGCGCGCGCCGGCTACCTGGGCGACGCGGTGATCTGCGAACTCGCCGACGACGGGCCGGGGATCCCCGCGGAACTGCGCGGGCAGATCTTCGAGCCGTTCTTCACGACGCGCCCCGGCGGCACCGGGCTCGGCCTGTACATCGCCCGCGAGCTCGCCGACGCCAACGGCGCCACGCTCGAACTCCTGCCGCGCTCGCCGGGCGCCGTCTTCCGCATGACGCTCAAACGGGCGGGCGTGCATTCCCCGGACGCGCCGGCCGCCGTCGCGCCCGCCTCCCCCCCATCCTGAAAGACGAGAGGCCATCCCGTGTCCCGCCGACCCCGTGCGCAGCCCAAGGTGCTCGTCATCGACGACGAGCCGGACCTCCTGGAGCTGCTCGAGCTGACGCTGTCGCGTATGGGCCTCGACACCGAGCGCGCGGCGACCGTCGCCGAGGCGATCGCGCTGCTGGACCGCGAGAGCTTCGACCTGTTCCTCACCGACATGCGGCTGCCCGACGGCGAAGGCCTGCGCGTGGTCGAGCACATCAATCAGAACGGGCTCGATGTCCCGGTCGCCGTCATCACCGCGTTCGGCAGCGCGGAGAACGCGGTCGCCGCGCTCAAGGCGGGCGCCTTCGACTACCTCGCCAAGCCCGTGGCCCTCGAACAGCTGCGCGCGCTGGTCAAGCAGGCGCTCAAGGTGCCCGACAAGCCGCAGGCGTCCGCGACCAGCCAGCTGCTCGGGGAATCGCCGGCGATCGAGCATGTCCGCGGGTTGATCGAGCGGCTCGCCAAGAGCCAGGCGCCGGTGTTCGTCAACGGCGAGTCGGGCAGCGGCAAGGAGCTCGCCGCGCGGATGATCCACAACGGGGGCCCGCGTTCCGCGCAGCCGTTCATCGCGGTCAACTGCGGCGCGATCCCGGAGAACCTGATGGAGAGCGAGTTCTTCGGCTACCGCAAGGGCGCGTTCACCGGCGCGGAAGCCGACCGCGACGGCTTCTTCCAGGCGGCCAGCGGCGGGACGCTGTTCCTCGACGAGGTCGCCGACCTGCCGCTGCCGATGCAGGTGAAGCTCCTGCGCGCCATCCAGGAGAAGAAGGTGCGCAAGGTCGGCTCGACGCAGGAGGAGCCGGTCGACGTGCGCATCATCAGCGCCACGCACAAGAAACTCGCCGCGCTGGTGGAATCCGGCGAGTTCCGCCAGGACCTCTTCTACCGCCTCCACGTCATCGAGCTCGCGATGCCGCCGCTGCGCGAGCGCCGCGACGACATCCTGCCGCTGGCGCGCGCCACGGTCGAGCGCGTGGCGGCCAAGCTGGGCCTGCGCGTCGCGGGCTTCACCCCCGCGGCGGCCGACCGCCTGGTCGCCTACCGCTGGCCGGGCAACGTGCGCGAGCTCGAGAACATCCTGGAGCGTGGACTTTCGCTCGCCGCCAATCCGATGCGCATCACCGCCGGTGACCTGCATCTCACGCCGGTGCAGGACGAATCCGAGGCACCGGTCACCGCCGGCGACAAGTGG
>JADZDA010000290.1 GCA_020851255.1 Burkholderiales bacterium | reverse complement strand
TACATCGGGCCGATCGACGGCCACGATCTCGACGTGCTGGTGCCCGCGCTCGCGAACGTCCGCAAGCTCGACGGGCCCCAATTCGTCCACGTCGTCACCCGCAAGGGCTGCGGCTACGCGAAGGCCGAGTCCGACCCGATCCTCTACCACGGCGTCGGCCGGTTCGATCCCGCCGTCGGGATCGTCGCGAAGCCGCCGTCGGCGCCGTCGTACACGCAGGTGTTCGGCGACTGGCTGGTCGACCAGGCGGCGGCGGACCCGAAGCTCGTCGCGATCACGCCGGCGATGCGCGAGGGCTCGGGGATGGTCGACTACTCGCGGCGGTTCCCCGACCGCTACGTCGACGTCGGCATCGCCGAGCAGCACGCGGTGACCTTCGCCGCCGGGCTCGCGTGCGAGGGGATGCGGCCGGTGGTCGCGATCTACTCGACGTTCCTGCAGCGCGCTTACGACCAGGCGATCCACGACGTCGCGCTGCAGAACCTGCCGGTCGTCTTCGCGGTCGACCGCGCCGGGATCGTCGGCGCCGACGGCGCCACGCACGCGGGCGCCTTCGACCTCTCGTACCTGCGCTGCCTTCCCAACCTGACGGTGATGGCACCGTCCGACGAGAACGAGTGCCGGAAGATGCTGTCGACCGCCTACGCGCTCGGCACCCCCGCGGCGGTCCGCTATCCGCGCGGGACCGGGCCGGGCGCCGCGATCGACCCGGGGCTCGCGACGCTGCCGGTCGGGCGCGGCGAGATCGTGCGCGAATCGCAGCGGCGCACCGGGCGCGTCGCGATCCTCGCGTTCGGCGCGCCGCTCGCCGCGGCGCGTGTCGCCGGCGAGCGGCTCGACGCGACCGTCGCGAACCTGCGCTTCGTCAAGCCGCTCGACCGGGACCTCGTGCGCGAACTCGCCCGCACGCACGACGCGCTCGTCACCGTCGAGGAGAACGTCGTCGCCGGCGGCGCCGGCAGCGGCGTCGCCGAAGCGCTCGCGGAGATGGGCATCGCCGTTCCGATCCTCCACCTGGGGCTGCCCGACGCCTTCGTCGACCACGGCGACCCGGCCTTCCTGCTCGCGCGCTGCGGGCTCTACGCCGACGGGCTGGTCGCGTCGATCGGCGCGCGTTTCCCCACGCCGGAGGCCGGGTCGATCGTCAAGCCGGCCGCGTGATAGATTGTGCGATCCATGAACCGTCCCGAACGACCTTCCGCGCTGATGCCCATCCCCGACGTGCAGTCGGAGAGCGACCATCGCCGCCTCGCGATCGACCAGGTCGGCATCCGGGGATTGCGCTATCCGCTCGCGTTCGCCGACGGCGACGCGCCGGCTCAGACGACGATCGCGACCTTCGCGGTCAGCGTGTCGCTGCCCGAGGACCGCAAGGGCACGCACATGTCGCGGCTGGTCGAGCTGCTCGAGGACCGCACCGCCGCGGGCGAACCGCCGCTGGACGTCGCCAACCTGCGGGCGCTGCTCGACGCGCTCGTCGTGCGCCTCGACGCGCCCGGCGGCCGCATCGACATCGCGTTCCCGTGGTTCGTCCGCAAGACCGCGCCGATCTCGGGCGTGGCGAGCCTGCTCGACTACGAGGTGCGCCTGTCCGGCGAGATCGCCGGCGACCGGTACGCGTCGGAGGTCACCGTGCAGGTGCCGGTGACCTCGCTGTGCCCGTGCTCGAAGGAGATCTCCGACTACGGCGCGCACAACCAGCGCTCGACGATCGCGATCACCGTGCGGCCGCGGGAGCCGATCCGCGTGTGCGAGCTGCTGCGGGTCGCCGAGGAGGAGGCGAGCGCCGAGCTGTATGGAATCCTCAAGCGCGCCGACGAGAAGTACCTGACCGAACGCGCGTACGACAACCCCCGCTTCGTCGAGGATCTGGTCCGCGGCGTCGCCTCGCGCCTCGAAGCGGATCCGCGCGTGGCCGGATTCGCCGTCGAGGCGGAGAACTTCGAGTCGATCCACAACCACTCGGCGTTCGCGCGCATCGCGCGCGGACTCGGGTAGCGGGATCGCCGGCCGTCGCCGCCGGCCGGCGTTCGTCGCGTCCGGGGCGCTGCCGGTCCGGGCGGCGGTACCCGGCGGGCGGGCACCGCGTCTAGAATCCGCCCACGCCGCCCCGGCCGTCCCGGCCGCTCCCGCGCATCATCGCCGTGTCGCTCACGACCCGCTACGAAGCGTTCGCCGAACGCCTGCTGTGCTCGCTCTCCGAGATCGAGCGGCGCGACGTGCGCGCGTTCGACCGCTGGTTCTACTCGACCGGCGGCTGGCGCTGGCTGGTCGCGATCGTCGCGGTGACCACCGGCTTCGCGTGGGTCGCCGCCCAGCTCCCGTGGAACATGACGTTCGTCGAGGCGGCGATCCTCTTCAACCTCGTCGTCCTGATGCTGATCTGGGCGGGTCTGTCCGCGTGGTTCGGCTACCGGCGCTTCCAGGGGAAGATCTTCCGGTTCGTCGTCGTCGGTCCGCTGCTCGCGCTCGCCGGGGCGTTCGTCGGCGCGGCGATCGGCGGGCTCGTCAAGGGCGTCGACCCGCTCGACTGGCTGAACGACAGCGCCAAGCTCCGCCACGTCGTCACGGCCGGACTCGTGTTCGGATTCCTCTACGCGCTCGTCGTCGCGCTGATCGCGCACCTGCGCAACCGCGAGTACGCGGCGCTCACCGCACGGCTCGAGTCGGAGGCGCGGCAGAGCGAGCTGTCGCGCCAGCTCGCCGAGTCGCGGTTGAAGCTCCTGCAGCTCCAGGTGGAGCCGCAGTTCCTGTTCAACACGCTGGGCAGCGCCCGCCAGCTCGCGGAGAAGGGCGCGCCGGAGGCGGCCCGCCTGATCGGCGACCTGATCGTGTTCCTGCGCGCGGCGACGCCGGCGCTGCGCGAACCGGCCACGACGCTGAGCGCCGAAGCCGGCCTCGCCGGTGCCTATCTGTCGATCATGCGCACGCGCCTGGGCCGGCGGCTCGACTACGAGGTCGCGATCCCGGCGTCGCTCGAGCAGGTGCCGTTGCCGCCGGGCATGCTGATCACGCTCGTCGAGAACGCGATCAAGCACGGCATCGAACCCTGGGCGCCCGGCGGCCGCGTCGTCGTGTCGGCGGAGGCGTCCGGCGACCGGGTCGAGATCAGCGTCGCCGACACCGGCGCCGGGCTGGACGGCGCACCGGCCGCCGGCGACGGCATCGGGCTCGCGAACATCCGCGACCGGCTCGCGCTGCTCCACGGCGAGCGCGCGCGCCTCGAATTGTCGGCGAACGAGCCCCGGGGATTCCTGGCGCGCATCGTCCTGCCGCGGGAGGCCGGTGTCGGCGGCATGGTCGCCGTGCCCGCGGCCGGGCCTCCGGCCGGACCGCCGGTCGAACCCTTCCCTCGTACGCAGAGACTCCCGAGCCCATGACCGACGACACCCGCCCGACCGCGCTGATCGCCGAGGACGAGCCGCTCATGCGCGAGCGTCTCAAGGAGAAGCTCGCCGAAGTCTGGCCCGGGCTCGCGGTGGTCGCCGAGGCGGCCGACGGCGACGAGGCGCTCGCGCTGTTCGACGCCGAACATCCGTCGATCGCGTTCCTCGACATCCGGATGCCCGGCCGCAGCGGGCTCGACGTCGCCGCCGCGATCGGAGGCGAGTGCCACATCGTCTTCGTCACCGCCTACGACCAGTACGCGATCGCGGCGTTCGACGCGGGTGCGATCGACTACCTGCTGAAGCCGGTGGAGTCCGAGCGGCTCGCGCAGACGGTCGAGCGCGTGAAGGCGAAGCTCGCCGCGCCGCCGGCCGACCTGTCCGCGCTGCTCGCCCGGCTGCGGTCGCACGCGGCGCCGAGGCCGGCCGCGCGGCTCAAGTGGATCAAGGCGGCCGTCGGCAAGCAGGTTAAGCTGATCCCGGTCGACGACGTGCTCTACTTCCAGTCGGACACCAAGTACACGCGGGTCGTGCTCGCGCAGTCGGAGGCGCTGATCCGCACGCCGCTCAAGGACCTGCTGGAGGAGCTCGACCCCGACCGGTTCTGGCAGATCCACCGCAGCACGATCGTCAACGTCGCGGCGCTGTCGGGGGTGCTGCGCGAGGACGCCGAGCGCCAGTTCGCGTTGTTCAGGGCGCGGCCGGACCGGCTGCCGATCTCGCGCCAGTTCACGCACCGGTTCAAGCAGATGTGACCGGCTACCGGAGCAGCGTTTCCTCGAGGAAGCGGATCGTCGTGTAGAAGTAGAAGTCGGCGTTCTCCTTGCGCGCGAAGCCGTGGCCCTCGTTGGCCGCGAGCAGGTACCAGACCGGCGTGCCGTTGCGCCGGACCGTCTCGACGATCTGCTCCGCCTCGGTGTAGGGCACGCGCGGATCGTTCTTCCCGTGCGCGACGAACAGCGGCTTGACGATCCGCGACGCGCCGGCGACCGGGGAGATCCGCGTCAGGAACTCGCGCATGGCCGGATCGCGCTCGTCGCCGTACTCGGCGCGGCGCAGGTCGCGCCGGTAGCTCTCGGTGCGTTCGAGGAACGTGACGAAGTTCGCGATGCCGACGACGTCGATCGCGCCGGCGATCCGCTGCGGATAGGTCGCCGCGACCGCGAGGCTCATGTAGCCGCCGTAGCTGCCGCCGGCGACGACGACGCGCGTAGCGTCGAGGTCCGGCTGCGCCGCGATCCAGTCGAACAGGGCCCCGATGTCCCTGACCGAGTCCTCGCGCTTCATGCCGTCGTCGAGCGCGACGAACGTCTTGCCGTAGCCGGTCGATCCGCGGACGTTGGGCTCGATGATCACGATGCCCAGTTCGTTGACGTAGTAGTTCCACCGGCCGATGAAGCCCGGACGCGCCTGCGCCTCGGGCCCGCCGTGGATCTGGATCATCACCGGGCGCCTGCCCGTGAATCGCGCCGGCGGGCGCGCGATGAATCCGGTGATCGTCCGGCCGTCGAAGCTCCGCCACGCGATCGGCGTCTGCACGGCGAATCGCGCCGGGTCGAGGCCGACGACCTTCGTCTCGGTCCAGCGCTCGACCCGGTTGCCGCCGCGCTCCAGCACGTAGACGTCACCGGGGCTCCGTGCGGAGTCGAGCGTGAACGCGAGCGCGAGACTGTCGGCATGCCACTGCGCACCGCTGACGGTTCCGATCGGCACGTCCGGTCGCGGCAACTCCCGGCGCGTGTCGGCGTCGAATAGCCGCAGCGACCCTGCGCCCGCCTCGTTGACGACCAGCGCGATCGTGCGCCCGTCCGGCGAGAGCGCGAGCTGTTCGACATCGTGGTTCTCCGGGCCGAAGGGCTCGAGCCGGCCGCTCGCGAGATCGAGATAGGACGCGCGCTGGAATTCGCCGTCGCGGTCGGTCGTCAGGAACAGCCCGCGCCCGTCGCGCGAGAACGAGATCTCGTACGAGGCGATCCGCGTCGCGCCATCGTGCGCCGGCAGCACGCGCTCGCGCTCCCCGGTGGCCGGGTCGAGGATCCACACGACCGTCTCGTTGATCGACCTGAACTCGAGCGCCGCGATCCGGCGGTCGTCGAACGAGAACGAGAAGTCGTACCAGCCGGTGCCCGGGAGCGTCGCCACCTTGCGGGCGGCGGCCGGCGCGAGCGGGTCCATCAGCACGAGGTCCAGGATCGGGTTCTCGCGGCGCCCGGCGGACTTGTCGACATCGGTCGACGCGAGCAGGAGGCGGTCGCGGGCGCGGTTGACCGCGACCGGCCGGTGGATGCGCTCCGGATCGGTGAGGAGCGTCGGTACCGCGGCGCCGGGGTCGAGCCGGTAGACCTGCGACTGCTCGTTGCCGCCGGCGTCGCGCCCGAAGACCAGTACGTCGGGCTTCGCCGGCCACCAGCCGCCGTGGCGCACCGGTTCGGCGTAGTCGGTGATCTGCCGGGGCTCGGCGAGCGCCGCGCGGACGTCGAAGAGCTGCGCCGTGGTCTTCGCGCGCGTCGTGACCACGAGTTCGCGCCTGTGCGGATGCCACGAGGCGAGCGTGCGCGGGCGGAACTCGGTGTAGGGCGCGACGCGCGCGGCGAGCGCCGCCGGAATCGGCGGAACGCCCTCGACGCGCAGGTTCTCGTTGGGCGTGACCGGCGGCGCGAGGCTCGCACAGGCGGCGAGCGTTGCCGTGGCGACGATCACGACGGCACGGATCGGGGGGCGGCGGTTCCTGGAGAGCATCGGATCGGAGGAGCGCGTGCCGGGAGCGTTCGCGCTGCTAGAATTTGGCGGTCGGCCATTGTACGGGCGCGACCGGCGCGCGGGGTGTCCGGCACCGCGCGGATCCGTTGCCCTGGACCCGGCCGGCAGCCTCCTTTCCCCTTGCGCCGCACGCCGCCCGATCATGCGACCCGTCGCCGTCCTGCGTTTCTCGCGCTCCGAAGGTCCCGGTCGCCTGGGTGACTGGCTGACCGGGCACGGCGTCGCGTGGCGGCTGGTGACGCTGGACCAGGGCGAGCCGGTGCCCTCGCGCGCCGGAGATCTCGCCGGCATCGGCATGATGGGCGGTCCGATGAGCGCCAACGATCCCACGCCGTGGCAGGGGCCGCTCGCGGCGCTGCTGCGCGAGGCGGTCGGCGCGCGCGTGCCGGTGATCGGCCATTGCCTGGGCGGACAGATCCTCGCGCGCGCGCTGGGCGGCGTCGTCGGCCGCGCGCGCCCGACCGAGATCGGCTGGATCGACGTCGAGGCGACCGACGCGGCCGCGGCGCGTGAATGGTTCGGCGGTCGCGACCGGTTCACGGTCTTCCAGTGGCATTACGAGCGGTACTCGCTGCCGCCGGGCGCGAAGCGCGTGCTCACCAATCGCTGGAACGACGAGCAGGGCTACGTGCTCGACGACATCCACGTCGGCTTCCAGTGCCACGTCGAGATGACGCGCGAACTGGTGACGGCCTGGTGCGACATGGCGCCCGACGAGCTGCCCGCGCGCTCGACCGAGCCGCGCCAGTCGCGCGAGGACATCGTGCGCGACCTGGACGGCCGCGTGGCCGCGCTCAACGCGCTCGCCGACGGCGTCTACGAGCGCTGGGCGCGCGGGCTCGCGCGCTGATGGGCGCGATCCGGGCGCTGCCCGACCTCCTCATCGACCAGATCGCCGCCGGCGAGGTCGTCGAGCGGCCGGCCGCGGCGTTGAAGGAGCTCCTCGAGAACGCGATCGACGCCGGCGCGACGCGCATCGACGTCGACATCGCCGGCGGGGGCATCCAGCGATTGCGCGTCGTCGACGACGGCTCCGGCATCGAGCGCGACGACCTGCCGCTCGCGGTCGCGCGCCACGCGACCTCGAAGATCGCCGTGCCGTCGGACCTGGAGTCGATCGCGACGCTCGGCTTCCGCGGCGAGGCGCTCGCGTCGATCGGCGCGGTCGCGAGGCTCGCGATCGCGTCGCGCGCCGCCGGCAAGCCGCACGCCTGGCGCATCGAGGTGGAAGGCGGGACGGTCGCGCCGGTCGCGCCGGCGGCGCTCGCGTCCGGCACGTCGATCACCGTCGAGGAACTCTATTTCAACACGCCGGCCCGGCGCAAGTTCCTGCGCACCGAGCCGACCGAGCGCGCGCATTGCGACGAGGCGTTCGTGCGCCTCGCGCTCGCCCACCCGGAAATCGCGTTCTCGCTCTCTCACGGCGGGCGGCTCGTCCACCGGCTCGTCGCGGGGACGCGCGCGGCGCGCGTCGAGGCGCTGCTCGGCGAGTCGTTCGTCGGCGGAGCGGCGCTCGTCGAAGCCGGGGCGCCGGACGTCGCGCTGTCCGGCTACGCGACCCGCCCCGCGCACGCGACCGCCTCGGGCGGGCCGCAGCTCCTGTTCGTCAACGGCCGCCACGTCCGCGACCGGATGCTCGCGCACGCGGTGCGCGAGGCCTATCGCGACGTGCTGCACCACGACCGGCAGCCGTCCTACGCGCTGTGGCTCGCGATCGACCCGCGCCGCGTCGACGTCAACGTCCATCCGCAGAAGACCGAGGTGCGATTTCGCGAGCCGGGCGCGCTGTACCCGTTCGTCCGCGCGGCGGTCGAGCGGGCGCTCTCGGCCGGGGCGGCCGACGCACCGGCGGTCTCGGCGGCGCATCGGCTGGGCGTCGGCGCCGCGGGAGCCCCGACGGGCGCCGCCGGCGGGGCGCCGGCCCCGCGACCGGCCTACGCGCAGGGCGCGATCGCGCTGCCGGCATCCGAGCCCTCGCCGTTCTACGCGCGCCTGTTCGGCGAACGGCCCGCGGATGCGACCGGTACGTCCGCGCTGCCGGAGACCGGCGACGACCATCCGCTCGGCTTCGCGCTCGCGCAGCTCCACGGGGTGTACGTGCTGGCGCAGAACCGCGCCGGCCTCGTGCTCGTCGACATGCACGCCGCGCACGAGCGGATCGTCTACGAGCGGCTCAAGGCGTCGCACTCGGGTGCGCTGCCGACGCAGCCGCTGCTCGTGCCCGCGACCTTCGCGGCCGAGGCGGTCGAGATCGCGGCGGCCGGCGAGCACGCGCCGGCGCTCGATGCGCTGGGCTTCGCGGTCACGCGGCTGGGGCCGGCGACTCTCGCGGTGCGGGCGGTCCCGGCTGCGCTCGCCGACGCCGACCCGGTGACGCTCGTGCGCGCGGTGCTGCACGACCTGCGCGAGTACGGCGGCAGCGCGGCGACCGAGGCGCGCCGCGACGAGTTGCTCGCATCGATGGCCTGCCACGGGTCGGTGCGGGCGAACCGGCCGCTCGCCGTGCCCGAGATGAACGCGCTGCTGAGGGAGATGGAGGCGACCGAGCGGGCCGGGCAGTGCAACCACGGACGTCCGACCTGGTACCAGCTCACGCTCGCCGAACTCGACCGGCTGTTCCTCCGGGGCCGGTAGGGCCCGTGGCCACCGTGGACATGCGCGGCGTGCGGGCATGATCCTGGTGATGGGCCCCACGGCGGCGGGCAAGAGCGCGCTCGCGCTCGCGCTCGCCGAGGCGCTCGGCGGCGAGATCGTCAGCGTCGATTCGGCGCAGGTCTACCGCGGGATGGACATCGGCACGGCGAAGCCCGACGACGCGACGCGCGCGCGGGTACCGCATCATCTGATCGACCTGATCGATCCGACCGAAGCCTACTCGGCCGCGCGGTTTCGCGCCGACGCGCTGGCGGCGGTCGGTGCGATCCGCGCGCGCGGTCGCGTGCCGATCCTCGCCGGGGGGACGATGCGCTATTTCAAGGCGCTGACCGAGGGATTGTCGGCGCTGCCGCCGGCCGACGCCGCGGTCCGCGCGGCGATCGACGCCGAAGCCGCGCGCGCGGGGTGGCCGGCGATGCACGCGGCGCTCGCGCGCGTCGATCCGGCCGCGGCGGCCCGTCTGCAGCCCGCCGACGCGCAGCGGATCCAGCGTGCGCTGGAGGTCTTCCGGCTGACCGGTCGCCCGCTGTCCGACTGGCAGGGCCGTCGCTCGCCGCCGGCGGACCTCGGCGCGTGGTCGGCGATCGCGCTGGTTCCGGCGGACCGCGCGGGACTGCACGCGGCGATCGAGCGGCGTTTCGACGCGATGCTCGCGCGGGGCCTCGTCGAGGAGGTCGCGGCGCTGCGCGCGCGCTTCGCGCTCGACGCGTCGATGCCGTCGATGCGCGCCGTCGGCTACCGGCAGGTCTGGGAACATCTCGAAGGCCGCGGCGATCGCGCCTCGATGCGCGCGGCCGGCATCGCCGCGACGCGCCAGCTCGCGCGGCGGCAGCTCACCTGGCTCAGGTCGCTCGACGTGCCGTCGATCGATCCCGCGTCGCCGTCGTGGATGGACCAGGCGCTCGCGAGGGCGCGGCAGCCGGCCGTGCGATAATCGCCGCTTCGCATCGACGCTGCGCGAGTCCGCGACCATGCGCCGCACGCTCTACGACAAGCTCTTCGACAGCCACGTCGTCCGCACGGAATCGGATGGCACGGCGCTGCTCTACATCGACCGCCACCTGGTCCACGAGGTGACGAGTCCGCAGGCCTACGAGGGCCTGAAGCTCGCCGGCCGCAGGCCCTGGCGGGTGAGTTCGGTGGTGGCGACCGCCGACCACAACACGCCGACGAAGGACTGGGACCAGGGCATCCGCGACCCGATCTCGCGCACGCAGGTCGAGACGCTCGACGCGAACATCCGGACCTACGGGGCGAAGGTCTACTTCCCCTTCCTCGACAAGCGCCAGGGCATCGTACACGTGATCGGCCCGGAGACCGGCGCGACGCTGCCGGGGATGACGGTCGTCTGCGGCGATTCGCACACGAGCACGCACGGCGCGTTCGCCGCGCTCGCCTTCGGTATCGGCACCTCCGAGGTCGAGCACGTGCTCGCGACCCAGTGCCTGCTGATGAAGAAGGCGAAGTCGATGCTGGTGCGCGTCGACGGGCGCCTCGCGCAGGGCGTCACGGCGAAGGACCTCGTGCTGGCGATCATCGGGCGCATCGGCACGGCCGGCGGCACCGGACACGCGATCGAGTTCGCCGGCAGCGCCGTGCGCGCGCTGTCGATGGAAGGCCGGATGACGGTCTGCAACATGGCGATCGAGGCCGGCGCGCGCGCCGGCATGGTCGCCGCCGACGACACGACGATCGACTACGTGCGCGGCCGGCCGTACGCGCCCAGGGGCGCCGACTGGGATCGCGCGGTCGCGCTGTGGTGCGGTCTGGTCAGCGACGAGGGCGCGACGTTCGACACCACGCATGTCTTCGACGCCGCGGCGGTCCAGCCGCAGGTGACCTGGGGCACGTCGCCGGAGATGGTGGTGCCGGTCGACGGGCGGGTGCCCGATCCCGACCGCGAGCGCGACACCACGCGCCGCGACGGCTACGCGAAGGCGCTCGCGTACATGGGCTTGAAGCCGAACACGCCGATCACCGACATCGCGGTCGACAAGGTCTTCATCGGCTCGTGCACGAACTCCCGGATCGAGGACCTGCGCGCCGCCGCGGCGGTCGCCCGCGGGCGCAAGGTGGCGTCGAACGTGAGGCTCGCGCTGGTCGTCCCCGGATCGGGCACGGTGAAGGCGCAGGCGGAGTCCGAGGGGCTCGACCGCGTCTTCCGCGCCGCGGGGTTCGAGTGGCGCGAGCCGGGTTGCTCGATGTGCCTCGCGATGAACGACGATCGCCTCGAGCCCGGCGAGCGCTGCGCGTCGACGTCGAACCGCAACTTCGAGGGCCGCCAGGGCGCCGGCGGCCGCACGCACCTGGTCAGCCCGGCGATGGCCGCGGCGGCCGCGATCGCCGGACGGTTCGTCGACGTCCGGCGGCTGTCCTGATCCACCGACGAGGACGCGACACGCGATGCAACCGTTCCGCCTCCACACCGGCGTGGTCGTCCCGATCGACCGGGCGAACGTCGACACCGACGCGATCATCCCCAAGCAGTTCCTGAAGTCGATCAAGCGCTCGGGCTTCGGCCCGAACCTGTTCGACGAATGGCGCTACCTCGACCACGGCGAGCCGGGAATGGACAACGCGAAGCGTCCGGAGAACCCGGATTTCGTGCTGAACCAGCCCCGCTACCGGGGCGCGTCGATCCTGCTCGCGCGCGCGAACTTCGGCTGCGGCAGCTCCCGCGAGCACGCGCCCTGGGCGCTCGCCGACTACGGCATCCGCGCGCTGGTCGCGCCGTCGTACGCCGACATCTTCTTCAACAACTGCTTCAAGAACGGCGTGCTGCCGATCGTGCTCGGCGACAGCGAGGTCTCGAGGCTGTTCGACGCCACGCTCGCCTTCCCCGGCTTCTCGCTCACGGTCGACCTCGAGCGGCAGACGGTGGCGACGCGCGACGGCTCGATGTCGTTCGGCTTCGCGGTCGAGCCGTTCCGCAAGAAATGCCTGCTGGAGGGCCTCGACGACATCGGTCTCACGCTGCTGCACGCCGACCAGATCCGCGCGTTCGAAGCGCGCCGGCTGGCCGAGCAACCCTGGATCGCCTGACATGACGATGAAGATCGCGCTCCTGCCCGGCGACGGGATCGGACCGGAGATCGTGCGCGAAGCGAAGCGGGTCATCGACGCGCTCGCGCGCGGAGGGCTCGCCGTGGAGACGGCGGAGGCGCCGATCGGCGGCGCCGGTGTCGACGCCGCCGGCCATCCGCTGCCCGATGCGACGCTCGCGCTGGCGCGCGCGTCCGACGCGGTGCTGATGGGCGCGGTCGGCGGGCCGAAGTACGACACGCTGCCCCGCGCGCTGCGGCCCGAGCAGGGCATCCTCGGCATCCGCAAGGCGCTCGCGCTGTTCGCGAACCTGCGGCCGGCGACGCTCTACCCGGAGCTCGTCGCCTCGTCGACGCTCAAGCCCGAGGTCGTCGCCGGCCTCGACCTGATGATCATCCGCGCGTTGACCGGCGACATCTAAGTCGGCCAGCCGCGCGGACTCCGCCGCAACGCCGCCGGCGACGACGAAGGCGACGACACGATGCACTACAGCGTGCCGGAGATCGAGCGCATCGCGCGCGTCGGATTCGAGACCGCGCGCGCCCGCGGCCGCAAGCTGTGCTCGGTGGACAAGGCGAACGTGCTCGACACCTCGATCCTG
>JADZDA010000289.1 GCA_020851255.1 Burkholderiales bacterium | reverse complement strand
TCTGCGCGCGCAGGCTCTCCTGCGTCGCGCGCGCGATGTCCTGGCCGTCGATCGAGATCGTGCCGGACTCGACGTCGTAGAAGCGCAGCAGCAGGTTCACGATCGTCGACTTGCCCGCGCCCGAGCGGCCGACCAGACCGATCTTCTCGCCGGCACGGATCGCGAGCGAGAGATCGTCGATCACCGCCGTCGTGCCGCCGTACCGGAACGTGACCCGGTCGAAGCGGATCTCGCCGCGCGCGACGACGATCGGCTTCGCGTCGGCCCGGTCGACGACCGCGTGCGGCTTCGCGATCGTCGTCAGGCCGTCCTGCACGGTGCCGATGTTCTCGAACAGCGCGGTCATCTCCCACATCACCCAGTGCGAGATGCCGTTCAACCGCATCGCCATCGCGGTCGACGCCGCGACCGCGCCCGCACCCGCCTCGCCCCGGGTCCACAGCCACAGCACGAGTCCGACCGTCGATCCGACCAGCGCCATCGACAGCGTGTGGTTGACGATCTCGAAGCCGGTCACGTAGCGCATCTGGCGATGCACGGTGCCGAGGAACTCGCCCATCGCGCCGCGTGCGTAGGTCGCCTCGCGGCGGGCGTGCGAGAAGAGCTTCACCGTCGCGATGTTCGTGTACGCGTCGGACATGCGGCCGGTCATGAGCGAACGCGCGTCGGCCTGCGCCTTCGCGACCCGGCCGAGCCGCGGCACGAAATACGACAGAGCGCCCGCGTACAGCGCGAGCCAGACGAGGAACGGCGCGAGCATCCGGACGTCGAAGCCGCCCAGCACGGCGAGCATGGTCGCGAAGTAGACGACGACGAACACGATGAGTTCGGTGACGATGAACCAGGTGTCGCGCACGGCGAGCGCGGTCTGCATGACCTTGGTCGCGATGCGGCCGGCGAACTCGTCCTGGTAGAAGCCCATGCTCTGTCCGAGCATCAGCCGGTGGAAGTTCCAGCGCAGCCGCATCGGGAAGTTGCCGGCGAGCGACTGGTGCTTCAGCGACGTCTGCACGCCGACCAGGCCCACGCTCGCCGCGAGGATCGCCGCGAGCGCGAGGAGCCTCGCCCCCTCGGTTTCCCAGAGCCGGGCGGGCTCGACCCGCGCGAGCCAGTCGACCAGATCCGCGAGCAGGCTGTAGAGCCAGGCCTCGAACAGGCCGATCGCGCCGGAGAGGACGGTCAGCAGGGCGAGCCAGCCGCGCAGCCCCTTCGTGCCGGCCCACAGGAACGCGAAGAACGCACGCGGGGGAACGCCCGACGCGGGTTCGGGGAACGGTTCGACGAGGCGTTCGAGGCGGTCGAGCACGCGGGATCTCCGGCGCGTTCGGGTGGCGGCGCCGGCCTGGAGCGTTCCGGATGCCGGACGCCGCGCCCCGGGACCCGCGTGCGCGGGTCGGTTCGGGCCGGGTACTTGAAGGGCGAGAAGGATAGCGCACGCTGGACGCGGTCGCACGACCCGCGCAGAATCCCATGATTACGCCAGGGTCAACGCTCGCGCCCCTTCGTGCGTGCCGCCGCGTTCGTCGCTCTCGTCGTCGCCGCCGTGCTCGCCGCGGGGACGCTCCGCGCGCAGGAGTCCCCGCCGGACGCCGCCGCGCTCGAGCGCGTCGCGCGGTCCCCGCGCGATTCGGCCGCGAAGGCCGACGCACTCGCTGAACTCGCCAAACTCCACTGGCAGACCGACGCGGACGCGTCGTTGCGCTACGCCCGCGAAGGACTCGCGCTCTCGGAGCGGCTGGGACACGACCGGGGCCGCGCCGCGAACCTGAACGCGATCGGCATCGTCCACTACCTGCGCGGCGAATACGACGCCGCGAAGCCGCTGCTGCTCGACGCGCTCGCGCTGCACGAGAAGACCGGCAACACGCGGAGCGCCGGGCGGGTCGCCGCGAACGTCGCGCACCTCGCCTCGGCGCTCTCCGGGCACGACGAGGCGCGGCGGTACTACGAACGCGCCGCGGCGCTCGGACGCGAAGCGGGCGACGACGCCGGCATCGCGACCGCGAAGGACGGCCTGGGCAACCTGCTGCAGGTGCAGGGCCGCTATCGCGAGGCGATCGCGGCGTTCGAGGAGTCGCTCTCGTGGGCCGAGCGGGCCGGCGACGAGCAGAGCCGGGCGATCACGATCAACAATCTCGCCAACTGCCGCCTCGAGGCGGGCGACCCGCAGGCGGCGATGGCCGGATACCTCGACGCGGCCGAGCGGTTCGAGAAGCTGAACCTCCCGCTCTACCAGGCGCAGGCCTACGCGAACGTCGCGCCGATCCTGGTCTCGCAGGGGATGTCGGCGCGGGGGCGCGTCTACCTCGAGCGTGCGCTCGCGATCCAGCGCAAGTCGGGAAACCGGCCCGCCGAGGGAACGACGCTGCTCAACCTCGGCGTGTTGCTGAACGACGCCGGTGCGACCGCGGAGTCCGCCGCGACCTACGAGGCGGCGCGGGCGCTCTTCCACGAGATCGGCGACCGCAAGTTCGAGGCGATGGCGTTGCACAACCTCGGCCGCAGCCACGCGGAGTTGCGCGACTTCGGCCGGGCGACGAAGTATCTCGAACAGGCACTCGCGATCCGCGAGGCGGTCGACGATCCGCGCGGCGCGCTTTCGTCCCGACTCGGACTCGGGCAGACGCTGACCGACTCCGGACGCGCCTCCGCCGCGATCCCGGTGCTGGCGGCCGGACTCGACGAGGCGCGGCGCCTCGAGGTCGCCGAGCTCGAGGCCGAGGCGGAACTGCGGCTCTCCGGCGCTCTGCGCGCGGTCGGGCGCCTAGCCGACGCGATCGAGCACATGACGAGCTACATCGCCGTGCGCGACCGGCTGCTCTCGGCGTCGAGCCAGGCGAAGATCGCCGAGATGCAGGCGCGGTTCGAGAGCGAGCGCTCCGAGCGCGAGATCCGGGTGCTGCAGCAGGACAAGGAGATCCAGTCGCTGCAGCTCTGGCGCCAGGAGATCCTGCGCAACGTGCTGGTCGCGTCGATCGTGCTGCTCGGTGCGCTCGCCGCCGTCGTCGCCAGCCGCTACCGGCTCAAGATCCGCTCCGAGGCCGCGCTGCAGGAGAAGAACCGCGAGATCGAGCACGCGCGCGCGCAGATCGAGATCGAGCGCGACAAGTCGGAGCGGCTGCTGCTCAACGTGCTGCCGCCGTCGATCGCCGGCCGGCTCAAGGACCGCGACGCGACGATCGCCGACCATCATCCGGAGGCGACGGTGCTCTTCGCCGACCTCGTCGACTTCACGCGGTTGTCGCAGTCGATGGACGCCGACACGCTGGTGCGGCTCCTGAACGACCTGTTCACGCGGTTCGACGCGCTGACCGACGCCCGGGGCCTCGAGAAGATCAAGACCATCGGCGATTGCTACATGGCCGTCGGCGGCGTGCCGCAGGCGCGCGCGGACCATTGCGAGGCCGTGGCCGGACTCGCGCTCGATTTCGTCGAGGAGATCAGCCGGTTCAACGCCGGGCACGCCACCTCGCTGCGCCTGCGCCTCGGCATGCACACCGGCGAGGTGGTGGCCGGCGTCATCGGCCGGCGCAAGTTCATCTACGACCTGTGGGGCGACGCGGTCAACACCGCGAGCCGGATGGAGTCGCATGGCGAGCCGGGCCGCATCCACGTGTCCGCGGCGGTCTTCGAGCGCCTCGCCGGGAAGTTCCGGTTCGAGCCCCGCGGCGAGATCGCGGTGAAGGGCAAGGGCCCGATGCGCACCTGGTTCCTCGTCGGCCGCGTAGGGCAGCCGGGCGCGGCGTAGCCGGGCCCGGGAGTTCTCGCCGCGCGCGCCGCCGATCGGTACCATGGCGGCCGCATGAACCGAAGCGACGTGCCGCCGCGCAGCCTGTCGACCGCCGATCTGGAGGCGATCCTGCGTGTCACGCGCTCGCTCGCGCAGCCGTTCGACCTGCCGACGATGCTGGGCGCGGTCGTCGACGCCGCGAAGCAGGTGCTGAACGCCGAGCGCGGCTCGGTGTGGCTCTACGACGCCGCCGCCGACGAACTGGTGCTCGAGATCGGCACCGGGCTCGCGCCGGTGCGGGTGCCCGCGGGCGCGGGGCTGGTCGGCGCGTGCGCGCGCTCGCGCGCGGTCATCAACGTGCCGGACTGCTACGCCGACGCGCGCTTCGACCCGGCGGTCGACCGGGCGTCCGGCTACCGGACGCGCTGCATGCTGACGCTGCCGATGGTCGACCACCGCGATGCGCTCGTCGGCGTGATGCAGGTGCTCAACAAGACCGACGGTGCGTTCGACGACTACGACGAGCGGCTCGCGACCGCGCTGGCCGCGCAGTGCGCGGTGGCGCTCCAGCGGGTGCGGATGACCGAGGCGCTGATCGACGGGGAGCGGATGCGCCGCTCGCTCGAGATGGCGCGCGAAGTCCAGATGAGCACGCTGCCGTCGCGGATGCCGGAGATCCCGGGCTACGAGGTCGCCGGCGCGTTCGAGCCGGCGGAGCTGACCGGCGGAGACACCTACGACCTCGCGCCGGTCGACGACCGACTCCTCGTCGTGCTGGGGGACGCGACCGGCCACGGCATCGCGCCGGCGCTCTCGGTCACGCAGATGCACGCGATGCTGCGGATGGCGTTCAGGCTCGGCGCCGATCTCGAGACCGCCTACGCGCAGTTGAACGACCGCCTCGCGGAGACGCTGGCCGACGACCGGTTCATCACCGCGTTCATCGGACTGGTCGACCCGGGCGCGCACACGCTCTCGTTCCTGTCGGGCGGGCAGGGGCCGATCTTCCACTACCGGGCGGCGACCGGCGAGTTCGACCTGCACAAGCCGACGAGCTTCCCGCTGGGCGCGATGCCGCTGCCCGCGCCGCGCCGGGCGGTGACGATCCCGCTCGCGCCCGGGGACCTCCTGGTGGTACTGTCCGACGGGATCTACGAGTACGAGGACGCGCAAGGCGCGGCGTTCGGCGACGAGCGCGTCCGCGCGATCGTCCACGCGCACCGGCGCGAGCCGGTCGCCGACCTGCTCGGCCGGATCTACGCGGCGGTGCGCGAACACGCGGCCGGCGCGCCGCAGGCCGACGACATGACCGGTGTCCTGGTGCGGCGCGAGGACGGCGGCCGCGCGAGCCGGCGGTTCCCCCGGACCTTCGATTCGATCCCGGCGATGGCGGACTACACGGCGGAGTTCGCCGCGAGCCGGGGCGTCGATCCCGCGCTGCTGCCCACCGTCGACCTCGCGATCGAGGAACTCTTCACCAACATGGTCAAGTACAGTCCGTCGAGCGCGACGGATGTCCGCGTCGACCTCGTGGCCGCGGGCGGTGGGATCGAGGTCACGCTCGTCGACCGCGACGTCGACCCGTTCGATCCGACGCAGGCGCCGGAGGTCGACGTGGCGCAGCCGATCGAGCGACGGCGGCCCGGCGGTCTCGGACTGCACCTGGTCCGGAAACTGGTCGACGATTACCGGTACGACTATGCAAAGCACGCGCGCCGTAGCACGATCGCGTTTCGCGTGTTCCGCCCGCCGGCCCACGGCGCGGCGAATCCTGGGGGATAGACATGCTGTCGATCGAACCGGGCCCGGGCGGCTCGCTCGCGCTCGTCGGTCGCCTCGACGCGGCGCAGGCACCGGCCGCGCAGGCGGCGCTGGACCGCGTCGAGGGCGCCGCGACGCTCGACTGCTCGCGGCTGGACTACGTGTCGAGCGCCGGCCTGGGCGTGCTGCTCAAGACGCAGAAGCGGCTGATGGCGGGCGGGGGGCGTCTGAAGCTCGCCGGGGTCAGGCCGGCGCTGCGCGACATCTTCGTCTACTCCGGCTTCGACCAGTTGTTCGAGATCGAGCCGGCAGGCTGATCCGGCGGCCGGACGCCTCCGCGCCAACCTTTCGTGCCTTCGCCCGTACTTGTGGACGACGACGCCGATCGCGGGCTCGTCGAGCGTTGCCGGCAGGGTGACCGGCAGGCGTACACCGAGCTGGTGGTTCGCTACCAGCGACCGGTCTACAACGCCGCCTGGTGGGTGCTGAAGAGCGCCGACGACGCCGCCGACGTGGCGCAGGAGACGTTCGCGAAGGTGGCGGAACGACTGGACGACTATGACCCGCGGCACCGTTTTTTCAGCTGGATCTACCGGATCGCCGTCAACGAGGCGATCGACCACCAGCGCCGGCGCGTCCGCGAGGAACCGCTCGACGACGACGTCGACGTTCCCGACATCGACCGGCGCGGTCCCGAGCAGCAGGCGAGCGACGCCCAGACGGTGCGCCTGCTCGAGCGCGCGCTGGTCGGACTCTCCGCGCAGGACCGGGCGGTGATCACCATGCGCCACTACGGGGAGTTGTCGTACCGTGAGATCGCCGACGCGCTCGACGTCGACGAGAAGACGGTGAAGTCGCGGCTGCACGACGCACGCGGCCGGCTCCGGGCGCGACTGGCGGACCTCGAACCGGGGAGCGCGCGGCGATGACGCAAGGCGAACTCGACCGCAGGATCCAGACGGTCCTCGACGGCGAGGCGACGGCGAAGGACGTCGCCGAGCTCGAAAGGACGCTCGCGGCCGACCCGGCGTCGCGGGCGCGATACGACGAGTGGCGTTCACTCTTTGCTGCGTTGCGACAGGTGCCCGAGCGACTTCCGCCCGAGGGGCTGGTGGCGGCTGTGACCGCGAATATTCGCGTTCGGCCCGGTGCCGCCCCCGAACCCGACCAACACTTCACCGAGCCGCGCGTATTTGGCGCAACATCCGCGATCCCGGGCCCGAGCCCGGTCACGACACGAACCGAACGCCGAGCCGCGGGGCCGGCGGGTTATCTGGGGGACAGGAAAATGAGCGACGGAACCCAAGGCACGAACAAGCGCGCGATCGTCATCGGTGTCGGACTGGTGGCCGCGGCCGCGGCGGCGGTCGTAGGACTCAACCTCGCGCCGTCCTCTCAGGACACGGCCGGTACGATCGTTCCGGCCCAGCGCTACCAGGCGCCTCAGCCCAAGGCCGGCGAGATCGACGTCGCCGCGCCGCGCGGTTCGCAGTCCTCGCCGATCGACCCGTCGCAATCGGGCGGCGCGGCCGGTCAGCAAGCCGGGCAGCAGGCGGGTCAGCAAGCCGGGCAGCAGGCCGGGCAGCAAGCCGGCAAGCAAGCGGGTCAGCAGTCCGGGCAGCAGGCCGGTCAGCAAGCCGGGCAGCAGGCGGGTCAGCAAGCGGGCCAGCAGGCCGGGCAGCAAGCCGGCAAGCAAGCCGGGCAGCAAGCCGGACAACAGGCCGGGCAGCAAGCCGGCAAGCAAGCGGGTCAGCAGGCCGGGCAGCAGGCCGGTCAGCAGGCCGGGCAGCAAGCCGGCAAGCAAGCGGGTCAGCAGTCCGGGCAGCAGGCC
>JADZDA010000288.1 GCA_020851255.1 Burkholderiales bacterium | reverse complement strand
CGACTCCTCCTCGCCCATCACCTGGACCAGCGTGGCGAGCATCAGGTACGCGGTGCCCGACGAGTTCGGGTTACCGAGCATCACCTCGCCCTTCCAGACCGGGGCGAGCAGGTCCTTCCAGCAGGCGGGCACCGGCAGCTTCTTCTTGGCGACCAGTTCGGTGTTGTAGCCCAGCGCGATGATCCCGCCGTAGACGCCGGACACCCGGTTCTTCGAGATGTCGGTGATCCGCTGCGCCCAGTCGTAGAGCTGCGCGACGTTGGGCGAGCGGTACTCGGCGAGCAGACCCTCCTCGGCGGCCTGCAGATAGCTGTCGCCGGGGCCCGCCCACCAGACATCGCCCTTGGGGTTGTCGCGCTCGGCCTTGATCTGCGCCAGCATCTCGCCGGTCGCCTTCTGGACGACCGCGACCTTCGTGCCCGTGGCCTTCTCGAAGCCGACGGCCATGCCCTGGCACCACGCGGTGTTCGGCGAACTGCAGTACAGGTTGAGGTGGCCCTGGGCGGACGCGTCGGGGGCGGCGAGAGCGCAGGCCGCGGCGAACGCGGCGACGAGGGCGGGGCGCGTGGGCATCGGGTCTCCGGGGGGCGGGCGGCGGACGAGGGAGCGCGCGCGGCGCTACTTGGCGATCGAGCCGACCTCGCGGTCCCAGCGCTCGAGCAGCCGCTTGCGTTCGGCCGTCGTGCCGTACTTCGCGAAATCGTAGTTGACGAGCTTGACGTCGGAGGTCTTCGGCGACAGCGGCGACACCGGCGTCGCGACGTTCGACGGGAGCTGGAACTGCTTCGCCTGCGCCGCGAGCGCCTGCGCCTTCGGGGTGAGCGCCCAGTCGTAGAACCGGCGCGCGTTTTCGGGGTTGCGCGCGCCCTTGACGATCGACATCGACCCGATCTCGTAGCCGGTGCCCTCGCAGGGCGCGACGCCCCGGACCGGGAAACCGGCCTGCGCCTCGGTGACGACATCGTGAATGAACGAGATGCTCGCGACGGTCTCGCCGCGCGCCGCGGCCTTGATCGGCGCCACGCCCGAGCGCGGGTACTGGTTGATGTTCCGGTGCAGCGCCTTCAGGTAGGTGAACGCGTCCTCCTCGCCCATCACTTGGACGATCGTCGCGATCGCGGTGTAGGCGGTGCCCGACGCGTTGGGGTTCGCCATCTGCACCTCGCCCGCGTAGTCGGGCTTGACCAGGTCCTTCCAGCAGGCGGGCGGCGCGATCTTCCTGCGGGCGGCGAGCTCGGTGTTGTAGCCGATGCCGAGCAGTCCCAGGTAGACACCGACGGTGCGGAACTTCGACTGCTCGGCCTGCCGCTGCGCCCACGGGTGCAGTTGCGCGAGCATCGGCGAACGGTACTCGTCGGTCAGTCCCTGCTCGGCCGCCTGCAGGTGCGGATCGCCGGTGCCGCCGAACCACAGGTCGAGCTTGGGGTTCGCGCGCTCGGCGGCGATCTGCGCGTACGATTCGCCCGAGCCCTTGAGCGTCATCGCGACCTTGACGCCGGTCTCCTTCTCGAACGCGTTGGCGGCGGCCGTGCACCATTCGGCCTGCACCGGACAGATGACGTTGAGCTGCGCGCTCGCGGGCGCGACCGGCGCGGCGGCCAGGATCGCGGCGGCGAAGCCCGCGAGGAACGGGTGAGGACGCAGGCGGGTCATCGGCGCAAGACTCCCGGAGGCGGACGCGCCTCGCGACGCGCGACCAAACGTCAATGATCGGCCATCGGGGCGGCCGGCGCAACGGCGGGCGGCGCCGCGCGGCCGGCTGCGGCTATCATCGCGTCGGGTTCGCCCGGGCGCCGGGCGGCGCGGACGAGAGTCTCGGAGAACGATGCGGGGCACCGGAACCTGCCGGATCGGGGTCGACCTCGGAGGGACCAAGATCGAGGCGATCGCGCTCGACGGTTCGGGCCACGAGCGTTTTCGCCGGCGCGTGCCCACGCCGCGCGACGACTACGAGGCGACCCTCGCGGCGATCGCGGATCTGGTCGGCGGCGCGGATGCGGCGCTGGCCGGCCCCGATCCGGGCGGGCCGCGGGCCAGCGTCGGCATCGGCACGCCCGGCTCGATCTCGCGCGCGACCGGCTCGCTGCGCGGATCGAATTCGGTGTGCCTCAACGGTCGCCCGATCCGCGAGGATCTCGAGCGACGGCTGCGCCGGCCGGTGCGCGTGACCAACGACTCGAACTGCTTCGCGCTCTCCGAGGCGGTCGATGGCGCGGGCGCCGGCGCCGATGTCGTGTTCGGCGTGATCCTGGGCACCGGTGTCGGCGCCGGCATCGTCGTCGGCGGTCGCGTGCTCGACGGCCCCAACGGGATCGCCGGCGAGTGGGGCCACAACCCGCTGCCGTGGCCCGCCGACGACGAGCGCCCCGGCCCGCCGTGCTTCTGCGGCCGGCGGGGATGCATCGAGACCTTCCTGTCCGGCCCCGGGCTCGCGCGCGACCATGCGGCGGCCGCCGGCGCGCCGTCCGGAGCGGCCGCCGCGATGTCGGCGGAGGCGATCGCCGCGCGAGCGGACGCCGGCGATGCCGGCGCCGAGGCGACACTCGTCCGCTACGAACGACGGCTCGCTCGCGCGCTCGCGCACGTGATCAACCTGCTCGACCCGGACGTGATCGTGCTGGGCGGCGGCCTGTCCAACCTCGACCGGCTCACCCGGAACGTGCCCTCGCTCTGGGGCCCGTGGGTGTTCTCCGACCGTGTCGATACGCGGCTCGTCCGGCACGCGCACGGCGACTCGTCGGGCGTGCGCGGCGCCGCCTGGCTGTGGCCCGGGAACGCGGTGGGCGGATGAGGCCGTGCGGGGGCCGACGCCCGTCCGGCATGCCCCCCCCGCGGCGTTTCCCTCGCGGGTAGAATGTCAGGACCATGGCGATCGACTGGTTGTCCCCGGCGTTCCTCTCCGAGTTCCGCTTCGCGGCGATCGCGATCGGGGCGGGGCTCATCGTCGAGCGGCTGCGCCCGGCGCAGACCCGGCAGTCGTGGCGCGGGCTCGCCTTCAACCTCGCGACCGCGACGCTGTTCCTGTACCTGACGATGCTGCTGGTCCCGCCGCTCTCGGGGCTGGTCGACCCGTGGGCGAAGAGAATCTCGCTCGCGATTCCGGTACGCTTCCCCGACGGCGTCGCCGGATCGGTCCTGCAGACGATCGCGTTCTTCGTCGTCTTCGACTTCTTCTTCTACTGGTGGCATCGCGCGCAGCATCGCTGGCGCTGGCTGTGGATCCAGCACCGGTTCCATCATCAGGACCGGTACGTGAACGTCACGACCGTCCACCGCTACCACTTCAGCGAGGAGATCTTCCGGATCTTCGTGATCTTCGTGCCGATGGCGGTGCTGTTCGACTTCAAGCCGCCGACGGTCGCTTCGGTGTGGACCGCGTTCCTGCTGTGGGGCTACTGGATCCACATGAACCTGCGCGTGGGCCTGGGCCCGCTCGGTCGCTGGATCAGCGGACCGCAGTTCCACCGTTTCCATCACACGCCGGAGTACGGCCACGTCAACTTCGCCGCGATCTTCCCGTTCTGGGACCGGCTCTTCGGCACTTACCACCACCCCGAACCCGGCGTCTTTCCGCAGGCGACCGGCGTGGCCAACGCGACCGACGGCAACACCTTCTACGAGGGTGTCGTGCTGCCGTTCGTCGAGTGGGGCCGCGCGATCCGACGCGGCGCCGGCGGCGGGGACGGGGCGGCGGGCAGGGCGGCCGGCTGACCGGATCGCCGCGCCGGCCCCCGGAGCGTCGCTCCCGGACGCCTACATTCCCGGATACACGGGCCCGCCGCCGCCCTCGGGAACGACCCAGCGGATGTTCTGGCGCGGGTCCTTGATGTCGCAGGTCTTGCAGTGGACGCAGTTCTGCGCGTTGATCTGCAGGCGCTGGTCCTTCGCACCCTGGCCGCCGGTCGCATCGGCCCCGACGAACTCGTAGACGCCGGCCGGGCAGTAGCGCTGCTCGGGGCCGTCGTAGAGCGCGAGGTTCACGTTCACCGGCACCGACGCGTCGCGCAGCGTCAGATGCGCCGGCTGGTTCTCCTCGTGGTTGGTGTTCGACAGGAACACGCTGGAGAGCCGGTCGAAGGTCAGCACGCCGTCGGGCTTCGGGTAGTCGATCCGCGGCATTTCGGCGGCGGGCGCGAGGGACTCGTGGTCCGCCTTTTCATGCCGCAGCGTCCAGGGCACGAGCTTGCCCAGACCCAGGTCGTTCAGCCACATATGGGTGCCGCCGTGGGCGGTGCCGGCCCACAGGCCCCACTTGAGCCCGGGCTTCACGTTGCGGACCTTCCACAGGTCCTCGTAGACCCAGGACTTCCTCCACGCGCCGTCGATGTCGTCGAGCGTGTCGTGCGCGCGACCGGCGCGCAGCGCGGCGAACGCGGACTCGGCGGCGAGCATGCCGCTCTTGATCGCGTTGTGCGAGCCCTTGATCCGCGGGAGGTTCACGAAGCCGGCCGCGCAGCCGACGAGCGCGCCGCCGGGGAACGCGAGCCTCGGTACCGATTGCAGCCCGCCCTCGTTGATCGCGCGCGCGCCGTAGGCGAGGCGTTTGCCGCCGGCGAAAGTGTCGCGGATCGCCGGATGCGTCTTGAATCGCTGGAACTCCTCGTACGGAGCGAGGTGCGGGTTCCGGTAGTTCAGATGCACGACGAAGCCGACCGACACGAAGCGGTCGCCGCCGTCGCCCGTGTAGTGGTAGACGAACGAGCCGCCGCCGGTGCGGGTGTCCAGCGGCCATCCCTGGCTGTGGACGACGAGTCCCGGCTGGTGCTTCGCCGCGTCGACCTGCCAGAGTTCCTTCAGGCCGATGCCGTATTTCTGCGGGTCGATGCCGTCGCGCAGGTTGTACCGCTTCATGAGTTCCTGCGAGAGCGATCCGCGGCAGCCTTCCGCGAACAGCGTGTACTTCGCGCGGAGCTCCATCCCGGGCTGGTGGTTCGCGGTCGGGCGGCCGTCCTTGCCGATGCCCATGTCGCCGGTCGCGACGCCGGCGACAGCGCCGCGCTCGTCGGTGAGCACCTCGGCGGCCGCGAAGCCCGGGTAGATCTCGACGCCCAGCGCCTCGGCCCGCTGCCCCAGCCAGCGGCAGAGATTGCCCAGGCTCGCGATGTATTTGCCGTGGTTGTTCATCAGCGGCGGCAGCAGCGCGCTGGGTATGCGCCAGGCCTTGTCCTTCGAGAGGACCAGGAACCGGTCCTCGGCGACCGTGGTAGTGAGCGGCGCACCCTCGGTCCGCCAGTCCGGGAGGAGTTCGGTCAGGCCGCGAGGGTCGATCACCGCGCCCGACAGGATGTGCGCGCCGATCTCGGATCCCTTCTCCAGCAGGCACACCGAGACCTCGCGTCCTTCCGCGGCTGCGAGCTGCTTCAACCGGATCGCGGCGGCGAGACCCGACGGGCCTCCGCCGACGATCACGACGTCGTAGTCCATCGATTCGCGGGTCATGTCGGGCCTCGGGCGGAAGCCGGGATCGGGACGATCGCGGCCGGGATGTCGAACTCGCAATTATAATGATCGGCTCCAGCCCCGGCGGCGGCCGCTCGCGGGGTTCCCGGAGCGCCGGCCGCACCGACACCCGATGAGCGCAGCGCGTCGCCACGCCCACACGTCGATCCAGCCGATCCGCTGGGGGGACATGGACGCGATGGGCCACGTGAACAACACCGTCTACTTCCGCTTCATGGAGCAGACGCGCATCGAGTGGTTCTTCGCGCTCGAAGGCGATCGCGGCGGCTACACGAGCGGCGTCGGTCCGGTGATCGTCAACGCGAGCTGCACGTTCGAGCGGCCGCTCGTCTATCCGGGCGATGTCGAGGTCCGGATGTCGATCGGCGAGCGGGGCCGGTCGAGCTTCGAGAGCTACTACGAACTCGACTGCCGCGGCGAGCGTTACGCGCACGGCGCCGCCAGGATCGTCTGGATCGACGTCGCGACCGGGAAGTCGGTGCCGCTGCCCGCGTCGATCGCGCAGCTCGTGCCCGCGCGCGACGGATCCACCGGCGGAGGCCATCGATGAACACCCCGTTGTGGACGCCGTCGCCGGCGCGGATCGCGTCGGCGGCGATGACGCGATTCGCCGAGTCGGTCGCCGCGAAGCATGGCGTCGGATTGCCGGACTACGACGCGCTGTGGCGCTGGTCGATCGACCGGCCCGAGGCGTTCTGGCGCGAGATCTGGGACTTCGGCGGCGTGATCGGCACGCGGGGCGAGCGCGCGCTCGTCGACGCCGACCGGATGCCGGGCGCGAGGTTCTTTCCCGATGCGACGCTCAACTACGCCGAGAACCTGCTCGAGCGCCGTGCCGGCGACGACGCGGGCGACGCGCTGGTGTTCCGCGGCGAGGACGCGGCGGCGCGGCGCGTCTCGCACGCCGCCCTCAAGGCCGGGGTGGCGCGTTTCGCGCGCGCGCTCGAACGCGCAGGGGTCGCTCCCGGCGAGCGGGTCGCCGCGTACCTGCCGAACCTGCCGGAGACGATCGTGGCGATGCTGGGCACGGTCGCGCGCGGCGCCGTGTGGTCGTCGTGCTCGCCGGATTTCGGCGTCCAGGGCGTGCTCGACCGCTTCGGCCAGATCGCACCCAAGGTGTTCGTCACCGTCGACGGCTACTGGTACGGGGGCAAGCCGATACCGATCGTGGACAAGGTCGCCGCGATCGTCGAGCGGCTGCCCGGCGTCGAGCGCGTGGTGGTCGTTCCCTACCTCTCGGCGTCCGGGGGCGCGGCCGCGCCGGATCTCGCCGGCGTCCGCCACGCCCTGAGCTGGGAAGCGTTCACCGATCGCGAGAGCGGTGGACCGATCGAGTACGCGCGACGGCCGTTCTCGCATCCGCTGTACATCCTCTACTCGTCGGGCACGACCGGCGTGCCCAAGTGCATCGTCCACGGCGCCGGCGGCACGCTGCTCCAGCACATCAAGGAACACCGGCTGCACGGCGACATCGGCCGCGGCGACCGGCTCTTCTACTTCACGACCTGCGGCTGGATGATGTGGAACTGGCTCGTCTCCGGGCTCGCCGCCGACGCGACGCTGCTCCTCTACGACGGGTCGCCGTTCGCCAAGGCGGGCCGCGTGCTGTGGGACTACGCGGAAGAGGAGCGGATGACCCACTTCGGCACGTCGGCCAAGTACATCGACGCGCTGAAGAAGATCGCGCTGGTGCCGCGCAAGGACTACACGCTCGCGACGCTGCGCACGATGTTCTCGACCGGCAGCCCGCTCGCGCCCGAGTCGTTCGACTACGTCTACGAGTGCGTCAAGAAGGACCTGCACCTCGCGTCGATCTCCGGCGGCACCGACATCGTCTCCTGCTTCGTCGGCGGCAATCCCGCGATGCCGGTCCGGCGCGGCGAGATCCAGTGCAAGGCGCTGGGGATGGCGGTCGACGTCTACGACGAGAACGGCGCGAGCGTGCCGCCGGCCCGCGGCGAGCGCGGCGAGCTGGTCTGCACGCGGCCGTTCCCGTCGATGCCGATCGGCTTCTGGAACGACCCCGACGGCGCGAAGTACCGGGCCGCGTATTTCGAGCGCTACCCCGGGGTCTGGTGCCACGGCGACTACACCGAGATCACCGCGTCCGGCGGCATCGTCATCCACGGGCGCTCGGACGCCACGCTCAATCCGGGCGGCGTGCGCATCGGCACCGCCGAGATCTACCGGCAGGTCGAGCAACTCGACGAAGTCGTCGAGAGCCTCGTCATCGGCCAGGACTGGCCGCCGGGTGTGGTCGGCGACGTTCGCGTCGTGCTGTTCGTCAAGCTGCGGGAAGGACTTGCGCTCGATGCGGCGCTGGTCGACCGGATCCAGAAGCACATCCGCGCGAACACGACGCCGCGCCATGTGCCCGCGAAGGTCGTCCAGGTGAGCGACATCCCGCGCACCAAGAGCAACAAGATCGTCGAGCTCGCGGTCCGCGACGTCGTCCACGGGCGCCCGGTCAGGAACCTCGAGGCGCTCGCCAATCCCGAGGCGCTCGAGCAGTTCCGGGACCGCGCGGAGCTGAAGTCGTAGCGGTGGCCGCGCGTTGAACCTGCTCGCGATCCTGGCCGCGCTCGGGCTCGAGCAATGGCGCGCGTTCGCGTGGCGCAACGGCGTCGAGCGCGTCTGGGCGCGTCAGGCCCGGCGGCTGGAGCGCGTGTTCAACGGCGGCACCGCGGGCCATGGCGCGGTGGCGACCGCGATCGCGATCGTCCCGGCGGTCGCGTTCGCGGTCGTGGCCTGGTGGCTGCTCGACACGCTGCATCCGGTCGCCAGCTGGGTGTTCAACGTCGTCGTCCTCTATCTGCTGATGGGGTTCCGGCGATTCAGCCACGCGGTCTCCGCGATCGTCGCCGCGTTCAAGGACGGCGACCTCGCCGCCGCGCGGCGGGCGCTGGGCGCCTGGCGGGGGGGGATGACCGACACGATGTCGTCGACCGACGTCTCGAGGCTCGCGATCGAGCGCGGGCTCGCCGACGCGTATCGACAGGTGTTCGCGGTGATCTTCTGGTTTGTCGTGCTGCCCGGACCCGCCGGGGCGGTGCTCTATCGCGCGGCGGCGCGGCTCGCCGGCGAATGGGTCGGACCGCGGACCGGCGAGGACTCCACGCCGATCGCGCGCGAGCGCGAGGCCTTCGGACGCCCGGCGCGCTGGCTGCTCGCGGTGCTCGACTGGCTGCCGGCGCGGCTGACCGCGCTGTCGTTCGCGGTCGTCGGCGACTTCGAGGACGCGGTCGCTTGCTGGCGCACGCAGGCGGCGGGGTGGCCGGTCGAAGAAGGCGCCGACGCCTCGGGCACCGTGCTCGCGGCCGGCGCGGGCGCGCTGGGTGTCGTGCTCGGCGGGCCGATCGGCGTTCCCGGCGAGGAGCCGATCTGGCGGCCGGAGATCGGGACGGGCGAGGCGCCGGAGCCCGAGTTCCTTCCGTCGGCGGTCGGTCTGGTCTGGCGCGCGCTGGTGCTCTGGCTCGCGATCATCCTGCTCGTGACCGTCGCCAACCTGCTGCCCTGATCCCGGCTCGTCGGGCCGAGGCGCGATCGGCGCTTCGTCGATCAATTGGGGTCAGACTCGAATTAATTGGGGTCAGACTCGAATTAATTGGGGTCAGACTCGAATTTCGACATTCATCGAAATTCGAGTCTGACCCCAATTAATTCGAGTCTGACCCCAATTAATTCGAGTCTGACCCCAATTAATTCGAGTCTGACCCCAATTAATTCGAGT
>JADZDA010000287.1 GCA_020851255.1 Burkholderiales bacterium | reverse complement strand
CCGGCTACGCAGTGCACATCTCGCGCCTGTCGAAATCGGGCCGTTATGTGTACGTGATCGGCCGCGATGGCCGCCTGTCGCTGATCGATCTGTGGATGGAAAAACCCGAGGTGGTCGCCGAAGTCAAGATCGGTTTCGATGCCCGCTCGGTGGACACGTCGAAGTTCGAAGGTTACGAAGATCGGTACGCCATCGCCGGCGGCTACTGGCCGCCGCAGTACGTCATCATGGAAGGCGACACGCTCAAGCCGCTCAAGGTCGTGTCGACCCGCGGCATGACCGTCGACGGCGAGTTCCACCCCGAGCCGCGCGTCGCGTCGATCGTGTCGTCCGAGATCAAGCCCGAGTGGGTCGTCAACATCAAGGAGACCGGCCAGATCCTGCTGGTCGACTACTCGGACATCAAGAACCTCAAGGTCACGACGATCGACTCGGCGAAGTTCCTGCACGACGGCGGCTGGGACGCCTCCAAGCGCTACTTCCTGGTCGCGGCGAACGCCTCGCACAAGATCGCGGCGGTCGACACCAAGACCGGCAAGCTCGCGGCGCTCGTCGACACCAAGAAGATCCCGCACCCGGGCCGCGGAGCGAACTTCCGTCACCCGACCTACGGTCCGGTGTGGGCGACCGGTCACCTGGGCGACGCCGTGGTCACGCTGATCTCGACGCCGTCCGACAAGCCTGCCGACGCCAAGTACAAGCAATACAACTGGAAAGTCGTGCAGGAAGTCAAGCACGCCGGCGCCGGCAACCTGTTCGTGAAGACCCACCCGAAGTCGAAACACCTGTGGGCCGACGCGCCGCAGAACCCGGAACGCGAGATCGCCGAATCGGTGGTCGTGTGGGACATGGCCGACCTGTCCAAGCCGAAGAAGACGATCAACGTCGCCAAGGACTCCGGCCTGCCGGCGACCAAGGCGATCCGCCGCGCCGTGCATCCGGAATACAGCGCGGACGGCACCGAGGTCTGGATCTCGCTGTGGGGCGGCAAGACGGACCAGTCGGCGATCGTCGTCTACGACGACAAGACGTTGGCGGTCAAGAAGGTGATCACCGATCCGAAGATGATCACCCCGACCGGCAAGTTCAACGTCTACAACACGCAGCACGACATCTATTGATCGTCGCTGCACGGGAGGCGGGGCGCCGGTGACGGCGCTTCGCCCGCCCGGACTTCCGAATTATCATCAGGGGCAGCCCGGACCGCCCCGCCGCGAGCGGGGCGGATCGCCCGGGGTTCGCCCGGGACCGAATACCGCAACATCGCGACGCGCGCGAATCACGCGAGTCGCACGATCCGGGCGAATCGCGACATCACGGCGAATCGCACGAGACACCGAGGGGACGACGATGGCCGGCAGCGGCGGGAGCAACGAAGGCAACGGGGGCTGGTGGCAGCGGGCGCGCAGCCCCAGCGCGACGATCTCGATCCTGACGCTCGTCGTCGCCGGCTTCGCGGCCGGCATCCTTTTCTGGGGTGGCTTCAACACGATCGTCGAAGCCACGAACACCGAGTCGTTCTGCATCTCCTGCCACGAGATGCGCGACAACGTGTACGCCGAGTACAAGAACACGATCCACTACACGAACCGCACCGGCGTGCGCGCGGTGTGCTCCGATTGCCACGTTCCCAGGGACTGGACGCACAAGATGATGCGCAAGGTCCAGGCCACCAAGGAGCTCTACGGCAAGGTGATGGGCACGATCGACACCAAGGAGAAGTTCGAGGCGAAGCGCCTCGAGCTCGCCCGGCACGAGTGGGCGCGGATGAAGGCCGCCGACTCGCGCGAATGCCGCACCTGCCATACGTTCGAGAGCATGAACACCGAGGTGCAGAAGCCGCGCGCGAAGAAGGCGCACGAGCTGGGCGTGCGCGACAAGCAGACCTGCATCGACTGCCACAAGGGCATCGCGCACAAGAAGCCGCAGGGCATGACCGAGGCCGACGAAGGCTGACCCGAGGCGGCGGTCCCCGTGCGATCGCCGGACGGCGGCGCGGGCGGCGGGACGGATCGAACGACACGCAACTACGAAACTCGAACAGGAGCATGACGATGGACAAGAGGCATCTGCTGGCCGCGGCGGTCGCCGCGACGTTCGCCGCGGGCGGCGCGCTCGCCGCGCCGCCGGACTGGAGCAAGGTCCCGGCGAAGAAGATCACCGCGTTCTATCCGGGCGCCTCGCCGATGGAGTGGATCATGAAGGGCACCGAGCACGGCGGCGCCCGCGCGCTCAAGAAGGGCGAGACCTGCGCTTCCTGCCACGACGAGGAAGCGGCCGACATGGGCAAGAAGATGGTGAGCGGCCAGAAGATCGAGCCGACGCCGCCCAAGGGCAAGGCCGCGGCGATCCCGGTGCAGGTGCAGGCGGCGAACGACGGGCAGAACCTCTACCTCCGCTTCACCTGGAAGCAGCCGGCGGCCTCCGGTGGCGCCAAGCAGGACGCCGACAACCAGGTCAAGCTCGCGTTCATGCTCGAGGACAACAAGGTCGAGATGGCCAACCTCGCCGGATGCTGGCAGACCTGCCACGAGGATTCGCGCACGATGCCGGGCGCCAAGGACGACAAGAAGACCAAGTACGTGGCCGGCGGCAGCGTGGCGGGCGGCAAGTTCTACGACCTCGTCCAATGGAAGATGAAGGGCAAGCCCACCGATGGTCACGTCGCGGAGTCGCGCGTGATGGAAGGCGGCAGCGCGCTGGTCTCCGCCGACGGCAAGAAGAACGGCGACGAGTGGTCGGTCGTGTTCACGCGCAAGCTCGCCGGCGGCAACGGCGACATCGCGCTCGCTTCGGGCAAGGTGTACAACTTCGGCTTCGCGATCCACGACGACTGGGCGACCGGCCGCTTCCACCACGTGTCTCTCGGCTACACGCTCGGCATCGACGCGAAGGCGGACATCAACGCGGCGAAGTAGCACCGGCCGCAGTCGCGCGGCCGTCGGCGCGCTGCGCCGGCCGGCGTCGGCGCGATCCGGCACACGGTTGCAGGGGCCTTCGGGCCCCTGCGTCGTTTCGCGGGGACCGACGGTCGCTCACGCATCCCCGGGTGCCGGCCCGAGGGGTGGCCCTGATGTCGTCGCGGGTATTGACCGCTGTCAACGCCCCTCGCCCGCCGAACGCCCAGACTCCCGGGACGTCGGCCGCCGCCGTGGAGGGCGTGGTCGGAACGACAACGGAGAACGCGTCATGAAAAACGATCTGATCACGAAGAGTCTGGTCGCGACCTCGGTCGCCGCGCTGGTCGCGCCACTCGCCGTCGCGCCCGCCCACGCCTCGCCCGACTGGAACAAGGTCCCGGCGAAGACGGTGAACGCCTTCTACCCGGGTGTCGCCAGCATGGAGTGGATGCTCAATACCGGCGATCACAGCGGCGCACGCGGCATCCGCAAGGGCGAGACCTGCGCCTCGTGCCACGAAACCGAAACCGCCGAGTTCGCGAGGAAGATCGTCGAGGGCAAGAAGGCCGAGCCCAGCCTCGACAACGCGAAGGGCCGCGCCGCCGCGATCCCTGTGAAGGTCCAGGCCGCGGTCGACGACGGCACGCTCTACCTGCGTTTCCAGTGGAAAGCGGGCTCCGGCGCGAGGAAACACGACGAGAAGAATCCGGCGAAGCTCGCGGTCATGCTCGATGCCGGCAAGGTCGAGTACGGCGCGATCGGCGGCTGCTGGGCGACCTGCCACGACGACCTGCGCAGCATGCCCGACGTCAACACCGCGGCGAAGGACCATCCGCGCGCGAAGGAGTACGACTTCCGCGCCGACGGACCGACCAAGTACATCAAGGAGAGCCGCAGCGACATCTCGACGGCCAGGCCGCGCGGCGGCTGGGACAAGCTGAAGTCCGCCGCCGACAACGAGGCGCTGCTGAAGGACGGCAAGTTCCTCGAGATGTGGCAGTGGCGCAGCGGCGAGCCGCCGCGCAGCGGGACGGTCTCCACCGCGCGGCTGCTCAAGGCCGACAAGGACCTGGCCGAGGGCAGGCTCGACAACGGCGTCTACACCGTCACGTTCAAGCGCAAACTGGGCGGCGGCCCCGGCAAGGTCGACCTGCAAATGGGAAAGACCTACAACATCGGTTTCGCCGTGCACGACGACCACTCGAACTGGCGCTACCACCAGGTCTCGCTCGGCTACACGCTGGGCGTCGGCACCAAGGGGGACCTGAGCGCGATGAAGGACTGACCCGATCGGCGTCCGCGTCGCGGCGCACCGATGATGCTGGTAGATGGATCGACACGGCGGGGGCTTCGGTCCCCGTCGGCGTTTTCGGGGGTCGACTTGCGGCGCTTGATTCGACGGTCGGGTGGGCGTCTAATCCTTCGAGGGCGGCATGACTATTCGCGGGGACGGGCGGGAGGGAGTGGATTGTCCAGATCGTGTCATTGGGAACGTCCACAGCGGACGCGAGGGCGTTCGGCAGGGGGGCTCGAATGCGGTGCCTCGGCTGTCCTGTCCGGATGCACCGCGTTGGTTTCGCGGAAGCTGGCGGTGCGGTGGATGGACTCCGTGCCACACTGAACCGCCCCGCGGGTTTCGCTGAATTTCCGAGGACTGCCGAATTTCGGTGGTTGCGCGCTTCGACACAGGACCCGCTGGCGACGGAAATCTGAGCCGTGAAGGTGTCCATGCCCGACAAACAGCAAGTCATCGCGTCGTGGTTCGCGCGGGTCTGGAACGCGGGCGACGAGTCGGCGATCAGGGAGTTGATGGCTCCCACGGCGCAGTTCCACGGATTGCCGACCGAGCCGGGCGGTCCGATCGTCGGGCCGGAGAGTTTCTCGCCGTACTTCCGGCTCTTCCGTGGCGCGTTTCCCGACATCCGGATCGAAGTGCTGCGCATGGTCTCGCAAGGGGACCTCGTCGCGGCGCATTGCCGGGTGACCGGGAGGCACACCGGGCCCGGGATTGTCGAGAAGGCAACGGGGGCGACGGTCGCGTTCGAGGGCATGGTGTTCGCCGAGGTGCGCAACGGGCAGATCCAGCAGGGATGGAACTGCTTCGACGCTCAGGCGCTGTACACGCAGCTGGGTCAGAGTGCGCCGGAAGCACGGGCGGATGGCAAGTCCGCGGGCCGGCCCTCCGCATCGGGAAGCGACGCCGCCTCGTCATGCGATGCCCGCATCGGTGTCGTCCAGGCGGTGTACAAGGCTTTCCTCGCCGGTGACGTCGAGGGACTCTTGAACCTCCTCACCGACGACGTTACGTTCGAGCTGCCGGCGATGCCAGGCGTTCCGCTCGGCACGCTCTATCGAGGCAAGGCGGGTGTTTGGCAATTCCTGGCCGACCGTGCGCCGGTTCTGACCTACACGGCATTCGCGCCCGGTACGTTCGTTTCGGACCGGGGGCACGTCATCGTCGTCGGCGAGACCGCCGGCACCGTCAAGGCCACGGGCAAGCACTTCGGCTACCAGTGGGTCCACCACTTCGAGGTCACGCCCGACCATCGCGTGCGCCGGTTCCACGAGTTCATGGACACCCATGCTCTGGTCGCGGCCTGCGCGTAGAGGCGTGGACCGAGCGGACGCCAACGCACATCAATGGACGAGTCATCCCGCCGATCGCCACCGCTGTGCGCGGGGCGCCGATAGACGCCCCGTCACATGGAACCGATCATCGATCACCTGCAGATCACCGTCGGCGACTTCGGCGCGGCGGTGGCGTTCTACGACCGGCTGATGCCGCTTCTCGGGTTTGATCCCGCGAAGCGCGTGCGCGCGCGAATCGAAGAACACGACTTCGAGGTCGTCGAGTACAGCCATCCTCGGCTCGCGTTCGCGGTCACGTCGCCGCGCGCCGGCCTCGTGAATGAGCGCGTGCATCGGCGCCGCCCCGGCGCGCTCCACCATCTGGCGTTCCGGGTGCACGCCCGCGACGAGGTCGACGAGCTCCACGAGCGTGTGAAGGCGATCGGTGCGACGATCGTCTCGCCGCCGCGCGAGTATCCGGAGTACACGCCGCCCGGGTACTACGCGTTCTTCTTCAAGGACGCCGACGGCATGAAGTACGAGATAGTCACGCACAGTCGTTGTCGGTGACGACGATCCGACCGCGACTGCGCGGCGCGCGCCTCGCCGCGGGAGTGTCGCGGTAGACTCACGCTCCCTGTCGCGCGGTTGCCCGGCACCGGCGCCAGGTCGGACGGGAGTCGGGGACATGATGATCGGAAGCGCGAGCCCGTGCCGGCCGGTGGGTGAGTGCGCCCGGGTGGCGCTACACGAACGTTCCTGCCCGTTTGGCGCCAGGACGTTCGCCAGCCAACCATGAGAGGCTCGTCAGCGCTCATCGCGATCAAGGCGCTGCACACGGCGATCTGGCTCTTTTTCGTCGGGTGCATCGTCGGCGCGCCGCTCGCCGCGTGGCACGGCGACTTCCCGCTGGCCGGTGGGCTGATCGGCCTGGTCGCGATCGAGGGGCTCGTGCTCCTCGTCAACCGCTGGACCTGTCCGCTCACGAACCTCGCGGCCCGCCACACACGAGACCGGGTGGACAACTTCGACATCTATCTCCCCCCTCTCCTCGCGAGGAACACCAAGCGCATCTTCACCCCTTTGTACCTGCTGGGGGCGGTCTACACCGCGCTCGCCTGGTGGCGCGCGTCGTAGCGACGAAGTACGATCGCACCGCAGGCGGCCAGCCTGCTGCGCGGGCGCACAGGCGCACGGCGGTACGGTGAATGACCGGTGCGCCTCATCGGACCGCGTACACGCGGAGACGACCCACAGGAGCTCCTGACATGGCCGAAACGAAGACCCGGGCGACCGCCGCCAGCGTAGACCAGTACCTCGCGGCCCGGGCGACCGAAGAGCAGCGTGCGGACTGCGCATCGCTGATGGCGATGATGAAGCGCGTCACCGGCGAGCGTCCGCGCATGTGGGGACCGAGCATCGTCGGCTACGGCACGTACGAGTACGTTTACGAGAGCGGCCGCCAGGGCCGGTCCTGCCTGACCGGTTTCGCCGTCCGCGGGCGCGAGATCGTCGTCTACCTCGTCGGCGAGGACGCGGGTCAGGATCGACTGCTGGCGAAGCTCGGCAAGCACAGGATGGGCAGGGCGTGTCTGTACTTCAGGCGGCTGGACGATCTCGACCGGTCGGTGCTGGAGCGTTTGATCGTCGGGTCCGTCGCGGCGGTCGAGCGCCGGCATCGGCGCGTGACCGAGTCGCTGCCCGCCGAGCGATCGGCGGGCACCGCTTCCGGCTGACGCGGCGCTACGCGAACCGCGTGACCGGTCGCCTCGCCCACATCCTCCGCCGCGCCCGTGGTCTGGTCGCGCGCGGCCGCGCCGGCTACCGCGCCCGCCTCGCGGGAGAAGTCGGCCGTTACGCGGCCTGCGAGGAAGTGCACGACCTTCCCGCGATATTCCACTACTGGTCGAACCGCTACCTGCGCCCCAGGCTGGAGGCGCACGGCTTCTCGCACCCGGACGCGTTCTTCGCCAAGTACGCCGGCGAATGCCTCGCGTGCGCGAAGGACGCGGGGCGCCACGGCGCTCGACTCCTGAGCGTGGGCGCCGGAAACTGCGACACCGAGGTCCGGCTCGCCGCCGCGCTGCGCGACCAGGGGCACGGCGAGTTCGTGATCGAGTGCCTGGACGTGAATCGCGCGATGCTCGACCGGGGGCGGACGCACGCGGACCGGGCGGGCGTCTCGCCGCACCTCGCGTTCGTCTGCGCCGACGTGAATCGTTTCGGGTTCGAGGGGCCGTACGACGCGGTGATCGCGAACCAGTCGCTGCACCACATCGTCGAACTGGAACGGCTGTTCGACGGCATCGTACGATCGCTCGCGCCGACCGGCCGGTTCATCGTCTCCGACATGATCGGTCGCAACGGCCACCAGCGCTGGCCGGAGGCGCGCGCGATCGTCGACGAATTCTGGACGGAGTTGCCGCCCGCCTACCGGGTCAACCGCCAGTTGCGTCGCACCGAGCAGCGATTCCTCGACTGGGACTGCTCGACGAGCGGATTCGAGGGGGTGCGCGCGCAGGACATCCTGCCGCTGTGCGTCGAGCGCTTCGGCTTCGACCTCTTCATCGGTTTCGCCAACGTGATCGATCCGTTCATCGACCGGGGATTCGGTCCGAACTTCGACGCGGACGCGCCGTGGGACCGCGCGTTCATCGACCGTGTCCACGCGCGCGACGAGGCCGAGATCCGCGCCGGCCGCGTCAAACCCACGCACATGTTCGCGGTGATGACGCGCGGACCGGGCGCCGGCGTTCATCACGACGGGCTCTCGCCCGCGGACGCGATCCGCCGTCCGGGTTGACCGCGGCCCGGCGCCCGTCCGCGCGCGCAGGACGCCTGTGCGCGCGTCAGGGGATCAGGCCGGCGCGTTTCGCGACCGTCTCGACCGTCCTGTATTCGCTGCGCAGCTCGTCGGTGACCGCCGCCGGCGGACGGTAGTCCTGGATCATGCCGAGCGGCAGCAGCCGCGCGGCGATCGCGGGATTCTTGACGGTCCTCTCGATCGCCGGGACGAGCGTGTCGGTGACCTCGCGCGGAACGCCGGACGGCGCGAAGAACGCCATCCAGACGCCGAGCAGGTCCTGTGCGTATCCCAGCTCGGTCATCGTGGGGATCCGGGGGAACTCGGGCGACTTCGACGAGAGCGCGAGACCGCGCATCGCGCCGCTGCGCAGGTGCTGTGCGACCGCGCCCAGGGACACGACGACGCCGTCGACGAACTTGCCCTGCAGGCTCGTCACCGCGGGCGAGGCCCCGGTGTACGGCACCATGGTGATCCGCGCGCCGGTCAGCGCGTTGATCGTCTCGACGACGATGTGGCCGCTCGAACCCACGCCGGCGGTGCCCACGCGCACGCCGCCGGTGTCGCGTTTCGCTTCGACGATCAATTGCGCGAAATCGGCCCAGGGCGCGTCGCCGCGTACCGCCAGCACGGCGGGCGTGCGCGTGGCGAGCCCCAGCGGCGCGAAGTCCGCCGCGGTGTCGTAGGGAATCGTCGTCGGGTCCAGGACCGGCCGGAACGTGAACGCGCTGTTGACCGAGAGGAGCAGCGTCTGGCCGTCCTTCTTCGCGCGTGCGACCTCGTTCGCGCCGAGTACCGCACCCGCGCCCGGCTTGTTGACGATGACGAACGCGACGCCGAGCTGCCGGCCGAGATCCTCGGCCATCAGACGCCCGGCGACGTCGGCGGCGTCGCCGGCGGCGACCGGGATCACCAGCGTGATCGGGCCGCGCGGGTAGTTCTGGGCGGCGGCGGGCGGCGCGAGCGCCGCAGTCAGCGCCAGCATAGCCAGCGCGAGTGTCGGCAGCGGTCGTCCGATCATCGGGTCGAGGGGCGAGTCCGGAGGGAGGCGGACGCCAGAGTACTCGATACGGTCCTCGAACGAAACGACCACGGCCACCGGACTGGCCGGCGACGCCCGTCCACCCACCGGACGGGCATGAGCTCAGGTCGCCGGAGGCGGGTCCAGCGTGAACTCGACGATCGTGCCGACATCCGGCGTGCTGCGAATCCGGATCTCCCCGCCGTGGCGATCGACGATGCGCTTGACCAGGCTCAACCCGACGCCGGTGCCCGGGAACTCGGCATCGCGGTGCATCCGCCGGAACGGAAGGAACAGCGACTGCGCGTTCGCCATGTCGAAACCGGCGCCGTTGTCGGTGACGCGATACCAGGTTCCCCGCGCGTCGCTGAAACTGTCGACGCCGATCCGGGCGTCGGAAGTGCGGCCCGTGTACTTGAGCGCGTTGTCGAGCAGGTTCTGCCAGATGCGGGAGATCTGTTCCGGATCGCCGTGCGCGACGGGCAACCGGTCGACACGGCAGTCGATCGGCCGATCCGGTCGCGCGCCGGAAACGTACGCCCAGGTCTCGTGCACGAGCCGGTTCATGTCGACCGGCTGTCGGATCAGCGGATCGCGGGAAACACGCGCGAGTCCGGCCAGCGCGCCGATCATCTCGTTCATCCGCTGCGCGGCGAGTTCGATCCGTTCGCTGTATCCGATCGCCTCGTCGACGCGGCCCGCCCGCAGGCGCTGGCGCAGCAGTCCGCTGAAGCCGATGACCGCGTTGATCGGCGCCCGCAGGTCGTGCGAGACGGAGCGGGTGAACTCCTGCAGGGACTCCTCGGCGCGCGTCTTCCCCTCGCGCGCGTCGGCGAGCGAGCGTTGAGCGCTCGCCAGCGCAGAGTGCGCCTCCTGGTACGCGTCGCGCAACGTGGCGTCGCGGGCCAGGTCCTCGGTGACATCGCGAACGACGCAGAAGACAGCATCGTCGCCGCCGACCGAGAGCACCTCGGCGTTCACCAGGCAGTCGCGCAGCGTGCCGTCGATCCGGCGCACGCGCACCGGGATGGCGTCCAGCGCCCCGGCACGCTCCAGCGCCTGGGCGAGCGCCGCGAGCGAGCCGGCGTCGACGTGCTCGGCGAGCGTTCGCAGCGGTTCTTCGCCGGAGACGCGTCGCTGGACCCCGAGCAGCCGCAGGACCGCGGCGTTCGCGTCCAGGATGGCGCCGGTGTCGCGTTCGACGACGAGCATCGGCGCGGGATTCGAGCCGAACGCGCGGTCGAGCTTAGCCTCCGCCGCGCGCCGGCGATTGCGCTCGGCCAGGTACCGGCGGCCGCGGATCCACGCGATCGTGCCGAGGCCCGCGAGCGCCGCGAGCGACGCGCCCCCGATCGTCCAGGCCCACTGCTCGCGGTTCGCCACGTCGTGCAGCAACCGCTCCCGGACCGCGCGGTCGCGGTGGCTGCTCAACCAGCGTACGCGCAGCGCCTCGAGACGACCGCTGCGCTCCAGCGCGTCCAGCCCCCGCTGGACACGCTCGCGCAGGTCGGCATTGTCCGGGGCGAAGGCGAACGCGTAGGACTGCAGCCACAGCACGAACGTGCCGGCCACGACATCCGGGGCCACGGCGGTGCCCGCGTGCCGGTCGGCGTACGCGCGGGGGAAGAGCGCGGCGTCGGCCTCGCCCCGCTGGACGGCCGCGAGCGCGAGGTCCGCGCCGGCGTAGACGTCGAAGACGGCCTTGAGCTGGACGAGCTCCATTGCGATGGTTTCGCGCATCGGCTCGGAATCGGGAACCGCGATGCGCCAGCCGGCGAGTTCGTGCCACCCCTGCGGTTCGGGTCGCGACGCGAGACGATACAGGGCGAAGGCGGGCGTCGCATGCGACTTCGCGAACCGCGCCCAGGCCTGCCGGCGTTCGGTGTCGACCATCGCGACCGCATCGACCCGACCGGCGCGGAAATCCGCCTCGGTCTCGGCCCAGGGCTTGAGCGACACGACGAATGCGACACCGATCTCGCGACCCAGCTCGTCGAGGAGATCGATCTGGAATCCGCGCGCACGCCCGGATTCGTCGAGGTACTCGAACGGTGCGAACGCCGAATCGCCGCCGTAACGAATCGTCGCCTGGCCGGACGAGGCGAACGATGCGACGGCCAGTATGATCGCCGCCGCGAGGAGCGGCAGGCGCCGGCCCGCCAGGGCCACCAGGTACGGAAGGGACATCGGCGCGACCCGGGAGGCGGCTGCGGGAGACAAAGACCCTTTCATCATAGTCGTTACACGCGGGTCCGACCAGTCCCGGCCCTCGCGGCACGGGAGTCGCGTCCGGTCTTCGGCGATCGGTGCGCGAGGGAGTCGCCCGTCGGCGCCGTATGCAACGCGATTCGCCTTCCGCGAGTCCGGGTTGGGCGGAGCGTTCATCCGACACCGAGGTGGCGCGAGGGCCGGTCCGTCACGCCGGCGAGCACCGGCCTATACTTCTGTTCCCGACGCATCGGGCGGTTCGCCGCCGGAGCGCTCGCGCATCGACCGCAGGACCTGCACCGAGCCCCGATACTTTTTCGACGACCGGATGAACCCTCCTCGCGACCTTCACGGCGTCCCGCCGGTCCCGGCTGTGTTCCGATTCGACAACAGCTACGCGACCGAACTCGCCGCGCATGGCGTCGCATGGCGGCCGGCGATCGCACCGTCGCCGCGGCTGGTGTGGTTCAACGCCGCGCTCGCCGAAGAGCTGGGCTTCGACGCCGGCGCCCTGGCCACTGATCCGGGGGGTGCCGCCGCGCGGCTCTTCTCCGGCAACGACGTGCCGGCGGGCGCCGCCCCGTTCGCGCAGGCGTACGCCGGACACCAGTTCGGCGGATTCTCGCCGCAGCTGGGCGACGGCCGCGCGATCCTGCTGGGCGAGGTGATCGACCGGAACGGGCGCCGGCGCGACATCGCGTTCAAGGGGTCGGGGCGCACGCCCTACGCGCGCGGCGGCGACGGCAAGGCGGCGATCGGCCCGGTGCTGCGCGAGGTCCTGATCGGCGAGGCGATGCATGCGATGGGTGTTCCGACGACCCGCGCGCTCGCGGCGGTCACGACCGGCGAGCCGGTCCACCGCGAGACCGCGCTGCCCGGCGCGGTGCTGACGCGCGTCGCCTCGAGCCATCTGCGCGTGGGGACGTTCGAGCATTTCGCCGCGCGCGGCGAACTCGACCTGCTGCGCCAGCTCGCCGACTACGCGATCCGCCGGCACGATCCCGAACTCGAAGGCCGGCCGGACCGCTATGTCCGGTTCTTCCACGCGGTCGCCGAACGGCAGGCCGCGCTGGTCGCGCGCTGGATGAACGTCGGCTTCATCCACGGCGTGATGAACACCGACAACACGACGATCTCCGGCGAGACGATCGACTACGGCCCCTGCGCGTTCATGGAGGCGTACGATCCGCGCGCGGTGTTCAGCTCGATCGACACGCACGGCCGCTACGCGTACGCGAACCAGCCGCTGATCGCGCGCTGGAACCTCGCGCGGTTCGCGGAGTCGCTGTTGCCGCTGATCGAACCCGACGATCCCGCGAGCGCGGTGCCCCGGGTCGTGGAAGTGATCGACGCCTTCCCGGCGCGCTTCGAGGCGTTCTGGCTCGATGGCATGCGGTCGAAGCTCGGGCTCTCGGTCGCGCTCGACGACGACCTCGCGCTCGCCGCGGACTTCCTCGCGCTGCTGGAGCGGCAGTCGATCGACTTCACGCTCGGATTCCGCCGGCTCGCCGACGCCGCCGACGGCGACCGGACCGCGCTGCGCGCGCTCGCCCCGGATCCCTCGTCGCTCGACGGCTGGCTCGCACGATGGCGCGAGCGGTGCATGGGCGAGGACGCGCGGGACGGAGCGGTGTCTCCGGGCGGCCCGGCATCGGCGGCCGGCGGACCGGGGGGCGAGCGCGCGCGACGGATGCGCGCGGCCAATCCGATCGCCATTCCCCGCAATCACAAGGTCGAGGAGGCGCTCGCGGCCGCGACGCTCGCCGCCGATTACGCGCCGTTCGAGGCGTTGCTCGCGGCGCTCGTGCGGCCCTGCGACGAGCGGCCGGGGCTCGAGGAGTACGCGAAGCCGGCGCCGGCCGAGGTGACCGCGAACTACCGGACCACCTGCGGAACCTGACGGCGGGCGCGATCTACCCGCGCCGGATGGGTGACACGAGGGAGCGCACACCTTGTTCGCCGGGCACATCGGAGTCGGTCTCGCGCTGGGTCGCGCCGAGCGCCGGGTGAACGTCGCCGTGTTCGTCGGCGCGGCGCTGCTGCTCGACGCGATCCTGTGGCTGCTGGTGCTCGCGGGCTGGGAGAGCGTCGCCATCCCCGCGGATTTCGAGCGCAGTCGACAGCCGGTCTTCGATTTCCCGGTTTCGCACGGCCTCGCGGGCGCGCTCGCCTGGTCCGCGATCGCCGCGGCGATCGCGAGCATCGCGCTCGGACGGCTGCGCGTGGCGCGCGTGCGCGCCGCGGCGCTGATCGGGATCGCGGTGCTCTCGCACTGGGTGCTCGACGCGGCCGTCCATCGGGCGGAGCTGCCGCTCGCCGGATCGTCGTCGCCGAAGGTCGGGTTGGCGCTCTGGGACGCTCTCGCGGTCGGGCTCGGAATCGAAGTGGTCATCGCGTTCGCCGGTGCGTGGCTGTTTCTCGCGGGCACCGGCCTGCCGCGCGCGCGTGCGTTCGGCGTCGCGGCGGCGACGTTCGCGCTCGCGGCGCTCACCGT